>JAPJNB010000175.1 GCA_026461385.1 Akkermansiaceae bacterium
AGCAATGCACCGAGATAACCCTCTGTTCCTGTGACAATGACTTTCATGATAATTGAGTACTTTGTGTAATTTTTCTAACGAGTGATTTACCGATTTCAATCGATGCCGTCGCCGCAGGTGATGGAGCATTGCAAACATGAAGGTCACCATTCTGCTTCACGATGAGAAAGTCATCGACAAGCGAGCCATCCTCCCAAAGTGCTTGAGCTCTAACACCTGACTTGCAGGGCACAAGATCCTCCGCCGCGATCTCGGGAATCATCCGTTGCAGGCTTTGAACAAATGCGGCCTTTGAAAATGACCGCCGAATCTCCCGAAGCCCTTCTTCTAGATTTTTGCCAGCAAGCTTCCAAAACCCCTTGTATGCAAGGGTTTCATAGACATCGCGAAGATTGAAATCCGTTTTGGCATAGCCCTCACGCTTCAGCGCAAGCACGGCATTCGGCCCTGCATGGACTGACCCATCAATCATCCTCGTGAAATGAACCCCAAGAAATGGGAAATTGGGATTGGGCACTGGATAGATGAGAGTCTTCACGAGATGCCGCCTCTCAGGCACCAACTCGAAATATTCTCCTCGGAATGGCACGATGCGCGCACCGGGGTCCGCACCCGCCATCTGCGCGACCCGATCGCTGTGAAGCCCGGCGCAATTGATCACCACCTTGGCCGCAAATGCCTTCTCCGGCGTGCTGATGATTCTGAAATCTCGGTGGGAGGTAATATCGATCACCCTCGCCCCAAATTTCACTACCCCTCCGTCACGTTGGATCAACTCAAGATACGTTTTCGCCACCTCGAGATAACTGGTGATGCCCGTCGAAAGAACGCGAACCCCGGCCACGCATTGAACATGCGGTTCAATCTCGCGCACACGCTCGGCTGACATTTTTTCAACCGGGCAACCATTTTCAATTCCACGCTGATAGAGGTTTTCTAAAAGCACGAGTTCGCTCTGTTTGGTCGCGACAATGATTTTTCCACAAACCGCGTGAGGGATTCCGTGTTCCTTACAGAATGCCACCATGCTCGTCGCTCCCGACATTGCAAATTTCGCCTTGAAACTACCAGGCTTGTAGTAAATTCCAGAATGGATCACTCCCGAGTTCCTACCCGTCTGGTGCATGGCCGGACCGCCCTCTTTCTCTAACAATAATATTCGCGCTTTGGGAAATGATTTCCCAAGATGATAGGCCGTTGATAGACCGACAATTCCGCCACCAATCACTGCGTAGTCATATCGTTTCATTAATTCTGGACCACGGTTAGAGGATGAATCATTCGCATTTCCGAATCGCCGAGAACCACGGAATTTTCAACGATCAGAAAGCTCAACCAATCCCAAGAATCCAAAGTGGATCGCAAGCTCCCCACCACGCGGCGGGAAAATTTAGCGACGACCAACGAGAGGTTTTTACAAGGGGGAATCAAGCCGATACATCATAGCAGATTCATCGCAGCCGCCAAGATATTTCAGTAGTAGATTTCAAATCCACCGATTTCACCTATCGCTATTATCTAAACGAACTTAGAAAATAATTCTAACAGAAGCAATTCAGTTAAATATCATAGCTGCAATCGAGTCGCTGATTCATCTCGATTGCGGGGTTCGCTTCACTCGAGACCCCCACGACCACCGCCGGCACACCAGCCACGGTTTTGTGAGCGGCAACGTCATTGAGCACAACGCTTCCTGCGCCTACCTTGGCGCCCGTACCAATTTCCACCCTTCCAAGAATCTTGGCGCCCGCACCAATAAGCACTCCCGACCGAATGATCGGATGCCGGTCACCGCCCGCTTTGCCAGTACCCCCGAGCGTGACCTCATGCAGAATCGAGACATCGTCCTCGATGATCGCGGTCTCCCCAACGACAAATGACGTTGCATGATCGAGCAAGATGCCAGAGCCGATCCGCGCTGCGGGATGGATGTCCACCGCAAACGCCTCACTGGCGAGGCTTTGGAAATACAGCGCCAACCAGCGCCGACCATCGAGCCAGAGCTGATGGGAAACCCGGTAAGTCGTTAGAGCGAGAAACCCTTTAAAAAACAGCACCGGTTCGAGTGGCGAGAAACAAGCGGGATCGCGCTCGAACATGGCAGCCAAATCACGGGCTGCCTCATGGACGATGTGCGAGTGCTGCTCAAAAACCCCGGTGAGCAACGGCTCCATGCTCGCACGAGGCATGTCCTCACGCGCCAAACGCCGCGCCAAACGAGCCCCCAGAGCGGCCGCGAGCGAGCCACGCGACAAGATCACATCATGAACGAGATGCTGCAACGTCAACTCTTCAGCAGCGACTCGCTCCGCCTCACTTCGTAGCGTTTGCCATGTGCTTTCGAGGTCGCCAAGCCCGCCGTCGTATCGTGCCGCTAGATTCTTGCTCGCCGTGTGAGTTCCGATGTGGTCTGATTCGTTCATGAAGATTTCACAGAAATTGGAATACGCCTGCCGAGCGCTGGCCCAACTGGCGAAATACCATGACGGGCGAACTCTTACACGGCTTGAGGACCTAGCGCAACGCGAAGCAGTGTCTGCGAACTTTCTTGTGCAAATTCTCAATGACCTCAGGCGAGCCGGCCTCATCGAAAGCCGCCGAGGCAAGGCCGGTGGCTATCTGCTCGCCCGCCGCGCGGACCAAATCTCGCTTCGCCAAGTCGTCGAGGCGGTGGATCCCTCGCTGCTGCAGTGCTCGGTCACCCGCGATGGTGACTCAGGCGCCGCCGTACGACTGGCATGGGAACAAGTCTCCAACAGCTTCCAAAACTCACTAGACCAAATCACCCTGGACCATCTCGCCACCAAACCGGGCGACCCCATGTTCTACATTTGAACCCAACCCTTGAAGGGGACCCCACGATTAGTTAGGAAATGTTGAATATTTAGCTCGCCCTCTGTGAAAATTTAGGCTATCGGACTTACATCGTTTAACCCGTTCCAGTCTTATGTCTGCACTTGGAGAACACACTCACCACATCAAGATCCGCTCCACACAGATGGAAATGCCGTCGAATGCGGGCTCAAGCCGCGAAGACGACTACGACCGCAAGCTTCGCGCGGCCCAAGAGGATCTCGACCGAATCCAGCTCCAACGCGAGGAGCTTGAGCGAAAAAAACGGGAGCTTGAGGCGTTCACCGAGCGCAAGCACGCTTTCCTTTCCCAGCAGGTTGAATTCACCGAAAAGCTAACGTCGGCCCTCACGCTGATGGATCGCGGCTTGTTTGAAATCCGCCAAGAGGCGAATGATCTGGAGGAATGCCGGGCCTGTTTCGCGAGTCATCTCGACAAGATCCAAAAAATCAACCCTGAGAGCTGGACCCGTGAAAACCAAGCCGAGAAGCTTGAAAAATCTTTTATGACTCTGGACATGGGTGCCGACGAGTATGACCAAGCGGCCACCCATTTCGAGGGGACGCAAAGCGGTGCCATTTTTGGTCGCGCCTCCAAACGCAGCCGCGGCGCAAATCGCGGTTTGGGCAACTCGGAGTTCATGACCAACCTTCGCAATGGCTTCGCCTTCAATCTGCCGATCGTCGTGATTGGAGGATTGGCACTGCTCGTTTATCTCTGCAAATAACCCTCGGCCCCACTCGCCATGAGCCGCAATGCCATTCTCAAAGAGGACTTGGAACTCACGCAACTTCGTGAGACCGAACAACGCCTCCTCCAAATGGAGCGGGAAATCGCGGAATTGCCGAAGAAACTTGCGGAAGAGCGAAAAGAGCGCGAGTCCACCATGCCACCTCACCCAGAGATTGCGGACCGCCGCCGACGCAAGCTCCATGATGAACTCGTTTCTCGTGGTGCCGTCGCCAATGTAAGGCGCGACCAAAGCCGCAGCCTCACCCTTTCCATGCTTCTCCTCGTAGCCACTGGGTCACTGGTCTGGTGGGGCCTGAAGTTAATGCACGGGTGAGCCACCTGCTCTAACGGAGCGAACTGCTCAAGATTCCTTCTGCAATCGAGCCTGAAGTTCCGGCCATTGCGCACGGCCCACGATGTAGCCCACGCATCCATCCTTGCCACACAAACAGGGATGATCTTCGTAACAATCCACATCAAATCCATAGTCAAAGGTTAATTCTTCACCCACCTCAATGTCAGTGGTCGAATGAATGAAAATTTTCTTCCCATGGATCCACGCCTCACAGTTCGGACTGCATGAATGGTTGATCAGCCGAGCGGTATTCCAAGGGACATTTCCGTCGATGTCATACTTTTTCGACAAGGTGAAAATATAGACCGCGGCGTCCCCCGTCTCCAATGACTTCTCATGCTGCGAAATTCCGCGCGACTCGCTTTCTGCCTTGTCGATCAACTCGCCAACGTACTCGATGATCTTCGTTTCCTTCGGAATAAAACACGTCGCGTAAACCCCGCGACCATGAATCGCAGATCCTCTAACCTCACAATACGGACTTTGGCTGCGCTCCCATAGAGCGAGCATCTTGCGATGTAAGATTTTTTCCGCCGATTCGACCTTCTTTTTTACTGCCATGGTGGGGATCCTAACGAGATTCGCGCTTTTGCAAAACGGGAAGCTGGAGGTCATTCGGCAAGGTGCCGAACAAGCTCCGCAAATCGTTCACGGTTAGACCTGCGCCGTCAATGAAAGTCCAGTCGTTCTTGCCCTTATCGGAAATGGCCACCTGAAAGCCCGTGCTGTCGATCACCAGCGGCTTCGGATCCCCCGGGCGGATGATGCGGAACTTGGTCTCCGTCGGAATCAACACCAACCATTTGGTAAACACCAAGCTCTCCACTTCTCCGCCATTCACTCGGTCGATTCTTTTACCCGGCCCAACCTCGTATGACCTCGGCTGCCCTTGCGGCTTAAACGAAATCATGCTCACCCCTTGCTGCAGCATCTGACGCGACACGCCAGCAAGTTGTTTTTCGAGCTCTTTCATCCCGCCCATTCGGTTTGCTGTGCGTTCTTTCCAAAGCGGATTCATCCGCTCAACCGCAACTTGGTACCGACCCATCACCACTTCATCTCCGAGCTTGCCCACCGCCGCGACCGCAGACGCTACGACCTCTGAAGGGGCCGCAGACGCAGGAGATGCTTCCTTTGGAATCGCCGGGAGCGGTGCCAAAGGCGGGGGATTGCCTGAAGCCAATGGGGAAAACCCCACAAGCAAAGTTGCACTAAATAAAGGCTGGAAAAGCAATGATTTCACACCGCATGGATGCCCTCTGCCACCCCTCTCGTCAAGCTTGGCCGAATTCCGCTTGGATTTCTCCCCCACTTTGCCTCATGCTCCCACCCCCATGGCGAAACAAGCACTCGGAAAAGGACTCGGCGCACTCATCAAGAAAAGTGTGGCACCCTCAGCGATGGAAACACCGCTCGCGCCAGAGGACTTCAAGCGCGTCCGCGATGTCCCACTCGACCAAGTGGTCCCCAGCCCTCTTCAGCCCCGCCACCAGTTCGTCGAGGCCCCGCTCGACGACCTCATGGAGTCGATCCGCCAGCACGGCATCATCCAACCGCTGATCGTCCGCGCGGTGGACGGAAAGCTCGAGCTCATCGCCGGAGAACGCCGCTGGAGAGCATCGCGCAAACTCGGCCTAACCACCGTTCCCGTCATCGAGCGCGAAGCCTCCGACCGCGACGTGCTTGAAATGGCACTCATCGAGAACCTCCAACGCGAGGACCTCAACCCGATGGAAGAGGCCGCCGGCTACGTCAGACTCGCCGAAGAATTCGCTCTCAAACAAGATGACATCGCCACGCGCGTCGGCAAATCCCGTGCCAGCGTCGCCAACGCCATGCGACTGCTCGGACTGCATCTCGATGTGCAAATGCTCGTCGCCCAAGCACGCCTCACCGTCGGCCACGCCAAGGCGATACTCGCCGTCAAAGACCTCGACGCACAACTGCTCATCTCGGAGCAGATCATCCGCCGCCAACTCACGGTTCGCGCGACCGAGAAACTGGCACAGTCGTTTCTAACCGGAGATCACACCGACACCCCAAACCCGAAGAAACCCGCCGCAGCGCGCGAAATCGACATCCACATCCGCGCCATCACCAACCGCCTACGCGAGCACCTCGCCACCCACGTCGCCATCCAGCATTCTTCGAAAAAAGGTAAAATCGAAATCGAATACTACGGCGACGATGACCTCCAACGCTTGATCGATCTCCTCGGCTTGGGAAGCGCGGATTGATCGAAATTTCTCGGTGGTTTCAATGCGCGCCAGATCGCTCCAATGAACGGTTTCGGGTTCATTCCCCCACTGGCTCTCACCTCTCCGAAGCTCAATGCGCACTTGCGTTTGATCCACCGCTCACCGAAACTTGCAACGCCGTGCAGTCCGAACGCCACAAGCCAATCTGGCTCATCCCCAACCTACTGAGCCTCGATGCTCCGCTCGTGGCCGTTGCTTGGTTATACATGTTCGCCAAAACGTGGCGGGTGAATTACCTCCCTTGGGTGGCTTACGCATCCCTCGCCCTCGTGGTCTGGCTGATCTATGTGATGGATCGCCTCTTGGATGTCTCCATGGGAGGCCATCGCGCTCGATCGAAGGCTCGCCACGACTTCCACCGCAAACACAGCCGCACGTTCCTCACCTTGGCATTGGCCGCTGCCGGAATCGCATCGGTCATGATCCTCGAGGGGCTTCCCATGACCATCTACGAATACGCCTTCATCGGAGCCATCATGGTCGGCGGCTTCTTCACACTTTCCATACTCTCCCATGCCGAATCTCCCGAAATCCCTTACGCGAAAAATGTCGTGGCGGGCCTTACCTTCGCCTACGGCACCGCGATGCTGGCTCACGCGTACACCGGATTCGAAAAAGGAGCCCTGCTTCGCTCGCCCGAGATGATTTGCTTCGCCGTCCTCTGCATCTTGAACATTTCGGCCATCGACCTCTGGGAACATGCCAACCAAAGCAACGACATCGAAATCAAGGCCTCAGACGAGCTCGCACTCACCTTGCCATTGACGCTGTTAGGTGGCGCTTCCTTGGTTTTCGCGCTGCGCGACCCCGATCTAACCACCCGCCCCTTCTTCTACGCGATCCTCACGGGCGCAGCCCTCCTCCAAATCCTAAACCGGACCCGTTCAAAATGGTCGACGAGCTCACTCCGCGTGCTGGCGGATGCCGCACTGCTCGTCCCATTGCTGATCTTCATGGCATCGTCCAAATCCTGAGCCCCATCCTCACCCACCCATGTTGGCAGCACCAAAAATCCGCGCTTCACTCAACGCTCCTGCTGCATTCAAATCTCCCGCCCACGCGTGATGTCTGAAAATTTCTACCAACAAACCACCGCCGCGCCGCAGACTTCTTTCGACGTCTCGCTCCGCCCTCCCGCATTTTCCGAGTTCATCGGTCAGGAAAAAGTAAAGGAGCGGATTCTCCTGATGCTCGAGGCGGCCAAGCAACGGGGCGACGTACTCGACCACGTTCTACTCTCCGGCCCGCCCGGATTGGGGAAAACCACTCTAGCAAACCTCATCGCCCACGCCGCAGGATCCCAACTCCACACGACCTCAGGGCCTCAAATCGAAAAAGCCGGCGACCTCGCGGGAATTCTAACCAATATCCAAAAGGGCGACATCCTGTTCATCGATGAAATCCACCGCCTCCACCCCGCCATCGAGGAGTACCTCTATCCGGCCATGGAAGACTTCCGCCTGGACATCATCATCGACTCGGGCCCGTCCGCTCGATCGATCCAGATCAATTTGCCCCGCTTCACGCTTGTCGGCGCGACCACGCGCTCGGGCATGCTGACCGCGCCACTCCGCTCACGCTTCGGCCTCGCCAACCGCCTCGACTATTACACCCACGAGGAGCTTGCGATGATCATCGAACGCTCGGCCGGCTTGCTCGACGTTCCAATCGAGCACGAGGGCGCGCTAGAAGTCGCCTCCCGCTCACGCGGCACACCACGCGTGGCCAACGCCCTACTCCGCTGGGTAAGAGATTTCGCCCAAGTGCGCGGCGAGGGTTTCATCGACCAAAAGATCGCCGACGCCGCACTGGCCATGATCGAAATCGACTCGCAAGGGCTCGATGAAATGGACAAACGTCTGCTCGAAGTCCTCATCTACAAGTTCGGGGGCGGCCCGGTCGGCCTGAACTCGATGGCCGTCGCGGTCGGAGAAGATGCCGCGACGCTCGAGGAGGTCCATGAGCCTTTCCTCATCATGCAAGGATTCCTCATGAGGACCCCGCGCGGACGCATCGCCCTGCCCGCTGCCTACGAGAAAATCGGCGCACCCGTCCCTGCCAACCGGCCCGAGGACCCTCAGTCGAGTTTGTTCTAAATCCCCACGCATCATCGCATTACGCCCCTGCCGCGAGAAGTCATTGCACCCAGATGCACCATTCTGGCTTGATAGTTGCCCGATAAGACTCAAACCTGCGTCTTCATGTCCGCCGCCGTTCAACACACCCTCGCTGGCCCAGCCACTCTGGAAGGCACCTCGCTCCACACGGGGCAAAAGGTCACGCTCACTCTCAAACCCGCGCCCGAGGGCCATGGATTCAAATTCCGCCGCATCGATTTACCCGACCAACCGTTCATCAATGCCGACGTCGATAAGGTACAAACCGTCGAGCGCGCGACCACGCTGGCTGAGGGTTCGGTAAAGGTTCACACGGTCGAACACGTGATTTCCGCCCTCGTCGGCATGGGCGTTGACAACGCACTGATCGAAATGGACGCGAACGAACCACCGATCGGCGACGGCTCGTCCCGCCCCTTTGCAGAACTCATTAAAAAAGTCGGGCTAGTCGCTCAATCCGCGCCACGCAAGGTGTGGGAAATCCGCGAGCCGATCCACTTGGAAACCGGCGATGGCACGCTCATCACCATCGTCCCTTGCAAGACGTTCAAGGTGTCGGTGACCAACGTGGGCCCCGAAGGCCGCTTCACCCAGTATTTCTCCACCGAAGTCACGCCAACGACTTACGAGAAGGAAATCTGCGCCGCGCGGACTTTCGTTTACTACGAGGACGTAAAGCCACTGCTCGACAAAGGCCTCATCAAAGGCGGCTCGCTCGAAAGCGCCGTGGTGATCCGCGGCAATGAAATCATGTCCAAGGAGCCGATGCGCTTCAGCAACGAATTCGCCCGCCACAAAGCGCTCGATCTGATCGGCGACTTGATGCTGTCCGGCATTCGCATTTACGGACATGTGATCGCGGTGAAACCTGGCCACGGGCCAAACACGCAAATGGCTGCTTTGCTCAAGGCGGAGTACGCCAAAATGCGCTCGATGGTGCCCTCCGCCGTCAAAATCCCAGATGGCGAGAGCGTGCTCGATATCCACGAAGTGCTGAAGATCCTGCCGCACCGCTATCCTTTCCTCATGATCGACCGCGTGGTCGACTGCCTTGGCGATAGCAAATGCACCGCGGTCAAAAACGTGACGATCAACGAGCCTTACTTCGCCGGCCATTTCCCAGGTCACCCGATCATGCCCGGCGTCTTGCAGCTCGAAGCCATGGCACAAGTCTCCTCAGTCTTGATGCTCCGCAAGCCGGAAAACAGCGGGAAAATCGGTTACTTCATGAGCGCCGACAACGTGAAATGGCGCCGCCCCGTGCTCCCAGGCGACACCCTTTTCATCGAAAGCGAAATCATCAAAACCCGCGGCTCGATCGGCCAAACGCGCTGCCGCTGCCTCGTCAATGGCGAGGTCGTCTCTGAAGCCGAACTGAAATTTGCGCTCATGGATCGCTAGATCGCCGCCACCCAAGGCGCTCGCTAGCCATCAAAGCCCACCGAAACCTCTATCCACCTTTTCCGAACCACCAACCTCTTCTAACATGTCCGAACGCAAGACTCTCGACGAACGCAACCAGATGACCGATCTGGAGCGACTCCGCCACTCGTGTGCCCACGTCCTCGCCACTGCGATTTGCCGGATCTGGCCAGACGTCCAACTCGCCGCAGGCCCGCCCGTCGAAAATGGATTCTACTACGACATGGATCTCAAACACCGGATCTCACCGGAGGATTTCCCACGCATCGAGGAGGAAATGAAAAAGGTGGTGAAGGACAACGATTCCTTCGAGCGCTTCACGGTCTCACGCGACGAAGCCCTCAGCCTCGCCAAAGCCGGTCGCCTTGGCGCCGTCGCCGACCGAGAAATCGAAAGCATCTTCAAGGTGGATCTCCTCCATGACATCCCAGAAGGCGAAGAAATCTCGATCTTCAAAAATGGCGACTTCTGGGATCTTTGCGCCGGCCCTCACGTCGGTCGGACGGGAAATTGCAAGGCCTTCAAGGTGATGAGCGTCGCGAGTTCCTACTACAAAGGCGACAAAGATCGCCAATCACTCCAACGGATTTACGGCACATGCTTCAAGAACTCGACGGAGCTGTTAGAGCATCTCACCCGCCTCGAGGAGGCGAAAAAACGCGATCACCGCCGCCTCGGCAAGGAGCTCGGACTGTTCCACATCGACGAAGCCGTTGGCCAAGGCTTGATCCTTTGGAAGCCCAAGGGCGCATTGGTCCGTCGCTCACTTCAGGACTTCATCACTCAAGAACTCGACAAACAAGGCTACTCCCAAGTCTTCACGCCACACATCGGTAAGCTCGACCTCTACCGGACCTCTGGCCATTTCCCCTACTACCAGGAAAGCCAGTACCCCGCCATCGCCGAGCGGGATGTGTTAGAAAAACTCGCGGATGAGGACGCTTCATGTTCGCAGCTCCTCAACGGCTTGGAGAAAGGCGAGTACGAGGGCTACCTGCTCAAGCCGATGAATTGCCCGCACCACATCAAAATCTATGCGAGCGACCACCACTCTTACCGCGACTTGCCCGTCCGGCTTGCGGAGTTCGGCACCGTTTACCGTTGGGAGCAATCCGGCGAACTCGGCGGCATGACGCGCGTCCGCGGCTTCACCCAAGACGATGCCCATTTGTTCTGCACGCCCGACCAAGTCGCAGCAGAAGTCACCGGATGCCTCGACCTCGTCAAAAAAGTCCTCGGCACCCTCGGCATGGAGAACTACCGCGTCCGACTCTCTCTCCGCGATCCTGCGTCGGACAAGTACGTCGGCTCCGCCGAAAACTGGGATAAAGCCGAAGCCGCACTCCGGCAAGCCGTGCAAACCCTCGGCGTGGAATACACCGAGGAACTTGGCGAAGCGGCGTTCTACGGCCCGAAAATCGACTTTGTCGTCAAGGATGTGATTGGCCGCGATTGGCAACTGGGCACGGTGCAGGTCGACTACAACCTGCCGGTGCGTTTCGGCCTGACCTACGTCGGCGCAGACAACCAACCGCACACGCCGGTGATGATTCATCGCGCACCCTTCGGATCGCTCGAGCGCTTCACGGGTCTGCTCATCGAACACTTCGAGGGGAAATTCCCCGCATGGCTGGCTCCGGAACAAGTCCGCGTGATTCCCATTTCAGAAAAAACCCTCGAGGCCGCCGAAAGCACCGCTGCACTCCTCGCCGACCTCGGCGTCCGCGTTTCGGTCGACCGAACCAACGATAAAATTGGCGCGAAGATCCGTCTCGCCCGCCTCGACCGAGTTCCCTACATGATCGTCCTTGGTGCGAAGGAAGTGGAAGAAGGCACTGTCTCGATCCGCCACCGCGACCACGAGGAACTCGAAACCAAGACGCTTGAGGAGTTCACCGCTCAGATCACCACCGAAATCCGCGAACGTCGGCTTTAAGGCAGTTTCTGAGGCAGATTCGATCGCAATTGAACGGTCGTTTCTGCCTTTCCATCTTTGACAATCGGCTCGCAAGAAGCCAGTTTCCCCAGCGTTCACGAACAACACAATCTTATGGCTTACGATCTCATTGTCATTGGTGGCGGCCCTGCCGGCTACGTCGCCGCAATCCGCGCAGCTCAACTCGGAAAAAAAGTCGCCTGCGTCGAAGCAGATCGTGCAGGTGGCACCTGCCTCAACTGGGGCTGCATCCCCACGAAGTCGCTGCTGAAAAATGCAGAGGTCTACCACATGCTCACCCACAAGGCGGCTGAGTTTGGCCTGAAAATCGAAGGGCTTTCTTACGACTGGTCCGCCGTCATCGGCCGCTCACGCAAGGTCGCCGATCGCCTCGCAGGTGGCATCGAGTTCCTCCTGAAAAAGAATGGCATCGACTACGTCCGCGGATTCGGCTCCATCGAAGGCACCGGAAAAGTCGGCGTGAAGGCGACCGATGGCAGCAGCCAAGTGCTCGAAACCAAGGACATTCTCGTGGCAACCGGTTGCAAAACCCGAGGCCTCCCGCCACTGCCATTCAACGGCAAATCGGTCATCGGATCGAAGGAAGCCATGGTCCTTCCCGAACAACCCAAGGAACTGCTCATCATCGGCGCGGGCGCCATCGGGGTGGAATTCGCCTACATTTACAACGCATTCGGCACCAAGGTGACGCTGATCGAAATGGCACCTCGGATTCTTCCAGTCGAAGACGATGAAGTCGGTGACGCATTGGAAAAATCGCTCATCAAACAGGGCATTCGCTGCCTCACCAACACCAAAATCACCGCAATGGCGGACAAGGGCACTCACGTCGAACTCACGGTCGAGGGCCCGAAGGAAAACGGCACGCTCACCGCGCCGGTCTGCATCGTCGCAATCGGCATCCACCCGGTACTTCCCGGCGGACAACAACCGAAACTCGATGACCGCGGCTACATTGTCGTCGGCGATCGCTACGAGACATCGATCCCAGGCGTTTACGCGGTCGGCGATGTGAATGGCCCACCATGGCTGGCCCACGTGGCATCCTTTGAGGCGGTTCAAGCGGTCGAAGGCCTCTACGTTCCAGGCTACAAGCCACGGAAGGTCACCAATTTCCCAGGCTGCACCTACTGCCACCCGCAAGTGGCTTCGGTCGGCAAGACCGAGCGCGCACTCAAGGCGGAAGGAATCGAATACACAGTCGGCAAGATCCCATTTGTCGCCATCGGCAAGGCGATCGCCTCGGGCGAACCCGACGGATTCGCGAAGCTGCTCTACGGCAAAAAACACGGCGAGCTGCTCGGGGCTCACATCATCGGTGATAATGCAACCGAACTCATCGCGGAAATGGGCCTCGCCCTCGACCAAGAACTGACGGCGACCGAAATCCACTCGACCATCCACGCCCATCCAACGATGTCCGAGGTGATCCACGAGGCGACCCTCGCTTCAGAGGGCCACGCCATTCATTTCTGAGAAATGAGTTCGATCGCCTCGCCGGCGCGATGCACCCGCCACGCAGCGGGACCCATCCTCGAAGGGAATCACTGGCAGGAAACGTTCATTGCACCGATGGTGGGGGTAAACGCGCGACTCCGCATCCCAGCGGCTCGCATTGGGCCGATCGCTGTAAAATCCCAGATTGTTTCCTGCAAGTTCACCAGACCTTGCTGATCGAAGTGTTTCTGGCGCAAAGCGATCCTCCGCTGGCATTTGAATCGAAATCGCCCGATTCGACAGCCTCGTTCCCGTCGAGGCTTGGATTTGCACATTCTTGGCCACCGGCCCCGCCGATTTAGCAGCTATGGATGCTCGCCTCCAATTTCACCACCCCCGACAAAACACAAAAAGGGGCGGTTGCTTTCACAACCACCCCTTGGAATAAGTTTAAGTCAAATGACCTCGAATTGGCTCAGAAGCCAACGCTGATCATCGAACCAACGACGGTTTCGTTCTCAGAACCGAAGTACACGGTGTCGCGGTCGTCGCTAAGCGAAAACGACTGAGCGATGAATGGAGAAAGCTTGGCGTGTTCTGCAAAGCCATAGTCGAGCGAAGCCTTGAGTGTCAACGCTGTTGCTTGGCCTTTGTCAGCAAGGTAGCCAAGGTTGGCTGCAAGGTTGAGGTTCAAGCATGGGCTAAGCTCGATACCGCGAGTAAGAGCAAGCTCCGAATAGCCATTGCTATCACCTTCGATCTGGCCGAAGTAGGTCAACGATGCATTGGCGAAGCCAAGATCACGCGAGAGGCCGATAGAGACTTCTTGGGCGTCTGCTGCTTTGCCAAGGGAACCCTCAGTGAGTTGATCAAAGCTGTTTTGATAATAAATGTAACCGAGGCTAGCGGTCGCAAAGCCAAGGTCCTTCGAAGCGCTTACATACAAATCAAGCTCGTTAGCATTGTGGGTAACAGAAGGCCCAGCAAGAGAGCGTGGTGCTTGATAGTTTGCGTACCAGGCACCAGCGCTCAGAGCGATGCCGTTCACTTCGGTGGCAGCGTCAAGGCCAGTTTCGATCAGGTTGTTACCTTGGTTAACACCACGGAAAAGATACTCGTTGGAGTAGCCAGTGTGGAGTGTGTATTCGACTTCAGCCTGAGCGATGCCAGCCACGAGGGCGGAGACAGCGGCCAAGGCGCCAATGGTTTTGCAGTAGTTTTGCATTGTGTTGTGTTGGTTTTCGGTTGCTGCTTGCATCCTCACTTTGTCGAGGTTTACGACCAGTTCGGAGCGAGTTGGGACAATCATCAGCTCAGTTTTCACCTAAGCTTAGAACTTCCCGTGGGTTATGTTTAACATGTCTGAAGGAGTTGTCCAGCTTTTTAGGGTGGATTTCGCATTTTTATAGCGCTTACAAAAGAGGTTTCAGCCACGCTGTCAGCTTGAACGTTGGAAATTCCTTCTGTTTGCGGGGCACTCAAAATAAAAAATGGGTTTTGCTCATCTTGGCACGGTAATTGCTTCTTTGTGACGGCGAGTCTCTTTGATTAGGAATCACTGCGACGAACCAACTAAATACTCGATCAACCCTGACCACCATGACCAGTCAACATCTCAACAAACTGCGAGGCCTCGCGGCCGCTGCAATCGCACTCATCGCCATTCCCATGTGTCCGATCGCATCGGCGCAAGACGCTGCGGCAACGCCGCCTGCAAGTGAGGCGGCAGCAACGCCACCTGCAGCCACCACCGAACAGCGGCTTGCTGATCTTGAGAGCTATTTCAACAATGTGGGTGTCGGTGGCTCCACCGATGCCCCATGGACTTCCAAAGTTGCGGGTCTTCCGGGACCAGGTCACAACGGCTGGATGATGACCTGCGCCGCGTTGGTTCTTTTCATGACGCTTCCAGGACTGGCTCTCTTCTATGGCGGCTTGGTTCGCAAGAAGAACGTCCTCAGCGTCTTGGCCCAATGCTTGGGCTGCGCAGGGATGGTCACCGTTATCTGGTGGGCGGTCGGCTACAGCTTGATCTTCGGTAAAAGTTTCAACTCGCCTTTCTTGGGTGGTACCGAGTTCTTCTTCCTCAAGGGAGTGACCAGCGCGCCAAATACGGATTACTGCTACTGGATTTCACAAAACGTGTTTTCGATGTACCAGTTGATGTTCGCGATCATCACCCCGGCGCTCATCATTGGTGCCATCGCTGAGCGCATGAAATTCTCTGCCATCATGGCCTTCATCTTCATCTGGATGTTCGTGGTCTACATCCCAATGGCTCACATGATCTGGGGTGTCACCGGCCTCATGAACGGTGTCTGGAATGGCGATGCCGCCGTCAAAGCCATCGACTTCGCAGGTGGTACCGTAGTTCACATGACCTCGGGTTGGAGCGCCTTGGTGCTCTGCATCATCCTCGGCAAGCGCCTTGGGTTCGGTAAGGAGAAAATGTCCCCACACAGCATGGTGCTTTGCATGGTGGGTACCGGAATGCTCTGGGTCGGCTGGTACGGATTCAACGCGGGTTCTGCTCTTGCTGCTGATGGAGTTTCTGCCAATGCCTTCATGACCACAACTCTGGCAGCTGCAACGGCCGGCTTCGTCTGGGCCATCATTGAAAAGGTTCTCAAAGGTCACGCTTCCATCTTGGGCATGTGCTCGGGTGTCGTCGCAGGACTGGTCGTGGTCACTCCTGCTTGCGGATTCATCGATGCAACCGGAGCAATGATCATCGGTGTCCTCGCCGCGATCGTCCCTTACATCTTCGTGATGTATGTCAAAGGCAAGCTGGGATACGACGACGCCCTCGACACCTTCGGGGTTCACGCGATCGGTGGAACACTTGGCGCTGTGTTGACAGGCGTTCTCGCAACGAGCTCGGTCAATGGTAACCTCACTTCCGTGAACACCTACGCTGCCAAGAATGGCCTTGATAAGTTGGTGGCCAATGGCGGACTTCTCGGCCAGCAGTTGATCGCCATCGCGATCACCTTGGTGCTCTCGATCGTGGCAACCGTGGTCATCGCCTTCGTTCTTAAGGCTCTGATCGGCCTCCGCCCAAGCCCCGAGTCCGAGACCGCAGGTCTTGACATCAGCGACCACGGCGAAGAAGGCTACGACTTCTGATCTCCTTATCGTTGATCATTCATTCCACGGGCGAGCCAGAAACGGTTCGCCCGTTTTTGTGTCGATCTGGATTACCCAGCCAGAGTCAGAGTTGATCACTTCCATTCAGAGTGCGTCCAACTCACTTGGGGCTCGAGGTAAGCGGACGTTTTCAATTCCCTCAATCACCCCGTGTTTAAGCGGTAGGTGCAGTTATCATCACCACCATCAGCTCAACCACCAGACAGCCTCGATTCACCCCCCTCTCTCGTCATCGACCGCCCTCGCACCATCGGCCTGCTCCGCCGCTCAGTGGTCGAGCTTGAGCTTTTTGAGCTTGGGTTCGATCACAAAACGGCAGTAAGGGTTCTTGGATTTATTGAGGTTGTAGTAGTCTTGGTGATAATTCTCCGCTGGATAGAATTCCGAGGCCTTGACGATCTCGGTCACGATAGGAGCCTTGAAATTCGGACCCGCCGCAGCCTTCGATGCCTCCGCAGTCTTCTTTTGAGCATCGGAGTGGTAGAAAATGGCTGAACGATACTGAGTGCCCGCATCGTTGCCTTGGCGATTGAGCGTGGTGGGATCATGAAGATCCCAGAACCAAGCGAGTACTTTCTCGTAGGTGATTTTCTTGGGGTCGAAGACCACTTGAACCACTTCCGCATGGCCTGAGTCGCCATCACAAATTTGTTCGTAAGTTGGATTGGCAATCGTGCCACCCGTGTAACCGGAGGTCGCTGAATAGACACCTTGCAACTGCCGATACGCTGCCTCGATGCACCAGAAACAACCGGCGCCTAGGGTAGCAACCTCGGCCCCTGCGGGGATCTCGGGCATTTTGGCGGCATGTTTGTCGGCAGCGGTCATGGTTTTGGGTGGTTCACAGGAGGCAAATGTCGGAATTAACAACAAAAGCAAAAGCGCAAAGCGGCGGTTCATGATGACAAAATACACATAAATTCGACGGGCGCTCGAGAAATTTTATCACCACTCGATTCCCACTCCCTCCTCTGGAACCACGACTTGGTCGCAGATGCCAAGGCGGCTGGCCTCCTTGAGAAGCCGCTGGACCGGCTCGTGTCGCGGCTCATTTCCTAACAGAAAAGTTCCATAGTGCATGGGAATCAGCACTTTCGCACCGAGATCTGCAAAGGCACGGACAGCCTCTTCCGGGTTCATGTGCACATCCCGTCCGCTGGGTGATTCGTATGCCCCGATCGGCATGAGCGCGATGTCGATGTCGCAGCGCTTGCCGATTTCCTTAAATCCCTCGAAGTAGGCGCTATCGCCACAATGGAACACACTCTTGCCGCACGCGCGAACAATGTAGCCACCGTAGTCCCGATGCACATCATGGATGAAACGAGCACCCCAGTGGTGCGACGGCGTGTGAATGATCTCGAGGGCACCAAACTGCAATGCATCCCAAATGCGCATCTCGTGGATTGATGGGAATCCCAAGCGCTTCACAAGCGAACCGCTACCCAGCGGAACCACGATGCCCTTACTGGCTTGGAGGCTCTTCAAACTCGGCTTGTGGAGGTGATCGAAGTGCGCGTGCGTGACCAAAACCAGATCCACCTCCGGAACGCCGTGGAGGTTCAATCCGGGTTGGCGCTGGCGTTTGACGGGGCCGTGCCATTTCGCCCAGTTGGGATCGACAATCACCGAATGGCCGGCAAATTGCAGAAAAAACGATGCGTGCCCGATCCACGTGATTCGGACCTTGTCCAGCTCGGGAGCAGCCAGCACGGGTTCAAGGATATCGCCATCGGCTCGTTGAAACATGCCAGGTACCACCCGATGGCTCAAAAAACGCAAGTTTCTCGCTGGCCAGCCCTTCTGTGGCAGCAAGCCTGAATACCTCGTCGGCATCGAATTCATGGGTAACGGCTCCGGATCTTTTGCCACTTGGAAAACCTTAGCAGAGATCGGCTAAATAAAATCAAAAACCTTGTGCTTATTTCCCGTATGCCGCCGCAATTTTCTCCACCCAATCTTGCGCCCGCGCGGCGAAACTGCGCTCATCCCCAGCGTAGAGGATGCCACGGGAAACATTGATGACATCCGGAGCGCTGCGGGCCGCTGCGGCCAACGAAGCCAAATCCCCACCTTGGGCACCAAGCCCCGGAACCAACAGCGGTGCATCAGGAATCCTCTCCAACACATCGGCCGCATTCGTCAGACCGACAACATATCCGACATCGGTCGCCCGACCTTCCTCCTTCGCCCGCTCACCCAGGGCGGTGACCAGCTCAAATACCGACCGCCCGTCAGCCAGTTTCTGGCGTTGGAAATCCGCTGAACCAGGATTGGACGTGACGGCTAACAGATAGATCCCCTTCCCCTCCCAGTCGAGGAACGGCTCGATGGAGTCATAGCCGAGAAATGGATTGAGCGTGACCGCATCGACATTCCAGCCCGCGAAATAACCCTGAGCATAGTACTTTTGAGTCTCGCCAATATCGCTTCGCTTCGCATCGAGAATGACCGGTACGTCTTCTGGCATTCCCGCGAGCAGTTCTTCTAACAGCCGAATCCCCTCGATGCCCATCGCCTCAAAGTAGGCCATGTTTGGTTTGTATGCCGCGGCCCAATTCGTGGTTTCCTCGATCACTTGCTTGAGGAAATCCCTCGCCGCCGCCGCTCCACCTTCTCCCGGCCGTGGATCGAGCCCGACACAAAGTCGAGAACCCGTAACTTCAATCCGTTTTTGGAGACGATCGGCAAAGCGCATGGCTGGAAGTAGCGTAAATCCACGTCCGCCGTCAAATCACAAAGACTCGCGGACCTCGTCATGCGGCACATCGATCCGCGATTCCATCCACCAAAACCAAGCGAGCAGGGCGAAATAGCCCGCAAATTCCATGGCTTTGCTCCAATACTGGATCGGCGCGTCACCACCATGACAACCGCAGGAAATGTCCAAACCCTTGGCCCATGCCCACCCTACGGAAACCGAAAAGATTCCCACCAAGCTCGCAATGACAAGAATCGCACCCCGCCGAAAAATCCCGAGTACGAGGCATACCCCACCCACCAGCTCAAGCCACGGGACCGTGTAGGCGACAACCGCATCCCATGGGGCTTTGACGAGCTGGTAATTCGCCACATCGTGGGTGAAACGATCCAGCCCAGTGCCAAAAATTTTGACCCCACCGCTATAAAAAAACCACAGCCCAAGCAAAACGCGGGCGACCAATCCTGCCACCTGCAGCTTGCCGATCACCTTCATGCAGGTTGCAAGAACCGGCGCTGCGCCTCCTCCTCCGGATTGTGCGCAAGACTGGCATTCTCAGGCTTGGTATCACCTAACAACTCATCGCGGAACTTCGCAACGATTGCCTCCACCGGCCAAGATGAGGCCTCACCAAATGCGCAAATCGTCCGGCCATCGATCTGATAAGCCACACTTTCCAAGGTCTCGATGTCCGCCGGGCTAGCCTCCCCAGCCACCAATCGATCCGAGATTTTTTTCATCCACGTCGAGCCTTCGCGACATGGCGTGCACTGGCCGCACGATTCATGGGCGTAGAACGCATTGAGGTTGTTGAGCACCCATGACATCTTGCGGGTGTCGTCGAGGACAATCACACCGCCGGAGCCTGCCATCGAGCCACACGCTGCGAGGGTGTCGAAATCCATTTGAATGTCCCAGAAATCCAGATCTTTCGTCGTGCCATCCGGGTTCTTGAGTTTGAAAACTTCATCGCACTTTAGGATCTTCGAAGAGGATCCACCGGGAATCACTGCCTTGAATTCACGACCGTCCTTGGGTCCTCCACAAAGGTCGTAAAGAAGCTCACGCATGGTGATTTTTCCCACCTCAACCTCAAAATAGCCCGGATTTTTCACATCGCCCGAGACGCAAAGGATGCGCGTGCCAGTGTTCCTCGCCACCCCGAGCTTGGCGTACTCATCGCCGCCCATGCGGATGATGTGCTTCACGTGGCAAAGCGACTCGACATTGTTTACAATCGTCGGGCACATGTAGAGTCCGAGTGCCGCAGGAAAATACGGTGGCTTGATCCGCGGATACGGGCGCTTGCCTTCGAGCGACTCGATCAAGCCAGTCTCTTCACCGCAAATGTAAGCCCCTGCGCCACGGTGCACATAAATCTCCACGTCGAAGCCAGATCCAAGCACATTCTTTCCAAGAAATTGGTGCGCTCGCGCTTCTTCGATCGCCCGCTCCACGATCAATGCCGCTTCCGGGAATTCCTCCCGAATGTAGATGTAGGCGGTCTTCGCTCCCACCGCGTAAGCCGAGATCACCATGCCCTCAACCAACTGATGCGGGTCTTGGTGCAAAATGTAGCGATCCTTGAAGGTTCCGGGCTCGGACTCGTCACCATTGCAAATCAAATACACGGGCTTGGTGTTGTTCGGCGGAATGAAGGTCCATTTCATGCCCGTCGGAAACCCTGCACCACCGCGACCGCGCAGCCCAGACTTCTTGACCTCTTCGGTCACGTCCTTGGGTTGCATCGCAAAGGCTTTCTTCAAATCCTCGTAACCACCGTCACGCAGGTAGCACTCGATCGAAGGATCCCAGCCCTCCCGATCCACATTCTTGAAAATTAGCCGATGTTCGCGGGCGTGTGGCTGCTTGGTGTAAGTGATCATGCGCAGAATTTCGAGAGCAGTATTGGCAGGGAAAGCCGCCAAGCAAAACCCAAATTTGCCAAATTTCACCGGAATGTCATGAGCACCCCGGAAAAAGTGGAGCGCCGCCCCTCCCCCCGGAAAGACGACGCCCCTTTTCTTGCCCCGCCACAAGCCCTCACTTGCTGGCACTGGGCAAACCCTCAACCACACACATCACTCACACGTCATCACCATCGCACGAATGCCGCAGTGTAACCGGAAAATGATGCTGATTCTCGCGTAGGGCATTCACCCGACAAGGTGCCGACTGCGCGCCTCAATCGCTCAAGTGGTGCTGCATCGCGTAGCGGGTCAACTCGACGTTGGAGGACAAGCCCATTTTCTCGGCAATCCGACTCCGGTAGGTCGCCACGGTCTTGCCACTGAGCGCGAGATCCGAAGCAATTTCCTTGATGGTCTTCCCAGATGCAATCATCCGCAAGACCTGCAACTCACGATTTGATAAACTTTCGTGAGATGCCCCCCATGATTCGCCCGCCAACGCTCCCGCCAGTTGTTCCGCCAACGCCGGACTGATGTACCGCCGCCCCGACAGCACCCGCTGGACCGCTGCAATCAACAAATCGGCCGCGCTTTGCTTGGAAATATACCCTGCGGCGCCTAACTTCAACGCGCGCAGCGCATAATCTTTCTCCGAGTGAGCACTGATCATGAGAACAGGCAAGGCAGGATGATCGCGCTTGAGGTCCTGCAGCAAACCCAACCCATTTCTTCCGGGCATGGTGATGTCCACCAACACCAAATCCCACGCCGCATCATTCGCCGCCGCAAGTCCCGCCTTGGAGTCGCTCGCCTCACCCGCTTCCACATCCTTGAAGTGCTCCTTCAACAAGGAAATCATCCCCCGTCTCACGAGCGCATGATCATCAATGATCAAGACTCTCATGGCCCCAAATCTAACTGATGTTCCAATGACGACACTGGAATGGTTAGAGTAACCGTGGTGCCCTTGCCAGAAATTTGTTCAAAGCGAATCCACCCACCGACGCTTTCAGCTCGCTCACTCATCCCGATCAACCCCAACGACTTCGGATGGTCGAGCGCCCCAGGATCGATGCCCATCCCATCATCATGAACGACCAACTCGAGTCCCACTCCTGACACATCGAACGCAACATCGATCCGATGCGCCTGTGCATGCCTCGCCACATTGGTGAGAGATTCCTGAAAAATTCGGAATACCGCCGTGTTAATGGCCGCAGGCAGAATTTCTGGCACCTTCCCCAGTTTGACCACGCAGGGAATCCCAGTCCGGTGAGAAAATTGCTCCGCTTCCTCATTCAATGCGATGGCTAGCCCGAAATGATCTAACGAACTCGGCCTCAGCCCTGCGGCGATCCGCTGCACCGAGGCAATTGTGTTATCAACCATCTCCGAAGACTCTACCAACTTATCAATGAGCGGGTTCAAGGTGCGATCTCCACGATCCGCTAACCGATCCTCCACCAAGCGGAGTTGCATTTTAATCCCGGTAAGCAATTGCCCGAGCTCGTCGTGAATCTCGCGAGCGATCCACGCGCGATCCTCCTCCCTCAAGGTTTGAACGCGTGTCGACAAGCGCCGGGATTGCTGCCTCGCATGCTCGCACTCCGCAGACCGATGCTTTTCAGCAATCCGCCAGCCATTGTAGGCATGACGTAACACGCAGAATAATAAAACCGCCGTCGTGAGCACCACATTCAATGCCTGCAACCCCACACCAACACTCAACGAAACTGAATCCACCGGCAGCCAGAGCCACCAGCGACTGGTGAGAGTCATCCAAAAACTCGCAACGGCTCCGTACAACACGACCATGCCGATTCGAGGGACTGGCTTAGGATCGGCGTGCGACCGACACGCTGGGGTGGAGTCCTTCACAACTGAAATGCCTTGGGGGAAAGTGGCGGTGTTTTTCACAATTGCATGGTGTACTCGATCTGAGACTTGCGGTCGAGTAAGGAATTGCATAAAGCCGCAACCCACGTACAAATTCACCGCAAATCCGATTATTTTCCGCTCTCCTGTGTGGGTCTGGTTTGGCTGGTTGGTCACGCCCGAGCCAGTCAATCTCCCGATGACGATGTCCACCAAATTGCCCCAGAACCCACGACTGGCCCCCTTGCAGCGATTGATGCTGCGGGATTCTTTGGCCGACGCCACCTCTGGCCACCACGTGGAGCAGGTGGAAATCGTCTTCGCTCCTGGCCCAGCGCGTCGCCGAGTCCCCGAGGCATGGCTGGCCACGGTCAGCCTCACCGCTGCGCTCCAACGTTCATTTCTAACGGATGGCGCAAAAGCCTCAAGCGCGGAATTTATGGTGCCTGCAACCCCTCTGACCCTGCGCGATGCCACACCAGAATCGTGGGACGCATGGCTCGCGCTGGACCGCACACGCTCACTGCTCATTCCACATCAAGTGCCATGGCGAGCAAGCTACTGGCCCGAGGAAGGGCGCTTTATCTGGACCTTTCATCACGCTCTACTCGATGGTAGATCGATCACAAAAATTCTTTCAGCCTTCTTGATGAGAATCGCTGGGACCGAAGTCGCCGGCCCACCCCTTGCCCACTGGCAGCCTCCATCACCAGAAACCATCGCCCTAGCAATCGACCACTTCCGCAAGAAATTCGCAGACGTGGAGCCGATCCAGTGGACACCCACCGAAAACTATCAGGACTCGGGAGCAGCGGTGCGGATTCTAACTCAAGACGCCGCGACACGCTTAAAATCATGCGCGAACTCAGCGCGGGTCACCATCCCAACTCTCCTCATCTGGACGTGGGGGCAAGCCCTCATGCGCCACTTCAAGACGACAAGCGTCATCGTCGAGCAGTTGCGCGCGGGCGAACCCCAAGAGGGAACCGCTGGATTCACCATGAACACCTTGCCGATCCTCATCCCGCTGGCGGATCCTCAAAACAGCTCTACCCAGCTACTCGAATTCCGCGACGAACTCATCGCAGTGCGGTCCATCGAAACCGTATCAGCCGAAGATTTCCCTCCACCGCTTTTCCCTAACACCCAACACATCTCATCCAGCGTAATCATGATCGAACGCGGCACCTTGCAATACCTAACCGGAATGTTGAGTAAACCTGAAATGGTCGAGTCTCTCAAGCTCCACGAAGCACCTGGCGAAACGTTGATGGCGACGGCTCATTTGCTGCCAGATCTACAACTGACGGTGGAGGGCCCAGAAAAAAAGTCTTGGTTAGATCGCTGGGTTTGCGAGCTCGAAAATCTTCTCACCCATGAGCACCATGGATGCCTCTAGGCGCGTTCGAGGATCTCAACTTCGTAGCCGTCTGGATCGGTGACAAAGGCCATCTTGCGACCGCCTGAGGAGAATTTCTCGCGCCAGCTAGATGGCCAGATCTCGATGCCTGCCGTATCGAGTTCCCCACAATAGGCGATGATATCTGACACGCCAAGTGCGGTGTGCATCAAGTCTTCTGGGCAACTTGCCGTGTATTCTGGCGAGTGACAAAGCTCAAGGAATACGTCATTTCCCGGCAATTCCATGAAGGCAAGGCGATTGCCCTCCGGCGAGTTTTTGAAATCCCCCGCCACGTAGCCAAGTTTTTGATAGAAGGCGACTGAATGATCGAGGTCGCGAACCCGAATGCGAGTGTGAAGAAAACGAATCATGATGCAGCTAGTCTAACCTAAATCAGGAACATTGCCAAACAACGATTTCATTCAATGCCGATTCTCTCACCTCGCATGGCGCCCAAGGCGCTCAATTATTTTATCAAATATCCCAGCCAGATAGGCTCTGACTGGGAGTGTTGGAGGGCGCAATTACTTCGATGACGTGACGGTTGTTTTTGCGGGTGGCGGGGTGTTTGGGCAGCACGATGCAGCGAACAACGAAGCGGCGATGGACATAATAAGCAATTTAGTAATTTTCATGGATTCGTTCAGTTTCTGATTTTTAATTGGATTTGTACACTGGCACAAAAACCGTGTGAAGAATAACCAGTTCATCGTTGGAGGCAAGATCAAATCGATCCGAATCGTGTTGCCCGCCCTCCCATCCTCAAATCAAATTTCCCTCAGCTCTCGTATGACTGCAGGCGGCACGGGCGTCCAATCGACTTAGAAATTCGTTCGACACTTTCTGTGCTTAAATCTACTATCACTTCATGAATAAAGTTTGGATCATTCTTCTCAGTGCAATTGGCCTTCTAATTTTCGGCGTGTTGCTCCTCGGCATCTCGGCGGTTAGCACCTACAACGGCCTTGTTGGGCGACAGCAGGGCGTCAACGCGGGTTGGGCACAGGTTCTCAACCAATACCAACGCCGCAGCGACTTGGTGCCCAACTTGGTGAAGACCGTGGAAGGCTCGGCCAGCTTTGAAAAAACCACGCTCGAAACGGTAGTCAATGCTCGTGCCTCCGTCGGCCGGGTGACGATCGACCCGAGCAAGGCACCCGACGATGCCGCGACCTTGCAAAAATTCCAAGCAGCGCAGGGACAATTCAGCAGTGCATTGCAGCGCCTGCTCGTGGTTTCGGAAAACTATCCAGATTTGAAGGCCAGTGCTGGATTTCGCGACTTACAAGCTCAGTTGGAAGGGACCGAAAACCGCATCGCCGTCGAGCGGGGACGCTTCAACGAGGCGGTGATGACCTACAACACCAGCATTCGTACCTTCCCCGCCGTCCTGCTGGCAGGAGCACTAGGCTTCGTTGAAAAACCCTATTTCCAGTCCGATGCTGGAGCAGAAAAAGCACCTGCCGTAAAATTTGACTTCGGCGGCACCTCCACACCCGCCAAATGATGGATCATTTCCGCCGCCTCACTTGGTCACTGATTTGGCTCAACTGCGGCCTCAGCCTCGCGCTGCCATTGCGTGCTGCCAACCCGCTGCCGCCCAGCCCATCGCCCCATTTTGTCCGAGACGACGCACACTGGCTAAGCTCCAGCGCATTTCAAGCGCTCGACCAGAAGTTGGAAACGTTCGAGCGCGACACGACTTCGCAGGTGGTCGTCGCAATTTTCCCTAAAATTCCTGATGGCGAGGAGCTCTTTGATTTCAGCCAGCGCCTGTTCGAAGCATGGAAACCCGGCCAAAAGAGCAAAGACAATGGCGCACTGCTGCTGATTTTTTCCGCCGAGCACCAAATGCGGATTCATACCGGCTTGGGCATGGAAGGCGTTCTGCCGGATGCGCGTTGCAAGCAGATCATCTCGGACCTCATCGCCCCACAATTGCGCAAAGGCAACCGAGAGGCCGCGATCAACGCGGGCGTGGACGCGATGATCGCCTCCACCAAGGGCGAATACCAAGGAACCGGCAAAACCCATCGGGAAGGCCAGAATGGCAAAAGCCGCAGGAGTGATGGGCTCGCCCACTATTTGATACCCGCGATTTTCTGGATCATCGTGCTGCTCCAATTGATCCGCGCCTTCAGGAGGCGTTCGGGCGGCGGTTTTTATGGCCGCGGGAACGGAGGTGGCTGGAGTTCCGGCGGCGGTTTCTCAGGCGGTGGCGGAGACAGCGGGGGCGGTGGATCCAGCGGAAAATGGTGACTCCAGAGGTCATTTGCATCCGGAGGCGGCCTTCATCCGACCCCAGCACTTTTTCCCGGCCGGCCGGCATCAATCGAGCCACCCAAACCCAGAAAATAATTTCACGAGATTTCCCAGTTGACACCCTCAACACCGCTCTTTAGGTTGCCAACCCCTTCGCACGGAAAAACGTGATCGAAGCATTTTTTACACAAGCACATGAAGACGTTTTCCGCCAAACCGCACGAAGTCGAGCGCCAATGGTATGTGATCGACGCTAAGGGCAAAGTCCTTGGCCAAGTCGCTGTTGAGGCTGCACGCCTCCTCCGCGGTAAGCACAAGCCAATTTTCACCTCCCATGTTGACACTGGCGATTTCGTCGTGGTGATCAATGCGGACCAAGTGGTCCTCACCGGAACGAAAGAAACCTCGAAGATCTACACCCGCTTCTCCGGATACGTCGGTGGTCAGAAAGTTGAGACACCTCGCATCGTCCGCGAACGCCGCCCAGTTCTCCTCGTCGAGCGCGCCGTCTGGGGCATGATTCCGAAGACACGCCTGGGTCGCAGCCAGTTCGGCAAACTCAAGGTGTATGCTGGTGAAAGCCACCCACACGAGGCACAACAACCGACCGCTCACGCTGTCCGCTAATTTTTGCAGAAACTGATTTCACTCACATGACCGCTACAACCACCCACAGCGCCACTGGTCGCCGCAAAACCGCAGTCGCCCGCGTCTGGATGACCGAAGGCACAGGCCAGATCACCATCAACTCACGCAGCTTCGAGGAGTACCTTCCGACCATCGAACTTCAAAATTCGGTTCTCGCCCCATTCCTCGCACTTTCGCTTTCCAACAAGTTTGACCTGAACATCGTGGTCAAAGGCGGCGGCAAGCCATCTCAGTCGATTGCGATCCGCCATGCGGTCTCGCGCTCGCTGACTCAAGTGGACCCTGAAAATCGCAAGGTGATCAAGCCACTTGGATTCCTGACTCGTGACCCTCGTATGAAGGAACGGAAAAAGCCAGGTCAACCCGGTGCACGCGCCCGCTTCCAGTTCTCCAAGCGCTAATCCGCCTCAAGGAAAACTTCTTTTCTCAAAAACCGCACTTCTCACCAAGTGCGGTTTTTTGTGCCTTCTCCCCGGTGTTTGACCAAGGTGTTTGCCACCATCTAGCAGCACTTGCCGGCTGGAAACACTCGGAAAACAGGGCCACCGCAGATCTCGGTTAGACGATCTTCAATCGCGCAAAGTCTTGCGTATCGACCAATCCCACGGGTTTCCCCGCAGCATCTAACACGATGATATCGTCGATCCGATTCTTGCCGATTGCTTTGAGTGCCTCAACCGCAAGGGCATCGGCCTGCACCGTGACCGGTTCGCGGGTCATGAACTCCGCAACCGGTCGATTTCCCAGTGCGGGGTCTTTTTGAAAACTCCGAGCGAAATCACCGTGCGTGAAAATTCCAGCAAGCCCGCCTGCCGAATCGAGGACGAGGCAGGCTCCAGCACGCGCCCGATTCATGGCGTCCAACGCAGCGAAGACATCGCAGCCCTCGACCACGGTCGGCAATTCACCTCCCATCCGCATGATGTCGGAAACGCGGGTCAGCAAGGCTCGCCCAAGGGATCCGCCCGGATGAAAACGTGCGAAATCTTCCTCGGTGAAGCCCCGCGCTTCCAATAACACCATCGCCAGCGCATCACCCATCACCAGCATCGCAGTCGAGGATGAGGTCGGAGCCAGATTCAGCGGACAGGCTTCCCGTTCAACAAAGGTGTCCAGAGTCACATCGCAAAACCTCGACAGCGTCGAACTCGGATTCCCCGTAAGCGCAATGAGGCTCACCTCAAAACGCTTGATGAAGGGAACGAGATCGATCAACTCGCGCGTCTCGCCCGAATAAGAAAGCAGGAGAACGGCGTCGCCATCCGAAACGAGGCCTAAATCGCCGTGCAAGGCGCTTTGCGCATCCAGAACCACCGCTGTCGTTCCGGTCGAGTTCAGGGTTGCCGCGATCTTGTGACCGACATTCCCTGACTTGCCCACACCGACCACGACCACCTTGCCCCGCTGATTCATGGTGCGCTGGAGGATCTCAACCGCATCGATCATCGCATGGTCGAGCCGGATCGCCATCTGACGAAGTGCATCGATCTCGGTTTCGATCACAAAGCGAGCTCGCTTCAAATAGTCCATTCCTCATCAGAACCTGAGAACCACCACTTGGCAAGTGCCGCGCGTCCCTTTAAGCGGATCTACGACGAGGGTCGGCCACCCTCACCGAGTCTTCAATGCGGCGTATCCGGCTCGCAGCATCCTCTCTGTGACTTCCCAGCCCAGGCACGCATCGGTGATCGAAACCCCATAATTCAACGCGGAAAGACTCGAAGCCATCGGCTGTGAACCCTCAAACAGGTTACTTTCAATCATCACCCCGACGATCGCTTTGTTTCCCGCGGTGCGCTGGTCGATCAGACTGTTCCAAACCTCTTCCTGCTTGCCGTGCTGCTTGCCCGAATTCGCGTGGCTGCAATCGACCATCAGCACCTGCGGCAACCCCGCCTTCGCAAGGCTCTCGGTGGCCTCAAGGGTGC
The DNA here is from genome assembly GCA_026461385.1 of Akkermansiaceae bacterium. Lineage (GTDB taxonomy): Bacteria > Verrucomicrobiota > Verrucomicrobiia > Verrucomicrobiales > Akkermansiaceae > Luteolibacter. Next base: position 29,005 of record JAPJNB010000175.1, read on the forward strand.
TATCGGCATCGTAATTCGTTAGACCACGACCACCCCGAAGCACCACATGTCCCGCTGGATTGCCGTTGGTCCGAATGATGCTAGTCGCCCCGTCTTGATCGATCCCCAGAAACGTGTGGGGTGCCGTCGCCGAGTGCATCGCATCGATGGCGACCTGCAGCCCACCATCGGTGCCATTCTTGAATCCCACTGGCATGGAAAGCCCGCTGGCCATTTGCCGGTGGGTTTGTGACTCGGTGGTGCGCGCGCCGATTGCCGCCCAGCTCACCAAGTCGGCAATGTATTGGGGCACGATCGGATCAAGAAACTCCGTGGCCGTCGGCAATCCCATTTCATTGATTTCTAATAGAAGTTTTCGCGCCTGCTCCAAGCCGGCCTCGATGTCATCACTCCCATCAAGGTGAGGATCGTAAATCATCCCCTTCCAGCCGATCGTCGTCCGTGGTTTTTCAAAGTAGACCCGCATGACCAGGTAAAATTGATCCTCAAATTCTAACCGGAGCGCGTTCAACTTGGATGCATATTCGAGCGCTGCCTTGGGATCATGGATCGAGCATGGCCCAAGAACCACGAGCAAGCGCGGATCGGATTGCGCGAGGATGCCGCCAATCACTTCACGCCCCAAAACCACCGTCTCATTGGCCACGGGTGACATCGGTAAATTGGACTTCAATTCACTTGGTGCGATGAGCCTAGTGCAACCGCGGATATTTAAATTTTGCGTTGGAATCACGGTGAAATAAGGATGAATAGAATCAAGGGTGAGAAGTCGAAACCAAAATCATCAAAGCGCCTTGATGGCGTTCATGATTTGCTGGGTGATGCGCTCGTAGCCATCCTTGTTGTTAGAAGATTGCAATTCTTCGGGCGTCAAGCGGATGGGCGGTCCGACGTGAACCGTGATCCGCGCGAGACGAATCCGCCCGGAGCCACGCGGCAACGCCTCATGCGCACCCGAAATTCGAACTGGCTGAATCACCGCACCCGATTTCACCGCGATCAATCCGATCCCCGGCGCCGCAGCGCCGACAGTGCCGTCGAGCGTTCTCGCCCCTTCAGGAAAAACAAGGACGCGGTGGCCCTCCTTGAGCTTGCGGATGATGGTCTTGAGACTGGCCATATCGGGCCGATCTTGGTCTACAGGGATCGCATTCCATTGCCGATAAAGCCATTTGAAGAAGCCAACAAACAACGTCTTGCGGGCAAGAAAAACCATCTCGGTCTTGTAGAGATTACCGATGAGTGGAGGGTCGAGAAAACTCTGGTGGTTCGAGGCGACCAACACCGGGCCGTCGCTGATGAGATGCTCACTGCCGATGATCCTCAACCCGAAAAGCGTGCGGAAGGCAGCACCAAATGACATCCAGCCAAGCCAATAAACCCAACGCATCTGGGAAGGTTCTTTCACTTGCTCGTTGGAGAAGGTTGCGGACTCTCTAGTCCCTGTTTCGCGAGAATCTCGATGGCGGCATCCACCGCGCTTTCGATGCTGTGATGAGAAGTGTCGAGGATCGTTGCGCCATTCGCAACCACCAGCGGCGCCGTCACTCGCTCGCTGTCGGCGGCATCACGCTTCGACACCGAATCCACCTCGCCCGCAAGAGAACGGCGTGCCGCGCGGACCTCCTCGTCTGCATCGACGTAAATCTTGAACGGTGTGTCGGGAAAAACCACCGAGCCGATGTCACGGCCTTCCATCACGATGCTCGTGCGGTCGAGGTAGCTCCGTTGAAGGTTCACCAATTTTTCTCGGACTTCTGGGATCGCCGAAATGGCAGAGACATTCGCATTGATCACTTCGCTACGCAGTTCGTCGCCAGGATCGATACCACCGATGGTGAACGTGGAACTCATGCCACTCTCGCCGCACTCGATGCGGATTTGGCTGAGCATGGCGACCACTGCCGCGGCGTCACTCGGGTCGATATTTTCCCGAAGGGCCATCCAAGTGACTGCGCGGTACATCGCTCCAGAATTGACCATGACCAGTCCGAGACGTCTGGCGAGTTCTCGAGCTAGCGTGCTTTTCCCCGAGGCGGCCGGCCCGTCGATGGCGATGGCGAAATGGGGCTTGGATGAATTTTGGCTCACGGTGAAATCGATGGTTTTGTTAGATCCGCAAAGGGTATTTTAACTGGCACCTCAATGCGGCGTGGCGAGCGTAGGCAGCACAAAGTCGGGAGCGCTGCTGCGTTCATGGAGGATGGCGTCGAGGTGATGTGCGAAGCCCGGATAGGAGGTGTTCACGCATTCCGTGTTTTGAATGATCGTTTCGCCCTTGGCAAAAAGTCCGGCGATCGCGAAGGCCATGGCGATGCGATGGTCGCCAAAGCTATCAATGACCGCGCCATGGAGCGGCTTGCCACCTTCGATTTCCATTCCGTCTTCGAATTCATCGACCTCCGCGCCCATCGCCCGCAATCCTTCTACCACCGTCGTGATGCGATCGGTCTCCTTGACGCGGAGTTCTTTGGCATTGCGAATGATCGTACGGCCTTGAGCCAGCGCCGCCGCCACCGCGATCACTGGGATTTCATCAATGAGATTCGGCACCTCATCGATGAGGATAGTCGTTCCACTCAACGCCCCGCCCCTGACTTCAATGTTGCCGATCGGTTCACCATGTGAGTGATGGACGATTTCCGTCATGCGAGCGCCCATCCGGCTCAAGACCTTGAGGATCGCCGTGCGAGTCGGGTTGAGACCGACGTCTTTGATGAGCAGATGAGAATCCGGGATTCCGGCTGCGGCGACAAGCCAGAACGCGGCGCTGGAAATGTCCCCCGGGACGGTAAAATCGCAGGCCTGCGGCACTTGTCCGCCTTCGAGTGAAATGGTGTTGCCCTCGCAGGTGGTGGTGATTCGGAACGACGCGAGCATTTGCTCGGTGTGGTCGCGGGTTTCGGCAGGCTGAATCACGGTGGTTTTACCATCAGCGAAGAGGCCCGCGAGCAGCACGGCGCTCTTCACTTGAGCGCTGGCGACCGGCATTTCGTAAGTGATCGGACTGAGCGTCGCTGCGTGAATCCGGAGTGGTGCGCAGCCAGGTTTTTCGCCGAGCGTTTCAATTTTAGCCCCCATCTGTCCGAGCGGGATCGTGATTCGGCCCATCGGGCGCGATGACAGCGAGGCATCGCCAAACAATTCGGTGCTGAAGGGTTGCCCTGCCACCAGTCCCGCGAGAAGCCGCATGCCAGTGCCGGCATTGCCGCAATCGATCGGCGCACTGGGGGCGCTGAGCTTCATCGATTGCCCATGGATGCGCAGGTTGATGGGCCCGTAGCCCACGAGTTCATCGAGAACGTCATAGGTTGCTCCGAGCGACCTCATGGCATTGAGCGTGTTCACGCAATCCTCGCTGGGCAGGAAATTGCGGATCGTGCAGGTACCATTTGAGAGCCCACCGAGGATGGCGGCGCGGTGCGACATGCTCTTGTCACCCGGGACGCTGAATTCGGCCTGAAGTTTGGAAATGGCGGTTACTCGAAATTGCGACATACGATTGGCAAAAATTGGCGATTGAGGCTGATTGAGCGGATCTCGGCGTTTTTTGGCAACGTCAAGCCACTGTCGCGCTTGTTCTTGGTCGCCGTTTTCGAGACTGGCAAGAATTTCGCGCAGGTCGTTGATGGTTTCTTGGATCGGGCCGATCAGTGCTGCGCGATTTTCGGTTACAATTTCCGCCCACATCGATGGGTTTCCCGCTGCAACTCGAGTGGTGTCACGCAACCCACCTCCACCGAAGCGACCATCGGATGGATCCTTGAGACAAATCCGGGCAGCGCTTGCGGCGATCAAGTGGGGCAAGTGGCTGATCCGCGCGACGAGCTCGTCATGCACCGCCGCACTCATCCAGGAAGTCCGGCAACCGATCGTTTGCCAAAATTGTTCCAGCGCATCTGCCAGATCCTTGGGTGCCGCAGCATCATTGGTGAGAAGGCAGGCGGCATTTTGAAAAAGGGTAGCGGACGCCGCCGCGAGTCCGTTGCGCTCGGAGCCTGCCATCGGGTGACTGCCAATGAACCGAATTTCACGACCTTGGAGCAGGGGCAAGATGGCATGGTGGGGTGCCCGCTTCACGCTACCGACATCCGTGATGAGACAATGATCGGGCAAACCCGCATCCAAGGCTGCCGCCACCAGAGAGCCCATCGACCCAACGGGGACGGCGAGAATCAAAAGATCCACATCCTGAATCGCTGCCGCCAAATCGACCGTGACCTTTTCAATTCCAATCGTCTCTGCCTCATCGACGGCGGCCGGTTTTCGCACCCAGAGCCGCACGCACGGAGGATTTTCCAAACCGGCGAGCGCAAGCGCCAGTGAGCCACCAAGTAGCCCACCGCCCAGGATCGTAATGTTTTGGAAATCCGTTTTCATCGACAATAAAAAGACTGAGTCCAGGGTGCCGGACTCAGTCGATTTTTCTGATCAGGCTTGAAGGAATCCGAAGCAATCAAGGAACCCGGAAATAGCCCTTACCGGCACCCGTGTAGGTCGGGTCTTGCACCAAAGTCCCACTCGGGATGTCACGCACATCGACGACTTTGTTGTTATAAGGACTGAAAACAAACCCCTCTTTTCCGGGAACCTTGTTGGCCACAGCGTACTCAGGGCGCTTTTCCGGAGCCGACGGTTTCGGACTTTCCTTCGGATGACCCGATGGGCTTGGTGACCCAGCAGACGAGGGCTTGACCTCTGCTGGTGGCGTCTTGGCTTGGACCGGCGGAGTCTTCGTCTCAGCAGGTGGAGTCGTCGTATCCGTCGGGGTGATTTGCGCCACTTCCGATTGATTCGGCGGCACCGTCTGGTTTGGAAGTGGCGGAGCCTCAGGCGTGACGACCATTTTTTTGATCGGCCTCCTGGATTGGCGCCGATGGTCCTTGCTCTCGTCGTAAGGATAACAAGACGCAAGGAGAACGCAGCCGAGTGCGGCAAATACCTTTATTGAGCTAGATTGCATTTGGGTAGGTTCGGAGAATTTTGGCAAGCGGACTGGAATTCATGATGACCAGTGGCTGTGGGGAATCATGCCGCTCTTCCGCGCGGCGTCAAGCAAGGTCGTTGGCCATGAGAGGGTTTTCTGATGCAACATTTTCGCCAGTGGTGCTTGTCGCCCGAGAGGATTCCCGCTGAAATTTCCCCACCATGCCAGATGACACCCTTCTCACCGTTGGAATCGTTTTGGAAAACGTAAACCCGATCCTCTACCGAGTCATCTTGCCAAACGGGAAAAAGATCCTCGCTCACCTCTCCAAGGCGCTGACGGAAACAAAAGCAGCCTTTGAAGTCGACCAGAAGCTGGTGTTGGAACTGACGCCCTACGATTTCGACCAAGCGCGGATTTTGCGGTTGGCGGACTGAGCCGCTCACTTCCCGATGCAAAAGCTGCTAAAAATCACCCCAAGGAGATCCTCGGTGTCGACCTTTCCGGGAATTTCACCTAGCGCGTCCAACGCCTCGCGCAGATCGAGAGCCGCCAGCTCGGGATCCGCCGCGCCGTCATTGAGAAGCGCGAGAGCCGCCCGCAGCGACGCGCGTGCCACTTGCAGGCTTGCTTGATGTCGAGCATTGATGGCAACCGCGTGTTCACCCCAATCGGCCTCGTTGAAATGAAGTGCCGCACGAATGGCATCTGACAGCGCGCCGAGCCCTTCACCCGAGGAACAAGAAAGTCGCACCGCACCGGTACTCGCCCAACTCGCATGTTCCCCAAGGTCAGTTTTATTCAATACCAAAAGACGTTTTACTGAAGTCGCCGGGAGAATGAACTCGTCAGGCCTTGGCTGGCTTGCATCCACGATTTCTAACAGAAGATCGGCGGCTTCGATTTGGCGGACGGTCCGCTGAATCCCCGCAATCTCGATCTGATCAACCGCCTCGCGAACCCCTGCCGTGTCGATCAGACGCAGCGGGATGCCGTGCAAATTGACAACCTCCTCGATCGTGTCACGCGTGGTGCCAGCGACGTCGCTGACAATGGCACGGTCAAATCCTAACAGAAGATTGAGCAGGCTGGATTTTCCCACGTTCGGCTGACCGAAGATCACCGTCCGCACCCCTTCGCGGAGCACGCGACCTTGATCGGCCGTGGCGAGCAATGACTCGACCACTTCGAGCACCGCAGCGACCCGCCCACGCAACAGGATCCCGGTTTGGGGGTCGATATCCTCCTCCGGGAAATCGATCCAAGCCTCAAGATGAGCGAGCGTTTCCAACAATTGGTCACGAGCGGCGGTGGTGCGTTTACCGAGCGTTCCTTCAAGCTGACTGCGGGCGGCCCGAAGCGAGAGGCGGGTCTGCGCCGAGATCAAATCCATCACGCCCTCAGCTTGGGTGAGATCCAGCTTGCCATTGAGAAACGCCCGCTGGGTGAATTCACCGGGTCCCGCCGCAACCGCTCCGCATGCGAGAAATCGACCCAACACCTCGCTGGTAACGAGGATCCCACCATGGCCGGTGAACTCCACAGAGTCTTCCCCAGTGTAGCTGTTAGGCCCGCGGAAAACGGTTAGTAAACCATCATCTAACACCCGACCATCCGCGTCTTTGACGTGGCAGTAGCAAGCGGCGCGCGGCAACGCCGATGAAGCTCTCCCACCCGTCACCGCATCAGCGATCGCAATTGCCTCCGGCCCAGAAAGTCGCAGCAAAGAAACCGCACCCATGCCAGGAGGCGTGGCGACCGCGGCAATGGTCGTAACCCCAGAATCTGAAAATTTCTCCATCGCATCGATCACTGCGGAGCACCGAGGCTGGCGAGCACTGAATCTAACACTTCAAGGCAGCGATCGTTTTGCGGCGCAGTGCCGATCGAGATTCGAACCCACTCGGGCAGCTTGTAGCCGCTCATGGCACGCACGATCACGCCTTGTTTCAACATGTCACGGAAAACTTGATCCCCATGGCCCGTCTTAATGAGAAGAAAATTGGCATAGCTTGGCACGTACTCCAATCCCCTTGCCGCGAGAGCCGCTTCGTAGAACGCCATTCCTGCGCGGTTGACCGCACGGGTTTGAGCGATGTGATTCGCATCCGCCAAGGCCGCGAGTGCTCCCACTTGGGCGATGGAGTTTACATTGAAGGGCTGCCGAGCTTTTTGCAGGAGCGTAGCGACATTTTTCGAGGCCAAACCATACCCAACCCGGAGCGCGGCGAGTCCGTGAATTTTTGAAAACGTCCTCAGCACACAAACATTGCGACCCTCCCGCACATACTTAAGCACATCCGGCGGCGCGTCTGGAAACTCGAAGTAGGCCTCATCGAAGACCACAATGACATGCTCCGGAACCTGCGCCATGAAACGGTCGATCTCCGCTTGGCCCACCATCGTGCCCGTGGGGTTGTTCGGGTTCGCGATGAATACAAGACGCGTCTTGTCGGTGATCGCCGCAGCCATCGCATCCAGATCATGAATGAAACCCGGGTCTGGGACTTCCACGTATTTTGCGCCGAAAAGAGTGGCCATCAACTTGTAAACCACAAAGGCATGCTTGGCGGCGATCAATTCTGCGTCACGGTTCAGAAAGGTATGGCAAAGTAGTTCGATGATTTCATTAGAACCATTGCCTAACACCACGTTGGATAGATCCATGTCAACGGATTCCGCGATGGCGCTGCGCAATCGGTAGCCGCCACCATCTGGATAGATGTGCGCATCCTCAAGAGCATCCCGCATGGCGATTTTCGCCAAGGGTGATGGCCCAAGCGGATTTTCATTCGAGGCGACCTTGACGATGTCCGCTGGATCCAGTCCAAGCTCCCTCGCGGTTTCATCGATCGGCTTCCCTGGCTCATAGGCTACAAGGTCACAAATAAAGCGGTTGGCGTATTGATCAATCATGGTCGGGTCAAAGGGTTAGCCACGGAAATCGTGCGGGTCAACTTCAGGTAGCCGATCTTTTTAGCGGCTCGCAGCGAGGAGCGATTGAAAACGACCCAAGGCACTCTCATAAATCCCCGCAAGGGCAAAGTCGGGCTGGAGTGCGGATCCGGCTTCTGCTTTGCAAAACGTCTCCTGGAGTTGCGGCAAATCATGCCCCGCAGCGGCCGCAGCAATGAGCGCCGCCCCCAAGGCCGCGGAGTTTAAGACATCCAAGCGCTCGACGGGCGACTGGAAAATGTTTGCGACCAACTGAGCGATCCCGTCGTTTTGAGCGGCCCCACCGGTGAGGCGGATGCGCTCGGTTTTCACGCCCATCCATTGGGAATGCAGGCGCATGTTGAGAAATTGCCCTTCGAGCAGCGCGCGGACCTTCAATCCCGGCTCCTCGCCAGATTCAAACGCAGCGTCCCCCTCGAGCACGGGCGCACTGAAGTCGTGCCGCGGAGTGATCTCTGGGCCGAAGAATGGCAGCATCAGGTTCGTGCCTGCAGCTGCCTGAGTTTCCGCTAGTGCTTCGCGATCAAACGCAGACCAGTCCAGCCCCAGTTGATCGCGCAGCGCCTCGCGTGCCAGTGAGCCGTTGCGGAAACAAATCAGCGACATGAACCCGCCAGCAGGATTTCCGAACACGTGACCAAAGCCATTCGGGTCCGTCTTCGGGCCGGGCATGGCAGCAAAAAAGGTATCGCTGGTTCCGAGTGAAATCACCACGTTGCCCGGGGTGGTCGCTCCCATCCCAACCAGCGATGCCGGGTTGTCGCCGGTGAACAACGCGACGACCGCTTGTGCTGAAAATCCGTATTTTTTGACAAAATAGTCGGCAAGGGTGCCTTGGACCGTGGTCGCTAGTGCCGCCGGAAGCAGTTTTTCATCGAGACCCGGCGCAGTCGCCGCCAGCAAACTCGAATCCCATGACTGGGTGGCAAGGTTGAGCAGATTCATGCCGGCCCCATCGCCAAAATCGATTGGCACGGACTTGCCCGCAAGCACGGACGCGATGAATGAACTCACCAAATGAATCCGAGCGGTGCGCTCGTACGCTGCTGGGTCGGACTTGAAAAATCGGCGAATCTGTGGGCCGGAGAAACGCTCGATGGCGATCGATCCACTCAGGCGGCAGACCTCCTCGGAACCGCCAAGGGCTTCAGTGATTTCCTCACATTCGGCTCCCGTCGAGGTGTCCATCCAGATGGGGGAGGTGGGACGGGTCAATGCAGGCGAGAGTTGTGCGGCCAAACTTTGCGACCCATCCAATGCCGCGAGGCGTTTATCGAACGTGGAATCCAAATAGACCGAACCATGTTGCTGACCGGATCCAGCGATGACCTTCACCTCCGAGAGATCCGTCACCATCGCCAAACGACTCATGAGCAGGTCAAGTGCCTCAAGCCACATCGCCGGATTGGCATGCACCTCGCCGTTCGCCCCACCCGGAATGAACCCGCTCGGCGATTGGTATTGCGGAAATTCACTGCCAAAATTGACCGAGAGTTGGCACGCGATCACCCCAGAGATGGGATCGATGACCACAGCGGTAAGCGACTGAGTGGATGAATCAAGACCGAGAAACATGGGCGGAGCATCCCAACACGAGCCGGGTTTTCCAAGCGGTAAAATTGGCCAATTGAGCGCCCCAAGCGCCGACGCAGCACGCCCACAAACGGCGCAAGACGCCCGCCGCCGTTCAATCTGGCCCATTTCAGCCAAATCGCGGACACCCACCGACCACCCCATGCTTGGAAAGCGTCCACTGCCAGAGTTGCAGATCCCGCGCTCGGAAACCTCCCGCGCAAGAGAGCAAATAGTATCGCCACTGCCGGAAAAACCGCTCGCCCAGCGCGTCCGCAAATTGGGGCCATGCCGCCTCGAAGTTCGCGCACCATTGCATCAAGGTCTTGTCGTAGTCTGCCCCGAAATTGTGCAAATCTTCAGTGACCAGAAGCCCATCCATCGCTTCGCTGATCTGATTGATCGCAGGCAACTCGCCGTTTGGAAAAATGTATTTATCGATCCATGGATCATTGACCCCGCTGGAATCGCTCTTCCCAATGGTATGCAATAGGAAAATCCCATCATCGGTTAGACACCGACGCACCACCTGCATGAAGGCACGGTAGTTCTTTTTCCCGACGTGCTCAAACATCCCGATGCTCGCGATGCGGTCGAACTGGCCACTCAGATCTCGATAGTCTAGCAAGCGAAATTCTAACGGAAGATCGGCATAGCGCCGCCTCGCATAATCGATCTGCTCGCGGGAAATACTGACACCCACACATTCCGCGCCATGATGTTCCGCAGCATAGGCCATGAATCCACCCCAACCGCAGCCGATGTCGAGTAGCCGCATGCCCGGCCTGATCTGCAGTTTCTGGCAAATCAATTCAAGTTTGGCCTCCTGCGCTTGGCCAAGATTCCCTGCCGACTTCCAATATCCACAAGTGTACATCATGCTGGGACCGAGCATCGCTTGGTAGAAATCGTTACCCAAGTCGTAGTGAGTCTCACCCACCCGCCAGGCCCGCTTGCGGCTTTGGCGATTGAACATGCGCTCAGCCAGAAGTGGCAGAATCAGGCTCCATGGCTTCACTTCACGATCAAGCCTCGCCCTGAGCAGCCGGGCGAAAAATTCATCAAGCTGCTCCACATCCCAATGACCATCCATGTAAGCCTCGCCTAACCCAAGGCTGCCCTGCGAAATGAGGCGCCCGAGCACACTCGGCTCTTTGATTTGCATGTCCCAAGGATGCTCGCCATTGATGCGAATCCCAGCCTTCGCCAAGAGCCCGCCGATCTGTTTTTTCAAGGGAGATTCCAATGCTGGAGTTGCTAGGACGGGTTCGTGCATTGCTTTGGAAATTGGGCCGACTGAGACTCAAATTCGGGGGGGACGAGAAATCACCAGAGAGCCCGATGAATCAGCCATAGAGAATGGCACAAGCCGATTTCATTTTCAAGAAGAGACTGGAATGAAGGGCATCGATCCGATCACGACACGCTGCGCCGATTTAATTCCGTGCCAATCCGCGATCCAGCAGACTAGGATCTGGCCATGCCGTTCAGCAAATTTGGACTCGAGACGCCGATTCTCCGTGCGATTCAAAAGGTCGGGTACACCCGCCCAACCGCCGTGCAGGTGGCCGCCATCCCGAAAATCATGCAGGGAGCCGACCTCATCGCCATCGCTCAAACGGGCACCGGCAAAACGGCGGCCTTCGTTCTGCCGATGCTCCACCAACTTTTCCAGTTTCACCTCCAACAACAACCCCGCGGGATCAGGTCGCTCATCCTCGCCCCCACCCGCGAGCTCGCAGTGCAAATCATGGAAAACATCCGCACCTATGGGCAAAGTTTGCCGATCCGAGTGGCCGCAATCTTCGGCGGCGTGGAAGAAGATGCACAGATCAAGTCGCTGCGCAAAGGGGTCGATTGCATCGTCGCAACCCCCGGTCGCTTGCTCGATTTGATCGGCCGCCAGAACCTTGATTTCCGCCCACTTGAAATGCTGATCCTCGATGAAGCCGACCGGATGTTGCACATGGGATTCCTTCCGGACATCGAGAAAATCATCGAAATCTTACCTCGTCGCCGACAAACTTTGATGTTCTCCGCCACGCTCCCGAAAGAGGTCGAGTCGCTCGCCCGCCGGTTTCAACACCACCCAAAGATGGTGCAAATCGGCAAGCGCTCCAACCCTGCGGATACCGTATCCCAGTGCATCTACGAGGTCCCCACTCATCTCAAAAACGCCCTGCTGCTCGCACTCCTTCAGCAACCCAAGTTCCAACGCGTTCTCGTCTTCGCCCGCATGAAAGATGGCGCAGACCGAATCACCAATTTTCTCAAAATCGCCAATGTGAAGGTGGCCAAACTGCACTCCAGCCGCTCACAAGAGCAACGCCTCCAAGCCCTGCAAGCCTTCAAGGACGGAGCCGTCCAAGTCCTCGTCGCAACCGACATCGTCGCTCGTGGCATCGACATCGATGGCGTCAGCCATGTGATCAACTTCGACTTCCCCGTGAACCCAGAAGACTACGTGCATCGCATCGGAAGAACCGGGCGGGCAGAAGCCGAAGGTGATGCCATTAGCTTCGTACCCAAACAGGATCTCAACCTCCTCAACATCCTCGAACTCTTCATCGGACAACGCCTCGAACGCAAACGCCTCCGTGGATTCGACTACCATGCCCCAGTCCCCGCGCCCCTACCCGGCGATAAACAGGCACCACGCGACTGGCGGAAACGCACCCGCGAAATGGAAGCCAAACGCATGGCAAATTCCATCGAGACCACCCCGCGAAAGCAACCGAAAAAGCGTCGTTAGAATCCACTAGAAACCCGCTCAATCAAACCCAACCCCAATGAAAGCACTGGCCCTCATTTCATCCATGGTCTGCCTCACCATGAACCTCATGGCCCAATCATTCATGATGCATCCATCCGGTTGCCAAAATGCCACCTCACTGAATGGCAAATGGAATGCGATCATCGACCTCTACGGCCGGGGTGAACAAAAAAAATTCTATCAGAACCGAAAACCCCAAACCCCTACAGAATTCGTTGAATATTCGTTCGATGACGGACTCCGCCTCGATGTGCCCGGCGATTTCAACTCACAACTGCCCGAGCTGAAATACTACGAGGGCATCGTCTGGTACCAGCGCCACTTCACTGCAACGAAAACCAAAGACTGCCGCCAATTCCTCTACTTCGCAGGCGTCAGCTATCAAGCCGCAGTCTGGCTCAACGGCAACGAAATCGGCCGGCACGAGGGCGGATTCACCCCATTTCAGTTTGAGATCACAGACCAACTCAAGGATGGCACAAACGATCTCGTCGTGATGGTCGACAACCAACGTCAAGTCGATGGAATCCCAGCAATGAACTTCGACTGGTGGAATTACGGCGGAATCTTGCGCGACGTTTTCTTGGTGGATCGACAACAAGTTTTCGTGCGCGATTACAAAATCCAGCTCAAAAAAGGCCACACCGACATCCTCGCCACCACCATCCAACTCGACGGTGCGAAATCGCCCCAAACTGCGGAGATCTCGATTCCAGAACTCGGTATCCACCAATCCCT
>JAPJNB010000176.1 GCA_026461385.1 Akkermansiaceae bacterium
GCATACGAGGCTGTGGCATGAAATTCTTCTTGGATGAGAATTTCCCAAAGGCCGCAGTAGGCTTGCTTGAAGGCATGGGGCATGAGGTATTTGATCTGCGGGGTTCGGGCCGCGAGGGCTTGCCAGATCCGGATATTTTCGCCGAGGCTCAGCTCAGCACGGCGGTGTTTCTGACAACCGACCGTGATTTTTTCCATACGATTCCCCATATCCACGACAAGCACGCGGGAATCATCGTGATCGCATTACGGCAGCCAAACCGTGCCGCTATCCTCGAAAAACTACTCTGGGTTCTCGAACACCTCCAGCCGGACTCATTCAGGAATAGGGCAATTCAGCTCCGCGACCAATCTTGGATCGCAATCCCTCCGCTGGACCCGGCCAGTTGACGCCACCCCCGGCGCATGAGCGCGCTGACCGTCACCCTTGGAGCCGACATTTCCGCATTGAAGCAGTCCATGGCGAGTGCCACGCAGCTCGTTTCCGCGTCCGCCAAGAAGATGGCGAGCCTGAGCGCTGCGGGGTTGAAGATTGGTCTCGGCGCGGCCCTAGCTGGTGGTGGCGTGGCATTGGCCGCAGGGATCAAGGCTGTCACCTCCGCTGCGGACTTCGAGCAGACCAAGGTGGCGTTCACCACGCTGATCGGCGATGCGGGCAAGGCAGAACAAACACTCGCGCAACTACGCGAACTCGGAGCGAAGACGCCATTCGAGTTTCCCGAACTCGCGGATGCCGGTCGCAAGTTGATCGCCTTCGGTGAAGGGTCGGACACGGTGGCCGCGACTCTCGCGCGCATCGGGGACGTGTCGGCTGGCGTGCAGGCACCAGTCAACGAAATCGCCGAACTCTACGGCAAGGCACGCGTCCAAGGGCGACTCTTTGCCGAAGACATCAACCAGCTAACAGGCCGAGGAATTCCGATCATCGGCGAACTCGCCAAGCAGTTTGGTGTGTCGGATTCTGAGGTGAAAAAACTCGTCGAATCCGGCCAAGTGGGATTCCCGCAGATCGAGCAGGCATTCGTCAACATGACCTCACAGGGCGGGAAGTTCTCGGGCATGATGGAGGCGCAGAGCAAGACGACCAACGGATTGTTTTCCACCCTCAAGGACACGATCAACGAGGTGTTCCTCACGCTCGGCACGCCGATCAATGACGCCATCCGCCCACTCGTCGAACAAGCGATCGCACTTGTCCAAAAACTAGCCCCCCTCGCCACCGAGGCCGGAGCCAAGATCCGCGACGCGATCCAATACGTGATCGCCGTGTTCCGGAGTGGTGAGTTCCTCAACCTCGTCGGCACCGCTCTGAAACTCGGCTTTGCCCTCAGCGTGAATTTCCTCTGGGCGTCCTTGCGTGGAACCATCGCCGCTGCCGGACAATACATCGTCGAAGTTTTCCGAACCGCCATCACCTATTTCAAAGTCCTCACCACCGCCGACTTCTGGAAGGGCATGGGCAACGTGCTCATCGGGATCTTTCTTTCCGCCATCGGGTTCCTCCAGAAAGGGCTCGCCGAAGCCATGGAAATCGCCCGACCCCTCGCCGAGTTGTTTGGCCAAAGCGGTGCCATCGACTCAGCCCAGGGTGCCTTGCGTGAATCCGCAGGAATGCTCGACGCTGAGGCGGCCAATCGCTTCGGTACTGCGGGTGACCAACTCGGACCACTGGCCGAAAAAGTGGGACAGCGGCTCAAGGAGGCCGGTGAAAATATCTCCAATAGCTCCGGCGATGCGTTTTCTAACACCGCCGATGTGATCGATACAACTGGGATGAAGCAAAGCATGGACACCGTGCTTGGATCGATCCGTGACGCGCTACCAAAACCAGAGGCAGCAAAGAAGGTGGCAGACGCCGCAGCAGCAGTCAAACCGACGGGCCCAAGCCCAAACAAACCCACATCCGAAACCTTCGCGCCCATCGTCACCTCACTGGGGAAAGTGGGCGGCGGTGGCTATTCGTCAGGCACGCTCGATGCCCAGCGCGAGAACAACAAGCTCACCAGCGAAACCAACCGGATCTTGCGCGACATGAGCGAGCGGATGAAACCCGGCACCGGCAATCTCATCCCCGTGTTCGGTTGACGCCGCGTCTAGGCCAAGATGCCACGACACATTGCAATCCAGCAGGGCCAACTCTACCCGCAGCCAAACTACTCGCTCGCTGTCGACCATGAGGGCAAGTGGACGGCCACTCAGGTGTTCCTTTGCCACCGCAACTCGATCACCAAGCTCATGCCACGCCCAGGAACGGCGCACCCGGAAATTTCCTTCATCTCGGTGGACAGTGCCACCGCCCAAGTGACCGAGGGCGACATCGCAGAAATCACCTGCAACTACGCAGGAACCGACAATGCCGACAACGACCCGAAAAAGACCACCTACACGCTCGGGCTGTCGTTGTCAGAAGAACCACTGCTCTCGCACAAGAAGTTCAAGACCCTCACCAAGGAGGAAGTCGACGCATTGCAGGCGATCGTGAGCGGCAAGGATGCAGATTCCTCAGGTGCTTCCTACAAGGACAAGGTGACGAGCGAACTCGGCAAGAAGGCATTGGAAAAGATCCAGCGCGGCCAGACGTCGTATTACTCGCCAAAGCTCACTTGGCGGCAGGCCACCGTTAGAAAATCATCCGCCGCCTCATCCGACGTGCGCAAGATCGGCCAAATCGACAACCCAGACGGTAGACAACCGAACTTGCCAGACGATGGGAACTGGCTCCTCAACAGCGTGACGCAAACGCAAGAAGGTGGTGCCTATCGCATCGAGCGCGAGTGGATTGCCAGTGACAGGGGCGGCTGGGACTCCGACATCTACAACGACTGACGATGAAACTCCCGAGCAAGAAGCGTCCCGGCAACCCAATCCTCGCCAGCGATTGGAACATGCTCATCGATGCCATCGAGGCCCGCACCCCTCGTCCTGGGATTGGCACCGAGTTGGTATCCACATCGGGTGGCTTTTCGTTTCGGGTGCGTGGCACTGCATCCTCTGGGAGCACGGCCAAGCCAGTGCCGCTCGCCATCCTTGGGGCAAGACCCGCCTACATTCAAGCACCCGCGACACCACCGGACCCTGAATCCATGAGCAAGTCGTATTACATCGAGTGGGGAACGCTCAACAATCTAGTGGCAGAGAATTGGGACAATTCATTCGAGATTTCATCGACGACCTATTTCTTTGCCAAGGCCACGCTGCGGACCACCGGCTCGCTACTGGTCACCGGGTGGGAAATCGTCACTGGGTCAAGCTACGACTCGCATGAAACCCCTGACTGGGCGGTGGGCGAGAACCGGCCTAACCACGCGGTCGTTTTGCTCGGCATGGTGTTCGTGAACGACGGGATCCACAGC
>JAPJNB010000015.1 GCA_026461385.1 Akkermansiaceae bacterium
AGCTTTCGTGAACGAGGCCTTTGCCGCGACGCGCGAGCGTTTCACCGAGAAGCGGAAAGATGGCGCACGGCGAATGAAGGGGAATGGCAAGGCTGCGGCCGGGGTGTTGTGGAGCGTTAGGGATTTAAGAGTCCGGGTGTGATGGGCTCTTTTTGTCTTTTGGCTGATGCTCCACGAGGTGGTTCGCTAGGTATTAGCCGTTTTCCACTCAAATCGGCTTCGTATTGCTCCAGCAAAAATTCGGTTTTGTGATAGGGCCCTGAGAATCGGATTTACGCCTTGCCGCATTCGGGCGCTTCCATTGAACTGCGGGTGAAATGCTTTCAAGATCAAAGCCGTAGTACCGCACCAAATGTCGCACACCAGTCCATCGCTCAAATTCCGCCTCTCGGTCATGATGTTCCTGCAGTTTTTCATCTGGGGTTCATGGTTCGTCACTCTCGGCGCTTGTCTTGATGCGCACGGCCTCGCCAGCATCATCGGCGGCTCCTATGGGGCGGCGCCAATTGCCGCGATCCTTGCGCCGCTGTTTCTCGGCTTGGTGGCGGATCGTTTATTCCCATCGGAAAAAGTGATGGGCGTGCTCTTTCTCATCGGTGGCGCGGCCCTGTTAGCGGTTCCAGGATTCGTCGCGAAGGGCGATGCGGGCATCGTCAAAAATCTCTTTCTCGTCCATCTCCTCTGCTTCATGCCCACCCTGGGACTGGGGAACTCCATCGCCTTTTCCAATATCAGCGACCAAAGCAAGTTCCCGGCGCTCCGCGTCTGGGGCACCATCGGTTGGATCGCTGCAGGACTCATCGTCGGATTCCTAGGTTGGTCCACGAGTCTGAAAATCTTCACCATGGGTGGCGGCGCATCGCTCGCGCTCGGAGTGTTTTCATTTTTCCTCCCTCACACCCCGCCGCCGGCCAAAGGACAGCCGGTCAACCTTGGGTCCATCTTGATGCTGGATGCCTTCAAGCTGCTGGCAAAACCAGCGTTTGCCGTCTTCATCCTCTGCTCCACCCTGATCTGCATCCCGCTGGCCTACTACTTCAGCACCACCTCGATCTTTCTATCAGACATGGGATTCCGCCAGCCAGCATCCTCCATGAGTATCGGTCAGATGTCTGAAATCATCTTCATCCTCCTCATTCCGTTCTTCTTCCGGAAGTTAGGGGTGAAACTGATGATCCTCATCGGCATGCTTGCGTGGGTGCTTCGCTATGTCCTCTTTGCCTATGGCGCTCCGGAGCAATCCATCTGGATGCTTCTCATCTCGATCGCCCTGCACGGTATCTGCTATGACTTCTTCTTCGTCACTGGATTCATCTATGCCGACAAGAAGGCGCCCGCCACGGTCCGCAATCAGGTCCAGTCGATGTTGGTATTCTTCACCCAAGGCGTGGGCATGTATTTCGGATACCAGGTGGCATCGATGAAAATGGCCGCCGGCGTTCAGGGCCACGCGCCTCTTGCTGCCGCCATCCAAGCCGCAAGCCCAGCACAGGAACTCACCTTCGCTCAACAGCTCAGCCAGATGTTCTCCGTTGGACTCCCCAAAGTGGATGCCAAACTATTGGAAACCGCCGCCGCCCAGTGGAAATCTTTCTGGTTGCTGCCCGCGGGAATGGCCGCAGTGATTGTCATCATTTTCCTCGTGACCTTCTGGGATAAATCCGCCGATGGAAATGACACCAAGCACTGATCTCCTCAAGCAGAGTCAACATCCCGCGTTCAATTCTCTATCTTCCCTTATATGACTCCCATCCGAATCCTCTGCGTCGGCGCAGGCCACATGGGCCGCTCACACGCGCTCGCCTACCATCGCATCGCTGAATTTGAAATCTGCGGGATCGTCACCCGCTCGCCCGAATCACGCGCCGCCCTCAACGCTGAACTCGGCGGCGGCTACCCAGAGTTCGCCGATTTCTACCAAGCGCTTCGAGATTCCAAGCCCGATGCCGTTTCGATTTCCACCTATCCCGACACCCACGCGGATTACGCCGAGGCCGCCTTCGAGGCCGGTTGCCATGTCTTCATCGAAAAGCCGCTCGCGGAAACGGTCGATGGCGCCGAGCGGATCGTCGCGAAGGCGAAATCAACGAATCGCAAGCTCGTGATCGGCTACATCCTCCGTCATCACCCGAGTTGGATCAAGTTCATCGAGGTCGCGCAAACCCTCGGCAAACCATTGGTGATGCGGATGAACCTCAACCAGCAGTCATCCGGCGCCAACTGGAAGACCCACAAAAATTTGATGTCCTCGATCTCACCGATCATCGATTGCGGCGTGCATTACGTCGATGTGATGTGCCAGATGACCCGCTCGAAACCGGTCCGCGTTTCAGGCATCGGGGCGCGCTTGAGCGATGAACTCCCCGAGGGGAAAATCAACTATGGCCATCTGCAAGTGACCTTCGAAGACGGCTCGGTCGGTTGGTACGAAGCCGGATGGGGCCCGATGATGAGCGAAGTCGCTTTTTTTGTAAAAGATGTGGTCGGTCCAAAAGGCTGCGTGTCCATCGTGGCCGAAAAAGCTGGCGCCGAGGGACAAAGCGCCAATGTCGACGCTCACACCCAGACGCAAGCGTTGCGCTTGCACCACGCGACCCTCACCGCCGAGGGCACCTTCGCCACGAGCGATGAACTATTGCGGCTCGACGATGAGCCGGATCACGACGGGCTTTGCCACCGCGAGCAGGAATACTTCCTCAAAGCGATCCGCGAGGACATCGATCTAACAGACCACATGCAAGATGCCATCGCCTCGATGCAGATCGTCGCTGCCGCCGATGAAAGTTTCCGCACCGGCCGCACCATTGATCTCTAACATTTTCTAACAGTGGCTCCCTGCAGTTGCCACGCGTTGGAGGATCGGCCAATTTTCATCGTGACCCACGCCCGCCCTATCCTTGTTCTTACTGGCTTTTTGGCGGTGAGTTCATGCGTGCTTGGCCCCGATCCGCGCAAGCCGCAGGCCGATTTGCCGCCCGCGGTGCGCGGGGACGCCGCCCCACAGGGGGTGTCATTTGGCGAGAAGGCTTGGCCCAAGGTTTTTTCCGATCCGACGCTGCGTGAGTTGATCACCCGCGCGCTCAAGAACAACCCAGACTTGATTGCCGCCACCTACCGGATCGAAGCGGCCCGCGCCCAAGCGGAACTCGCCAGTGCCGGCGGATTTCCCCAGATCGGTGGCGGCGCAGATGCCTCCGCAAAAAAGACATCGGGAAACACGAGCACGCTTGGCAGTGACACCGCCCACACCTCCGAATCCCACCGGCTCAATGCGTTGCTCAGTTGGGAGGCCGACCTCTGGGGTGGGATCCGGCGCAACAACCAGGCCGCCCGTGCGCAATGGCTCGCTAGCGAATCTCAGCGCAATGCCGTGCGAACCTCGCTCATCGCCGCCGTCGCCAGCACCTACATCGAGCTGCAAAACCTCGACGAACGCCTCGCCATTTCCAAGCGCACTCGCGAGAGCCGGAAAGGATCGCTCAACCTCGTCATCGCCCGCCGGGATGGCGGGGTCAGCTCAGACCTCGAGGTCGGCCAAGCACAAGTCTTGCTCTCCCAAGCCGAGATCACGATCCCTGCCACCGAGAAATCCATCGCCGCGAAGGAAAACGAAATCCACGCGCTGCTCGGCGAGCTTCCGAGCAGCCTTCCACGCCGTGGTGGTCTGCCGCAATTGAACGCTTCGCTCCACATCGCCGCCGGTCTACCATCGGCGTTGTTAGAGCGTCGGCCAGACGTCTCAGCAGCCAGTTGGGCATTCCAAGCGGCAACGGCGCGCGTCGGTGTGGCGGAGGCGCTCCGATTCCCCACTCTGTCCCTCACCGGCCAAGGCGGACTTATCAGCAACGACCTCACACACCTTTTCGAACACGGCTCGACGGCCTACTCGGTCGGACCACAACTCACGGGCTCGCTCTTCGATGCAGGCGCCGCCAAAGCTCGCGTCCGAGGTGCCAAGGCCAACGCGAACGAGGCACTCGCCCTTTACCATGCCGCCACCGTGCGCGCCTTCCGCGAAACGGCCGACGCCCTGAACAGCTGCCAGAAATTCGCGGAAATCATCACCGAACAAACCCGCCTGGTGGACTCCCAGAGAAGCGTCTCCACCCTCGCGCGCGATCGATTCCAAGCAGGTGCCTCAGGCTACCTCGAGGTGCTCGATGCCGAACGTGGTTTGTTTGCGGCAGAGCTCGACCTCGCCGATGCGCAACGAAATCGCCTGCTTGCCATCGTGCAAACGTATCGTACCCTTGGAGGCGGTTGGAAATAGCCTCTTTCCCTGCACCGATCTCACACCTTACCCCTATGTCATTGCCCGTTCTTTACATCAAAACCGGATGCCCTTGGTGCGTCGAAGCCACCGCTTACCTCAAGCGCAAAAACATCCAAGTCCAGACCGTCACCGTCTCCGGCAACCCCACCGCGATGCACGAAATGGTCTCGCTCTCCGGCCAATCAAAAGCACCCACCCTCGACTGGCACGGAGAAATCCTCGCCGACTTCGGGGTCGATGAACTGATCCCGTTTTTAAAATCTCACGGGATCGGATAAAGCTAAGCCTAATCTAGCAGAAAAAATTAGCCGTTTTCGTATTCCTCTAACAGCCGCTTGAGTCGGTTTTTCATCGAGACCTTGCCCACGGCTGGTAGGCGGTCGACGAACAACACGCCATTCAGGTGATCGATCTCATGCTGCAAGGCCCGTGCGAGCAGGCCATCGGTCTCGATTTCTAACACCGATCCATCGAGCTGTGGCAGCGTCGCCTTGACCGCCTCCGGGCGGCGAACCTCCGCACGGATGCCGCGCAGACTCAGGCAGCCCTCCATGCCGAATTCTTTCTCTTGGCCGAACTCCAGCTCGGGATTGATGAAAATCAACGGCATGATCGACTCGAGGTCCGCATCTTGCCCATTCACTTTCAGAAATGAAATGCACTCCGGATCGTGTGAAACGTCGATGACCGCCAGGCGCAAATCCTCGCCCACCTGAGGAGCAGCGAGACCCACGCCGTTGGCATCCACCATGGTTTCTAACATGTCACCCACCAGTTGGACGAGTGCGTCATCCACCTCGGTGATGGGACGGCAGCGTTGGCGAAGGACAGGGTGGCCGTATTGGACGATTTTTCGAATCATGAGCGGATACGGAAATCCCTAAAGAAGCGCGCGGCAAAGGTCAAACCCGTTCCGATTCACCCCGGTTCCCCGAGCTGCCGAAATCCTAGGGTTGACACATCCCGGCATTCCCCATACACCCTCAACCCCGTGCCATGCGAATGGCGGAGTAGCCAAGTGGTAAGGCAATGGTTTGCAAAACCGTCATTCGAGGGTTCGATTCCCTCCTCCGCCTCCAGTTTTGATAGAGAACCGAAGAGCCTAGGTGGTCGGCTGCTGCTAGTCCAACTTGCCTTCGATGGCAGCGATGATCTCACCGAAAACGGGAATTCTTGATCGGGCGTCATCCAGCACCTTCTTGGGAAATTTCGCCCGCAAGCAATTCTTCAAGCGGCCTAGTACTTGACCGCTCCGGTCGGTTGCCAACTAGGTGGCCTGAAAATGGGCTTTGCACCGATCCGATGCCCTTGGTCCATTCGTCAGCTTCGATAATTTTGAATCACCTAGAATTTCTAGCAAAAGCGATTCAAGACATGGCGATGCACGTTTGATCAATAATCGGTTCTTCTTGCACCAGTCAGCCGGGATTGGGCCGTCGTCGCGATCAGAATCCAACAATACCAAGACCCCCGAATAATCGGCAAGACGGGCGATCTTGATTGCGGCTTGCACCACCGTCTGGTCACTCCCTCCCTTGCCGTGCTCGACCTTGGTGATTACGGCAGGACTTCTGTAAATGTGGCACAGGTGGGCAAGGAAGACTGCATCCGTCTTTCCTTCGCCGAAGAGCAGAATGGACTTGGGACGTGCCACGTTTAAAGCACTTCTGGATGTGGAATCGCGCCATAATAACCGGCATTGTAGCGGGAGAAAAAGTTCTCTTCGCGTCGCACTCCTGGAATGTCGGACAGGCGTTTCGCGTGGCTCACGCAGTTGGCGTCCTTTTCGACCAACACGATCTGCTCTTTGGCCAGACGGTTGAGGATTTCCACATGGTGGCAGGTGAATAGCAGTTGCGCCCTCTTCGGGTTCAGCTCGGGATCGGTGAATAGATCCAGCAGCGCAGGAATCAAATGCGGATGCATGTCGGATTCCATCTCGTCGATGACCGCGATCCCGCCATCCGTGAGGACCGGGAAAAACCGGCGCAGCACCAGAAAGAGGCGCTTGGTGCCGGAGGACTCCAATGCCAGCGGGAACTCGACGTCCCCTCCATCCACCCGATGCCGGACGAAGGGAAATCGCACTTCTTGTTCCCGATTTTTGTCTGAGTCGAAAACGACGAGATCCTTGATCAGAAAACCCGAGATGCCGAGATCCGACGCGTTCAGGCGTTCCTCCAAGCTCTCGCGCAAATGAGGATTCGAGTCGAAGTATTCCGCAGCTTCCACCAAGGACTGCAGCTCGTTTTGAACCACCATCGCCTGCTTCCCAGTGCGGTCCACGTTGGTCTCGATCACGCCCAGTGCCCGGTCGATCCTTGCAATTTCCTTGGATCCGGTTAGCAGACCAGCGGCGAACATCGAGGCATTCGGACGGTCCTTGAGCAAACGGCTGATCGCTGCACGATCCACGTCAAAGTCGCGGGCCGTGATCTTTCCATCGGCATTCCGGGCCAGCAGGGTGCGGAAATAGCCGGTGTTCAAGTGGAGCTGCGACAATTTCTCGCTCACCACCGCCGACGTCAGCAGTTCGCATTCGTAGCGATAAACCTCGCCATTTCCCTCGAATTCGAGCTTCAGGCTGACGGGTGTCTGCCCCCCAAGGTGGAAGAAACCATCCACTGGGATCGAATCCTTCTCGCCGAGGCGTTGGTAGGAGTGGCGCAGGAAAAAACTGAGAAATACCAAGCCCTTGAGAAGGTTGGTCTTGCCCGAGGCATTCGCACCGAAGACGCCCATCAACAAGGCCACCTGGTCGCCCCGCAAGGACGGCGCAAAGCTGTGGTCCGTATCCACGCCCGCGCTCGCTGCGAAGGAAATCGCGGCCGTTTCACGGTAGGAGCAGAAGTTCCCAAACTCGAAGTGTCGGATCATGGCTGGGGAAACACTACCCCTTAATCTAAAAAGGAAAATGGCCGTGTTCGTGGAGCGCCTCTGAGTGAGGCGTTTGATTTCGAGGGCGGGTGGTCGCTAGCGAGTCTATTTTCAC
>JAPJNB010000177.1 GCA_026461385.1 Akkermansiaceae bacterium
AGCGGGTGAAAATAGACTCGCTAGCGACCACCGGCCCTCGAAATCAAACGCCTCACTCGGAGGCGCTCCACGAACACGGCCATTTTCCTTTTTAGGATAAGGGATCGGGACGTGAGGTTGCGCCGTTCCCCTTTGCGCATGGGCGTGCTGCCAGCGACCCAGCCGAGCGGTTTTATGCCGGAGCGATGCCGGCGATGCAGAAGTGCCAAAGCTCAGTCAATCAAAAGCCGGTGCTCCTTGCGGGGCACCGGCTATGCCGTGCTGAAACTGGAACGAGACGGACCGAATGACTCGCTGGCCTTGAAGATTTCAAGGAGTTCGAGCTCAAAGGTGAGGACGGCATTCGGTCCGATGTCGCCACCGGCGCCGCGCTCAGCACCCCCCATTTCCCCGCCCCCTGGTCCGACCCAATACCTGTTTCAAAAACCTCCCGCAGGTAGCAAATTCCTAGCAGCGAAGATGCCTCGTTGACTGCATGTCCAGCGGAGAAAGCGGCGATAATTGTCCCACTTACACCTCTTCATCCTCGTGGGCCACTGGGTTCTCGCCCCCCGAGCCGAATCAATGTGAGGCGACTGTGGGAATGATCCAGCGTTTCGTATCGACTCAATCGTTCGGTGTTTCTGCTTTTACCTGCCTGATTTCACCGTTCACGCGTACTTTGACTTCCTGCGGTTCACTGGATTTGATCCGGTATTGCATGACTTTACCGTCTTTCCAGGTGATGTCCACCGTGAACCCACCGCGGGCGCGGAGGCCCTTGACGCTGCCACTCGCCCACACCTGCGGCAGCGCGGGCAACAAGTCGATTTCACCGGCGTGCGATTGCAGCAGCATTTCACAGATGCCGGCGGTGATACCGAAGTTGCCGTCAATCTGCATGGGCGGATGCAGGCCGAAAAGATTCTTGCAGGTGTTGCGGTTGGCAAGGAGTTGCTGGAACTGGCGGTGCGCTGCTTCGCCGTCGCGGAGCCGGGCGTACAGTGCCGTCCGCCACGCAAACGACCACTCGCGCGCGTCGCCGCCATCGCTGCGCGCCACGAGCGATTTCTTCGCCGCCGCCGCGAACTCGGGCGTTTTGGCGACACTGATCTGCTGGCCGGGAAAAACAGCGAACAGGTGTGACGTGTGACGGTGACGATCGTCCTGCTTGTCGCTGTCGGTCATCCACTCCTGAAGCTGTCCCCAACTGCCTATTTTCGGGCCGACGAGTTGGTCGCGCATCCCGGCGATCTTCGCGCGGTAGTCCGCGTCCATGCCGAGTGCCTCGCTGGCAGCGACATAGTTGTTGAACAGGTCCCAAACAATCTGCTGGCAATAGCTGACGCCATCCTCGTGCGGCCCGTGCTCCGGCGACCAGCCGTTGGGCACAACGAGCCGTCCATCCGGCAACGCCTTCAGGTGGTCCTCCCAGAACTCGCATATCTCCTTGATCACGGGATACGCGACGTTCTTGAGCCAAACCTTGTCGCCGCCGAATGCGTAGTGCATCCAGAAATGCTGGCAGTACCACGCATTCGCGGTCATGTCCCACTGCCAGCCTTCGTCGCCATTGATGCCGTGCGAGGTGCGGACGGCCCAGCCGCGCGATTTGCCGGAAGCGGTGACGAAAAGTTTCTCGACTGCCGTCGCCTTGCGCCACGGTTCGAGCTGACTGGTGAAGAGGTCGAAGAGCGTTGTGTGACACTCGGCGAGGTTGGCCGGCTCGGTGGGCCAGTAGCACATCTGGATGTTGATGTTGGTGTGATAATCGGAGTGCCAGGGAGGATTGTTGCTGTCGCACCACAAGCCCTGCAAGTTCGCCGGCAGGCCACCGGGGCGCGAACAGGAAATCATCAGATACCGGCCATACTGAAATAGCAGTTCCTCCAGCTCGGGGTCGCCCCCCTGCTCCGCATGGACAACCTTGCGCTCGTCGGTCGGCAACACGAGACGGTCCGCCGGGGTCGCACCGATATTGAGCGACACGCGGTTAAAAAGTGACTGGTAATCGGCGATGTGCGCCGCCTTGAGCGCGTCATAACCTTTCCGCGACGCCGCAGCGAGCCTCTGTTCGATGGCGGCGTGCGGGTTCTCCCCTCGATAATCCCGGCTGTAATCCATCACGTAATCCGTCCCGGCGGCGAGGAGGAACGTGATGCTGTTGCAGTTCTGGAATTCCAGTTTGCCGCCGGCGACCCGGACGGTTCCGCCGTCGTTGAGCGCGACGAGTTTCGTCTCATACTTCAGGCCGTTGGGGAGCGCACCGGTAAAGGTGATTGTATTCTCTGCCGACTGTGTCGTTTCGTTGTGTGCGCCTTTCAGCATCACGACACCGGCATTCGCCGCCGGACGGTCGGCAGAAAACCGCACGGCCATCACGCCGCCGGGATGCGACGCAAACGCCTCGCGCCGGTAGGTGACGCCGCCGGACTGGTAAGTCACGGTGTGGATGGCGGTCCCGATGTCGAGGGCGCGCCGGTAGTTTTGCACGTCGAGCGTGGCTTGCTTGCCAGACGTTGACATCGTCACGCCAGGAATCCCGATTTCGTTGATTTGGAAATGAGCCACGCCTTTGTTAGGCGCGAAGGTCAACCGGTAAAACCGGTGGGCGGTGGTATTTTTGCAGGTGAAGGTTTTGGTGTCTTGGCGTTGCGCGAACGGCGGCTCGTTTTCGTGGCGGTCGAGCGTCGTCCAGGTCTTGCCGTCGGCGGACCCGCTGAACTCCCACGTTGAGGGATCGCGCGTCGGCACGTCGCTGGCGGACGTAAACGCATACCGGTCCACCACCCGGCCTTCGGGCAGACGCAGTTCCCAAATGACGGGACGGCCTTGGTGTTCGACGCACCATTTCGTTTTCCGGTCGCCATCGGTTGCTGCCGCGACATCTTCGCTGTCACGAAACGCATTGTGGGCGCTGACGCAGAACGCGGTCGGAGCAATCACCGCAGAGGGGGCAGCTGTGGAACCGACATCCACCAGCAATTCGCCAAGCATCTGGTATGAACCCATCTTCGAGTAATCGTCGGAAGAAATCTCCGTGCCGGTCCAGAGACTGATTTCATTTAACACGATCCGCTCCCGCTCCGGCGTGGCATACACTAGGCCACCGAAACGTCCCCCACCGATGGGCAGCGCCTCATTCATTCCCATCGCCGCTGGTTTGGTGTACCAGAGGTTGAGGTCCGAGGCGGCGCACTGCGAAAACGCCATCATGAAAAGTAGATAAGCTCTCATGCCGCGAACCTGCAAAGAATCCGCATGAGCGCAAGCGGCCCATTCAGGGGTTGGTGGCAGGGTTTGCAGGCCGCCCACCAGCGTTGCGCCGGCGCGTCTGCCGCTCTGCTGCTTACCCAGCTAAACACCGACGAGAGAAATAACGAAAAGCCTAACATTTTCTTGCTTGTTGCCGGGGTCAGCGGGCTGGCACCTCGGCGTCGAGACGGATTTCAGGAACGATTTTGAAGGCGACATCACCCATCGAACGGTCGGGACTCGGGACCACGAAGACCAACTGGCGCTTGTCCTCGCGGTGCTCCCACACCGATGAATAAACGGGTTGCTGCAAGTTCTCCTTAAGGTAGAGGAGGATCTCCACATTGCGTGTCCGGCCACCAGGATCCACATCAATGGGGTTCCAGCCCGGGGCCAGCGCCCTGAGATCCTTGTCGCAGCGGAAAACCAATGGCTGGGGGGTCACATTCATGAGCCGGATGGTCCCCCATTTGAACGACTGAAGATCATCTTCGAGAATCAGCGTCCGCACTCCGGTGATCGCGTCCTTGTCAGGAATGATCAGAAGCAATGGCGTCTTGATCCCCTCTGGCAGGACTAGGGGAACCGCCGCTGGGGTGCCATCGGCATTCTTCCGATCAGGGGTAATGAGTCGCAGTTCCTTGGCGTCAGCGGGAAGTTTGATGGGGGGGGCGGAACGCGCCGCCGGGTGCAAATAGCTGATCTCGACGACTTCCTTGTCGTGAGCAATCTGAAACTTGCGGGCGGCGATTTCCCCATCCCACGGCAGCACGCTGAGTGGGATGGCAAGTGCCGGCAGGGCGGTGACAAAAAGAGCGAGAGCGATAACAAGTCGATTCATAAGCGGGGTGTTGGAAACGGAATTAGGGTTAGATTTCTCCGGTGGGCAGATAGCGGAAGGACACCACCTTGAATCTGCGTCCAAACTTGGCATTCACGGGACTCAGGCCACCGACAGCCTGGTGAGCCGGGTCTGCGGCATCCAGGAAATCGGGCAACCGCTGGACCGTGGCTTCCACCCGGGCCGTTGCGGTGATGTTGCCGGCGGGGTCGCGCGCCTCGCCGTAGGTGCGGATGGTGAAGGTGTCGGAGCGCACGGTGAGCACAGGCGCCAAGGATTTGAGAACATCGGCTTGAGTGAGATAACCCGGAATGCCCACTCCCGTATCGGCCGGGGCGACGTTCGACCGGATGGTGGAGTTGGTGGAGTCGGCCGGGTAGACACTGGTGGTGATTGGAGTACCCTGCAACGCTGCGGGGTTAAGGTTGGCATCGTCGATCGCGGTTTGCAAGGCACCCTTGAGGCCGAGCGCGCCAGAAGAGACACGGCGGTTGACGAATTCGCCCATCGACAGGAACGGTCCGCGCAGTTTCACCTGATCCACGATCTTTTGGGCGAGGGTCTTGATCTGGTCGTCGGTCAAGGTCCGGAACCCATGCCAATTATCGTTGGGCGTGCCCACCGGATCGCGAAAGCGGGGAAAAGCCGTGTCCGAGCCACCACCCGCAGGACTACCGGCCACGTTGAAATTCGCCCCCCTCAGCCCGGCGAGCACGGCGGTCCATGCCTCCACGCTGGTGGAATTGACGTTGAACGCGCCATCCACCATCAACGCGGCGGCCATCTTGAGGCAACCTGCCGGCTCAGTCAGCGAACTGACGAGCGCGGATTTATCGTTGGTGGGTCCGGCGGGGATCATCCGGGGATTGCGCAGGGGCTTGCCGAGCGGATCGTCTAGGAATTCTCTCAGAACCGTCGGGATATCACGGGTGGTAGTGGCCGTCTCGGCAGCCCAGACATTCGCGGAAGCGGGCGTGTTGCGATAGGTCAAGGTAGGGGCCGCACCGCTGAAGAACCACCCGTCCCACAGGCTTTCATTGCACAAGTAGGACACATCCGCCAGTGGGACGTCGCGGGGGTCCACACCCGAGTTTGCATAACCTCCATTGATCATAGGAGCCGTGAATATGGTCGCCACCTTCTCGCGGGCGACATAAGCGCTCGCCCAGCTATTGCCCACCTGATTCGCTGGGGAATACGGGGTCTGCGTCAGATCCGCATGCTGGAAATCCGCCAGCGAGAGCAAAGGCGCAGTCGGAATCTCGAAAAACGACAGATGCGTGCGTCCACTCCGGAGCGCTTGATTGCTGGGCGCTTGGGTGGCTCCGTAATACGCGCTGCGTCCGCCGTTCCCGACCTGAAGCACGCCACTGAAGTCGAAAACCTCGCGGATTTGCTCCTGATATTGCGGGCCGGGCGCGGTGGTGGCAGTGTTAGAAATCAACGAGTTCATCCATGGCTGGCGTGGATTGCCGGTGAAGACCAGATCGGCTGCCTGCGCAGAGCTCCCCACCTGCGCCACCTTATGATACGCCTCCCACACGCAGACTGGGGTACCATCGTTGTTGGCTTTCAACTGAGCATAGGTCTTTTGGGCGGTTTGACAAAGGGGAGGCATTGCTGCCGGGCCGGTGTTCGTCACGATATCCGCCACGACTTGGCCGCCGACTCCGTTGACTGTCGCGGACTTCGCCCGCGTCGTATCCTCAAGGGTAATGTAAAACCGCTGACCCCCAGTCTTGAAGATGAATTGCGCCGACTGACTGGGCAGCAATGTGGGGAGCCAACTGATGGCAACCGACAAGCCGCCCCTGGTGGAGAATTGTGAGCTATCGTTC
>JAPJNB010000178.1 GCA_026461385.1 Akkermansiaceae bacterium
CCAAAGGACCTCTGGCCCCCAATTCTAGGGACTTACGGCCTCTAACGGACTGTCCGGTTTTGAACAGGCGACAAATCCGGTTTTGAACCGTCGCCGACAATATATTTTTTTCTTCGTGACGGAAATTTGGGGGGTGGTAGAACCCCGCTAGCGGATTATGGCGGGCAAGTTAACTTATCAACAAGCAGGGGTGGATACGCGCAAGGCGGCTGCCTTGGTGGGCGACATCGGCACTCACGTGCGCAGGACTCAACAGACACGCAAATTGTGGGGAGCTTTCGGGCTTTTTGCCGCGTGTTACGATCTGAGTTCATACAAAGAACCGGTGATGATGACCGGCTGCGACGGGGTCGGGACCAAGTTGGAGCTTCTTTTGGAGCACGATCTTCTCGAAACCGCGGGTAAGGATCTTGTCGCCATGAGCGTGAACGACATTCTCACGACGGGTGGTGATCCACTGCTTTTCCTCGACTACATCGGCATCGCGGCCCTGCATGAGGAGAAAATCACCCGCCTCATTTCGGGGATGGCCGACTACCTTGAGGCTTGCGATTGCATCCTTGCCGGTGGCGAAACCGCCGAAATGCCGGGCATCGTCCCTGTCGACGTCATCGAACTTTCGGGATTCTGCATCGGCTGCGCCGAAAAACCAGACCTCATCGACCCAACGACCGTGGCCGTTGGCGATGTGTTGATCGGTTACGCATCCGACAGCATCCATGCGAATGGTTGGTCGCTCGTTCGCCGCGTGCTCAATGAATTCCCCGGTGAAGTCACCGATGCTGAATTGCACGAATGGCTCAAGCCGACACGACTTTACCACGATGTCACGCGTGCCCTCAAGGCGTCGGGCGTCAAGCCCAAGGCAATGTCACACATCACCGGTGGTGGCTTGCCAGAGAACCTCGAGCGGTTATTCCGCGGGATGGGGGCCGATTTAGAAATCCCACGTTGGGAGCTTCCGGGCATTGAGAAACTTCTCTCGCGCGTTGATTCGGAGGATCGTTTCCACACCTTTAACATGGGGATAGGCTGGGTGGCCATTGTCGCAGAGGCGGATGTCGAAGCGGCCTTGAAAGCGGGCGCGGGCGGTGTCGTCATCGGTCGCATGGTCCCCGAAGAAGGCGTTCGCGTTTGCGTAACAGGCGAGTGAGTCCCAAATTTCCCCAAGCATGAGCGACTTCCTCACCCACGAATGCGGAATCGCCGCAGTCCGCCTCCGCAAGCCTCTCGCGTATTATTACGATCGCTACGGCACCTGCCTCTGGGGACTCAACAAGTTGTTTCTCCTCATGGAAAAACAGCACAACCGTGGTCAAGACGGCACGGGAATCGGATGTGTGAAAATTGACATGCCGATCGGCCAGCCTTACGTCCATCGTCGGCGTGGCATCGAAAAAGATGCGTTGGCTCAAATCTTTCGTAAGGAGATCAAAGACTTTTTTAAGATGTCCCGCAAAGGGGTCATGGATCACAAGGATCCAGAAAGCGTTAAAAAACACTTTGATTTCGGGGGTGAAATTCTGATCGGGCATTTGCGCTACGGGACATCGGGCGACTTCGATGCGGGGTCCTGCCACCCGTATTTGCGCCGGAGCAATTGGCCAACCCGCACGCTGATGGTGATGGGGAATTTCAACATGACCAATGCGGCCGAACTCAATGAGGTGCTGATTGATCGTGGTCAGCACCCGGTCTTCGGTACTGACACGCAGACGGTGTTAGAAGAAATCGGCTATCATCTTGATGAGGCGCATACCGATCTCTATCGTCACCTGCGTGATTCTGGTGTGCCCGGTGCCGACATTCCTGCGCGAATTTCCGAGGCGCTTGATTTGCCCAAACTTGTCGCCGAGTCCGCGGCATCGTGGGACGGTGGTTATGCCATTTGCGGAGCCATCGGCAATGGCGACATGTTCGTGATGCGCGATCCACACGGCATCCGTCCATGCCACATGTTAGTCACGGAAGATGTCATCGCATTTGCATCCGAGCGGGTGCCATTGATGACGGTGTTCGAGGCTGAAGCCAGCGAGGTCAAGGCGGTCGATCCTGGTTCAGTGATCACGATCAAGTCGGATGGATCCTTCTCGGACTCGGCCTTCGCCCCGCCCCGCCGATACACCCCGTGCTCGTTTGAGAAAATTTATTTTTCACGCGGCAATGATCCACAAATCTATCGTGAGCGCAAAGCGATGGGTGCCGCGCTGGTGCCTCAAGTGGTTGAGTCGATTCAAGGTGCATTCGACAAGACCGTTTTTTCGTTCATTCCTAACACCGCGGAGACCGCCTACTACGGCCTCATGGATGGCCTCCGGCTTTATCGCCGACAAGAGGTAAGGTCTGCGATTTTGCAAGCATCGGAGGATGGAACTCTAACACCAGAGTTGGTGGATGATCTCATTCTTCGGAACTGGCCGAAGGGGGAAAAAGTGGCGCACAAGGACATCAAGATGCGGACCTTCATTTCTCAGGAAAAAGGCCGCGATCAACTCGTTTCTCATGTCTATGACATCACCTATGGGGTAGTAAAACCCGGCGATTACCTCGTGGCGCTCGATGATTCGATCGTGCGCGGCACCACCTTGAAGCAGTCGATCCTCAAGATCCTCGCTCGCACCAAGCCGTCGAAGATCGTCGTCTGCTCCACCGCACCACAGATCCGCTACCCCGATTGCTATGGCATCGACATGTCAGAGCTTGGCAAATTCATCGCTTTCCAAGCCACCGTCGCACTCCACCGGCGCGCGGGACGCCAGTCGCTGTTAGATCGGGTTTATGATGATTGCCGTGCGGAACTCAAGCTGCCGGCGGATCAACGCAGGAACCGCGTCCAAGCAATCTATGCGGCATTTTCCGAAGAGGAAATATCGGCAGAAATCAGCCGGATGGTTTATCCTGAGGGGATCGATTGGGATGGCGAAGTCGTAGTGATTTTCCAAAGCATCGAGAACCTGCACGCATCGATCAAAGGCGACTGTGGCGACTGGTATTTCACTGGCAATTACCCGACGCCAGGCGGCTACTCGATGGTGAATCAAGCCTACCTCCGCTGGTACGAGGGCGTTTGCGGCCGCAGTTACGATCTGCCGCTGTGACTCAATCGCTGGCGATCACTTGGCCTCTGGCCTTGAGAATACCGCGTAAACGGCTGGCACGACGAAGAGCGTGAGCACTCCGGAGAAAAGCAAGCCTCCGACCACGGCGATGCCTAAGGATTGTCTTGATCCGCCGGATGAACCGAATGAGAGCGCGATCGGTAATATTCCAAAAAGCGTCGCAAGACTGGTCATCAGAATCGGCCGGAAGCGCGAGATGGAGGCTTCCAAGACGGCATCGAATCGTGAAAGCCCGGCGTTTTTTCGCTGGTTGGCGAACTCGACGATGAGGATCCCGTTTTTGGTCACGATGCCGATGAGCATGATGATACCGATTTGGCTGAAGACGTTGAGCGTCTGGCCGGTGAGATGAAGGGAGAGGAGAGCGCCTGCTACCGAAAGTGGAACGGTTAGGATGATGATGAATGGGTCACGGAAGCTTTCAAACTGCGCGGCCAACACCAGATAGATGATCAGCAATGCCAGCACGAAGGCGAACAACAACGAGGATGAGCTTTCGGCAAAGTCGCGGGATTGACCTGCTAGAGAAGTATGGAATCCCTCGGGCAGGATCTTTTTTGCCACGCGGTCGAGTTCTTTGATGCCATCGCCCAAGGTGTGTCCCGGCGTGGGAGTGCCTTGGATTGTCGCTGAAACCGAGCGGTTGAAGCGGAAGATGGATGACGGGCTCGCAGACTCAGTGAAGGTCACTAGATTATCTAATGAAACCATTTTGCCGCCGGTGGCTCTGACAAAAAGCTTCTTGATATCTTCCGGATCATTGCGGTCTTGGCGGCGCATTTGCGCGATGACTTGGTATTGCTTGCCATTTTTGAGGAAGTAGCCGAAGCGCCTTCCTGAGTAGGCGAGCTCCACGGTCTTGGCGATTTCTGCGACAGAAATCCCAAGTTCTGCGGCTTTTTTCCGGTTGATCGTTAGGATGCCTTCGGGGCGGTTCACTTTGAGGTCGGCATCCACTTGTGTTAGAATCTGGCTCTTGCCTGCCTCGTTGAGAAATTCGGGTAGCACCTTGACCAGCGCGTCAAAGTCTGGGGCTTGAATCACGTAGGAAAGCGGTTGGCCGCTGCGGCGGTCACCGATGGTGGGTGGCTGTGAGGTGAATGCGCGCACCCCAGTGAATTGTTGCAGCTCCTTGTTCAGTTGTGCGGCGATTTCTTTTTGGGATCGTTTCCGCTCTGCAGGGGTATTCAGATAGATGTTTTGCACCGCTGCGCTGGCATCGGCACGGCTTCCGCCGATCCCTCCAAAGATGGTGAACGAGCGGAATTTTTCAGGCACGTTTTCGTCGATATAAATCGAGATTTTATCCATCCAGCTTTCAGTAAACTCAAGGCTCGATCCCTCGGGTGCGCTCACGTTGATTCGGATATTTTCCCGGTCTTCGAGGGGTGCCAGCTCTTGAGGAATGGTTCTAACAAGCCATGCGATTAGGAAGCCATTGAGCAGCAGGATCGGGATGGATAGCCAGCGTTTGCGCAGGAATGGAGTGAGGCAGGCGCGGTAACCTTGGGTCACCATCCGGAAAAACGGCTCGGTGGCGTGATGGAATCCCTTCGAGCGATCGCCGCGTTTTTTCAGCAGAAAGCGGCACATCATCGGTGACAAGGTCAGTGCTACAAATGCGGAGACCAATACGCAGCCCGCAAGGGTGATGCCAAACTCCCGGAACAAGCGGCCCGTTAGACCGGAGAGAAAAATGAGCGGCAGGAAAACGGCGGCGAGGGCAAAGGTGGTGGAGATCACTGCGAAGTAGATCTCGCGAGAACCCTTGAGCGCCGCTTCGAGGGGCGTCATGCCTTCTTCGATTTTTGAGTAGATATTCTCGAGGACCACGATTGCATCGTCACAAACGAGGCCGATCGATAGCACAATCGCGACGAGGGTCAGGACATTGATAGAGAACCCCGCGACGTACATGATGAAGAACCCAGCGATGATGCTGACGGGTATAGCTATGACCGGAATGATGGTTGATCGCCAGTCGCGGAGGAACAAAAAGATGATCAAGGCCACGAGGCCAAACGCGATCATGAGCGTGTCCTTCACCTCCGCGACCGAGCGCCTCACGAATCGAGTGAAATCGTAGCCGATCTCCACCTTGATGTCTGGCGGCATTTCTTTTTGTACCTGTTCGAAGCGTTTGTTGAATTCGTCGGCGATGGCGATGGCATTGGTATTCGGCTGGGGTATGATCGAAACGCCGACGCGATTGATGCGGTCGCTTTTGAATCCAGAGCGGAGATTTTCGGGGCCGAGTTCGGCGGTGCCAATATCGCGGAAGAGGATCTGGCGGCCGTTTTCCTCTTTGATGATGAGCTCGCCGAATTCTTCAGGGGTCGATAAACGCCCGAGGGTTCGCAGCGAAAGCTCGTTATCCGTTCCTTCGAGGCGACCGCTGGGGAGGTCGATGTTTTGAGAGTTGAGTGCGGCTTGGACATCGGCGGGGGTCACGCGGTGCACGGCGAGTTTTACCGGATCCATCCAAAGACGCATGGCATATCGTTTTTCGCCAAAAATTCTAACAGTAGAAACGCCGGGGATGGTTTCCATGCGTTCGCGCACGAGGCGGTCGGCGATGTCGCTCACGTCGAGGATGTCGCGGGTGTCGCTGGTGAGTGACAGAAACAAGATCGGCAGCGAGTCTGCATCCGATTTTTCAACCACGGGCGGGTTGGCATCGACAGGGAGGTCGCGTACCGTGCGGGCGACGCGGTCTCGGACATCGTTCGCCGCGGTGTCGAGGTCCGAGCCAAGGGTGAACTCGACGGTGATCGAGCTTTTTTCTTGGCGGGATTCTGAGCTGAGCGTGCGGATGCCGGCGATTCCATTGATCGCTTGTTCGAGGGGTTCGGTGATTTGTGAGGCGATGACGGCTGGGCTAGCACCAGGGTAACTCGTTTGAACCGTGATGATCGGTGGATCGACTGCGGGGTATTCGCGAATTCCGAGGAAGTGAAATCCCGTGAGTCCGAATAAGATGATGGCCAGCGACATCACGATCGTAAGGACCGGTCGGCGGATGCTGGTTTCTGATAGGCTCATGTGAGGGATCTGCGGAAAACGTGGGAAGCAGTTAGAGAAGATTATTTCATCAATGGAGAAACTGCTAGATCAGGCCGGATGCGCAGGAGGTTGGTGATCGCGATGGCATCGCCCTCGTTGAGGCCGCGCAAGATCTGCACTTGATCATCGGTACGGGTGCCGATTTCGACCGTGCGTAATTTGGCCTTGCCGCCCTCGATCACATAAACG
Source organism: Akkermansiaceae bacterium (assembly GCA_026461385.1). Taxonomy (GTDB): domain Bacteria; phylum Verrucomicrobiota; class Verrucomicrobiia; order Verrucomicrobiales; family Akkermansiaceae; genus Luteolibacter. The sequence continues at coordinate 6,372 of JAPJNB010000178.1, forward strand.
GCTTGGCCGCGAGGCGAGGGTATCACGGCTTGGCTCGGCACCATGAAACCATTGGCGAGGCCGTCGAGAGTTAGGGTCACCTCGGCGAATCCGCCCGGCAAGAGTCCTTGAGGCGTGGTGCACAGACCACGGACGAGCAGGCTGCGGGTGGTGGCATCGATTGCAGGTTCAATCACCGTCACCACCCCATCGAAGGTCTGGCCATTTCCTGCGACCGTGAAGGTGAACTGTTGTCCGCACCTGATCTCGCTAGAGTAGCGCTCGGGGAGCGGGAAATCCACTTTGATTTGCGACACATCTTGCAGATGGATCAATGGCACGGCGGGCGAGACGAAGGCCCCCTCGCTGACCTGCCTGATGCCGACGCGACCCGCGAATGGTGCGCGGATTTCGGTTTTGGCGATTTGGACCGACTTGGTGTTTCGCTGCTCTTTGAGTAGGTCGAGTGCGGAGGTTGAGCTATCAAACTCCTGCTGGCTGATCGCCTTGCGGGGGAGCAAGTTATCGGCGCGAGTCTTATTGATATCGGCCAACTTCATGCGTGCATCGATCTCGCTCAGTTCGGCCATCAAATCGCTGTCGTCGAGTTTGAAGAGCAATTCACCCGCCGCCACCTCGGAGCCTTCGGTGACGTGGATTTTGACCAAGCGTCGTGGGAGTTCGGACACCAGCGTGACCGCTTCGTTGGCGCGCAGGGTACCGACGGTGGAAAGCGTTTGGGCGAATGGTGCGCGCTTGACCACGTAAACCTCAGCGTTCAACGGATCCGTCGTGCTTTTGGCTCCACTCTCGGCAAACGCGCTTGCCATCAAAAACGGCAACGCGACGAGGTGGCAGAGCAGAGAAGATTTTTGAAGAATCATGGACACCGCTATCGGAAGGGCGGAAGCACCGATACGCAAGGAAAAGTCACGATCGATCTTTACGGTCTTTTGCCGCCATTGTGCCTTTGCGAGGTGCTTTTTCTGCGCCATCCTTCCAGCTTGATCGCCGTTGATTAGCATCTATCATCTCAAAATATGAAATCAATCAACCTCCTGCTCCTCACTTCTCTTTTTTTGATTCCGGTTCTTCGTGCCGATGAAACGAAGATGGACCTGATCGATCCCGCGTTGTTAGGGTTCGGAAAGCCTGGTTTTTCGACTGCAGTCACCGTGTCTGGCAGCATGGATTTTGAAAACGGCGGCGGCTCGGTGAATTACCTCGACGGTCGTGCCCTGATTCCGCTTTGGGGCAAGGAATCCGATCCAGAAACATTCATCGGCGTGATGCTCGGCTACGGCTGGGCCTCGCTCGATGTAGATCACACGCTGGGAGTGGACCGTCTCTCGCTCACTACCCTAGAGTGTCAATTCACCGCCGCACATTTCCCGAAATCCGACCAAGGCTGGATGGGCATCGGCATCATCAGTCCCGGGATTTCGACGGATTTTAATCACGTGACTGGAGACGATTTTTCCTTATCCGCTCTCGGTGTCTGGGGCTATCAGTTTTCACCCAGCTTCACTCTATCAGCAGCCGGTTTCTTAAACTACTCTCTCGGCGAAACGATGGCTATTCCGGGCATCGGTGTCGTCTGGCGGCCCACGGACACGCTCATCGTTCAACTCACCCCGCCCATCGCCGCCATCGGTTGGACGCCGCTGAAAGACTGGACATTCAGCTTCTCAGCATATCCCGCAGGTGGCGCTTGGGACGTGGACCGGGAAGGCGCCGGCGGCAAGGTCGAGAGCGTGAAACTCGAAGGCTGGCGCACCGGTCTGGGAGCGGAACGTAAGATCGGAGAGCACTTGCGAATCAGCGCGCAAGTTGGTGTGAACATCGGAGGTACGCTAGAACTGCGGGATGGTTCCGACCACAAGTTGTTTCGTGAGGATCTCGCCCCCTCGATCTGCGGACTGCTGGGTGCATCCTACGCATTCTAATATTCATCGGCCATGAGACCATTATCTTTTTGCCTCATTACTACTTTTCTTTGCTTCGTCACTACAGGCTGCGTCGTTCCACCATCTATCTCCATTCCTGCACCGAAAAAAACGAGTTCGCCGACTTTCCCCGAAATGAGGGTGAAAAATCTGATGGACGAAACGAAGGAGTTCCCCCGCGAATTCCCATCAGACCGCACCTTGCTTCTAATCGCCTTCCAACGCGAACAACAAGAGACTCTCGACGATTGGTCAAAAAGGCTAAAGCTGGACCACCTCGGCTCGGCGGAATGGCTGGAGCTACCCGTCATCGACGACCCCGGTGCCTTCCTTCGCTGGTTTGTCGATACGGGGATGCGCAGTGGTATTCCTAATCCCAAAATACGAGCCCGAGTTTTTACGATTTACGCACCGCGTGAGCGTTTCGTCGGCACTCTCGGCCTATCGGACACCACCCAAGTCCACATTGCAGTCGCCGACCGTGATGGGAGAATCATCAGCCACGTCAGCGGCATTTGGTCGGCACGGAAGGAAAAACAATTACGCGAGGCGCTCAAATAGGCTACGGAGTTCACGCTTCAGCGTGCGGGGTGCAAGCTGAAGTTTGAACTCCATGACGCATGATTGAAACAATGACGTTCTCCTTGATGGCGTGAAAAGCCTCAGCGATCCTTCACTCGTTCGACATTTGCGCCTAGCATCAGAAGTTTCTCGTCGATTTGTTCATAGCCGCGATCGATGTGATAGAGTCGGCTAATTTCGGTGGATCCTTTCGCCGTGAGAGCCGCGAGCACGAGAGCGGCAGATGCGCGGAGGTCGGAGGCCATGACGGGTGCGGCCGAAAGTTTGGCGACCCCGTGAACCACGGCGGTTCCGTTATCGACGCGGATGTCTGCGCCCATGCGTTTGAGTTCGGCGCAGTGCATGAAACGTTGTGGGAAAATCGTGTCCTTGATCACGCTGATGCCGGGGGTCGTGGCCAAAAGTGCGGTCATTTGTGCCTGCATGTCGGTGGGGTAGCCGGGGAATGGAGCTGTGACGAGGTTGACTCCGTGGGTTTTGCCTTCGCTGCGTCGCACGGTGCAAATGTCGCCATTCTCGTTGAAATCGACCTGATGGCCTGAGGCCTCGATGGCGGCGGTGATCGCTTTCAGGTGGTCTCGACAGACACGGCGGAGGGTAACGTCTTCGCCGGCGATGGCGGCTGCGGCCATGAAAGTGCCCGCTTCGATGCGGTCGGGGATCACGGTGTGTTCGACCCCGTGGAGTTCTTTGACTCCCTCGATGACGATTCGGCGGGTGCCGGCTCCAGTGATTTTTGCGCCCATGGCGTTGAGGAAATTCGCAAGGTCGAGAACCTCGGGTTCCGCGGCGGCGGATTCGATCACCGTGATGCCTTCCGCAAGGGTGGCTGCCATCATCACGTTGTCGGTGCCAAGTACGGTGGGCCCGTGGGTGCCGCGCAGATCAATTTCAGCACCGCGCAGGCCGTCTTTCGCAGTGAGTGTGATGTTGCCGCCTTCGAACTCGATTTTTGCACCGAGTGCCTCGAGTCCGCGCAGGTGGAGGTCGACCGGCCGATCTCCGATGACGCAACCGCCGGGGAGGGACACCACGCAACGGCCATTTCTTGCGAGAAGCGGGCCCATCACGCAAATTGAGGCCCTCATGCGGCGGACCAATTCGTAGGGTGCCTCGTCCATGATGTCTGCAGAAGTGATCCGGACGGTGCCAGAAGAGCGCTCCACATCGGCGCCGAGCGCGCTGAGGATTTGGATCATGTAATTGGTGTCCGAGACATCGGGCACACGACGGATGATGCAGTCGTCTGCGGTGAGCAGGCTGGCGGCTAAAATGGGCAACGACGCATTTTTGGAGCCTGAAATGTTGATGGTGCCCCGCAGGGTGGGTCCGCCGTGAACGATGAGTTTATCCATGGGAATGGTAGAAAGCTGGAAGTTTAATGTTGAGATTAAGGTCGCTTCGCGAAAGGGAAACGGGCGACTCCGGAGAGGTCGGTTTTGACTTCGATTTCGGTGAAGCAGGAAGTTTGTAAAATTTCGCGGACCTGTGAAGCTTGATCGTGACCGATTTCCAAAACGATCCATCCGCCGGGTTTGAGGTGGTGGAACGCATCGGGGACGAAGCGGCGGATCAGGTCGAGCCCATCGTCGCCGCTGAAGAGTGCCAGAGCGGGGTCGTGCATGACCTCGCGGGTGAGGGTGGCGCGCTCGGCGTCGGGGATGTAGGGGAGATTGGCGACGATGCCATCAAAGGTTCCTGTGATCTTTGAAAACAAGTCGCTGTGAGTTAGAGAAACGTTGGTTAGGCCAAGGGATCTGGCATTTTCCTCGGTGAGGGCGAGGGCGTCCGGTGAGACGTCGGCGAGCGAGATTTTCCAATCGGGGCGGGCGGCGGCGAGGCTGAGGCCAAGCACGCCGGAGCCGCATCCCATGTCGAGAATTTCCAGATCCTTTGGCAATTCCCACTGGAGAATCCATTCGGTTAGCTCTTCGGTCTCGGGCCGTGGGATGAGTGCGCGAGCGTCGGATTTGAACTCGTGTTTGTGAAACCAGACGGAGCCCAAAAGGTGTTGGAGTGGGAAGCCTTCGCCCCGTTTTTTGAGGGATTCGCGGAGTGGGGAGAGGTCGGACTCCTCCATCGGGCGGTCGAATTGCAGGTAGAGATCCATTCGAGTGCAGCCAAGTTGGTGTGCGATGAGCATCTGCATGTTGCGGCGTGCATCGTCGATTCCGCGTTTTTCGAGGTAGCGGGTCCCGCCATCAATGGTTTCCAGAACGGTGCTCATTTGAAAGTCTGGGGCCAGATTGCGTCGGCGGGGAGCTTGAGCCAAGACCTATGATCGGGATTTTTGGGGGATGGTGGCTGCGTAAATTCGCTGGTCACTCGGGACTGGACGTGGTTTAACCCGCGTGCGGACGACCTGCATTATGACGATGAACGACTCCCATGGAGGCCATTCGGGCCATCGACCTCACCTTGCGGTGACCACCCTTGCTGCTTTGGGCATCGTCTTCGGTGATATCGGAACAAGCCCGCTCTATGCATTTCGCGAGTGTTTTTCTGGGCATCATGGTGCGCCGATTGATCCGCGCAATTTGGTGGGAGCTGCGTCCTTGATCGTGTGGTCATTGATCCTCGTGGTTTCGGTGAAGTATCTCTTTGTGATCTTGAAGCTCGATAACAAGGGTGAGGGTGGGATTTTGGCGCTTTCCACATTGATCCGAGGAGCGGTGAGAGCGCGAGGAGGGCAAGATCCGCGGAAGATTCTCCTGTTTGGTCTGGCAGGGGCTGCGCTGATTTATGCGGACGGGATGCTCACGCCAGCGATCTCGGTGTTGAGTGCGGTCGAGGGGCTCTCGGTGAGTGCGCCGGGCCTGGCGGATTCCACGGTGCCGCTTGCGGTGCTGATATTGGCAGGGTTATTTTCGATTCAGAAGTTTGGCACGGGGAATGTAGGGAAATTGTTTGGTCCGGTGGTGTTGTTGTGGTTTGGGTCGCTTGGGTTGTTAGGGATAGGCGCGTTGTGGCACCACCCTCAAGTCCTGATGGCGCTCAGTCCGTGGGAGGGGATTTCATTCTTGGTGCGCGAATGGTCACACGCCTTCCCGTTGTTAGCGGCGGTGTTTCTCGCAGTTACGGGCGGTGAAGCTTTGTACGCGGATCTTGGGCACTTTGGTACCAAGCCCATTCAGGTCGGCTGGTTTTCGGTGGTTTTACCCGCTTTGGTTTTGAACTATCTCGGGCAGGCTGCTCTTCTCACCGCCGATCCATCGGCGATTCGCAGTCCCTTCTTTCTGATGGCTCCTGATGTGATGCAGTTGCCGCTCACCATTCTCGCGACGGGTGCTGCTATCATTGCAAGTCAGGCACTGATTTCTGGTGCTTTTTCGCTCACCACTCAAGCAGTCCAGTTGGGATGCTTGTCCCGTGTCCGGATTCATTATACGTCCGAGCATTCGATGGGGCAGGTGTATGTGCCGGTGGTCAATCATATCCTTGCCGCTGCGTGTATTTTGCTCGTCATCACATTCAAGACATCCGCAGCACTCGCGAGTGCCTATGGGATCGCCATTTCGCTCACCATGGCGATCACCTCCTTCTTGTTCTTCTTTGCCGCTCGTGAGGTGTGGGGATGGTCTGTGGCGAAGGCAGGCTTGATGACCTTTGGTTTCATGGTGTTGGATGGGGCGTTCCTCGCAGCAAATGCTTTGAAGATTTGGCCAAGTGGATGGTTGCCGCTGCTGATTGCCGCCGTGGTGATGTCGTTCATGCTTGTTTGGATCTGGGGGCGGCGGCGGCTTTATGCGCGGATCCTACGGGATTCCTTGCCAATCCAAGACCTGCTAAATGACTTGCACCGAGGGAAAATTCATCGTGTGTCTGGCACTGCCATTTACATGAGCGGCAAAGGACTGCAGGTTCCGACTGCGCTTCTGCATAACTTGAAGCACAATCAAGTGCTTCACGAGCGGGTGGTGCTTCTGCATGTGATGACCCTCGACCAGCCAAGGGCGAATCCATCTGAGATGTTAGAGTACGAAGATTTGGGAGACGGAGTGCATCGAGCCACTCTGCGGTTTGGGTTTGCCGAAACGCCGGACGTGCCAACCGCGCTTAAGCTTCGGATGCCAGAAAGTGCGCGCTTTCAACCGGGGAAGGCCACTTATTTCCTAGGCAGAGAAACCTACGGCATTACCAAAAAAGCGTCGTTTGCTGACCGTGTTAGGTTATCTTTATTTGCGGCAATGGCCCGCAATGCTTCATCGGCAACCGCCTACTTCCAGCTCCCTCCTGGGCGTGTGGTTGAACTGGGTGGACAGATTACCTTATAACTCGCAGTGAGCCGATTCGCTTGGACGATTTTCTGATTGATCGCTTGTGGCCACCTCATCCTCTCTATCGATCACTGGCCTCGGAGCCCTTTCTGCGTTGGGCAGTGATGTGGCGTCTCACCACCGAAATCTCCTGCTGCGGCATGTTCCGTTTCGCCGACTGGGAGAGCTTCTGGGTGCAGAAAGTCCCCATGCCATGCGGCCTGGAGCATGGATCGAACGGAGATCGTTATTGGTAAATCGAAAATGGAGCCCTGCAACGATGGCCGCGTTGCACGTGGCGCGGGAAGCGGTTGCTGAAGCGGACTGGAGCGACGCAGATTTGCGCGATGCGGCTCTCGTCGTGGGAACGAGCCGTGGAAATGCAGCGGGCTGGCTTGGGCCGTGGCCGGGGCGGCGACCTTTTCGACTGATGGCGGCCAGCAACACGATTCACAGCGAGCCTGCTTCAGCAATTGCGATCGAGCTTGGAATCGCAGGTCCAAATCACGTACTTGCAAGCGGTTGCGCGGCGGGTCTGGATGCCGTTGGCATTGCGATGATGCTGGTTCAATCAGGGGCTGCGTCGCGTGCGCTCGCCGTCGCGGTGGATCTCCCTTTGGTTCCGATTCTATTAGATAATTATGCTGCCTCCGGACTGCTGGCATCTGAAATGGACCTTGACCCGTATCACCCACAGTCTGCTGGATTCATCCCCGCGGAGGGAGCCGCCGCAATGGCGATCGAGAGGCACACGGGTGATTTTCCCCGCCTACTCCACTACGGATGCAACTCCGATGCGTGTGATCCGGTGGGTATCCCTGCCGATGGAGGAAATACCTATTCTCTATTAGAAAAAGCAATCAGTCAGTTTGGTGCCCCGGCGGCCATTTGTCCTCATGCGACTGGAACCGCTGTCCAGGCAGTGGCTGATCCAGCGTCATTGAGCCGGGTCTTTTGCGCGGCCGCATCTCGGCCCACCTTGCACCTCCTCAAGTCATTCATCGGGCACACCATCGGTGCGAGCGGTTTGTTAGAGAGTGTAATTCTAGCAAGATTTGCCAGAGACCATCAACTCCCGCCGAATCTTGCTGGGCGACACATGCCCGCAGGGTTTGTCGTGCCGGATCAATCGCTTGATCTCAGCGGGCTCATTTATAAGCTCTCCCACGGAATGGGCGGGCACAACGCTCTACTCGTTCTTTCGCCGCCATGAGTTCAAACCGCCATCTCGTCGTTTCCCTAGATGATCAATTGCTCCAAGTCATGGAGGGTTCAAAATGCATCATGGAGTTTCCCGTCTCCACCTCAATCAAAGGAATGGGTTTTTCCGAAGGGAGTTATCGTACCCCAACAGGGCATTTCCGGATTTCTGAAAAAATCGGAGAGGGTGAGCCCGTTGGAACGATCTTTAAACAACGAAAACCCATCGGTGTTTGGCAGAAGGATTCATTGGATGTTGGCGACCTAATTTTGACGCGGATTCTGCGGATTGAAGGATTGAGTGCCAACAATGCCAACACCATGGAGAGGATGATTTATCTTCACGGCACCAACCATGAAGACAAGCTCGGGCAGCCTGCCAGTAAGGGTTGCATCCGGCTGAGTCACACGGCGATTCTCGAGCTATTTGAAATGGCCCATGAAGGAATGCTGCTCGAAGTCAAACCGGCAACGCGGCGCAGAGGCAAATTATTCTTTGTCGACTGCGACTCGACGCTCTCGACGATCGAGGGCATCGATGAACTGGCACGTGCGAGAGGAGCTGATGTTTTCTCGCGCGTGGTTCAATTGACGCATGCGGCAATGAATGGAGAGATTCCGATCCATGAGGTGTTTCCGCGCCGGATGGAAATGATCCGTCCTGACCTTGAGCTTTGTGATGCGATCGCAGATCTTTATGTGCGGACGGTTGTGCCGGGTGCGGTGGAAATGGTTTCAGCATTGAAGAGGGCGGGCTGGTTGCCGGTGGTGCTTTCGGGCGGATTTGCCCCCTTGATCCGGCCGTTAGCAGATATGCTAGGCATTGAGCATGTGGAAGCTGTGCCTTTATATTTGAATGAAGAGGGTTCTTATCTGAGCTATGGAAAGGATTATCCTACCACTCGGAACATGGGTAAAAATGAAGTGATTCGTGAGTGGAAGCAGGCCATCCTCCCTGAACGGGTGATCATGATGGGCGATGGAATCTCCGATTTAGAGACTCGGTCCGATGTCGATCATTTTATCGGTTTTGGTGGCGTTGTGAGTCGCCCAATGATCAAAGAGCGCTGCGATCATTGGTTGATGGATCTCAAGGAGTGGCCAATTTTGAGCGATGTGATTTTGGGATAATCATGGATATCGTTTGCGTTGGCAAAATATCCAAAATCGGTGAATTATATTTAGCTTGCCAGTAGGGTGCCAATTTATAGGTTCGCTCTCGTCATGAGTACCAACGTTAATAAAAAAGCAGTGCAAGGAGTTAGATACACCGATGCCCAAAAGAAAGAAGTGGTAGACTTTGTCGTCAGTCACAACACGGCAAGTGGTCGTGGAGGACAGGCTAAAGCAGTCAGTAAATTCAAAATTTCCCCAATCACCATCGGGGCATGGTTGAAAGCCGCTGGGGTTGGTAAGTCCCTCAAAGCAGCGAAGGCTCCTAAGGCCGCGAAAGCTCCTAAAGCCGCGAAAGCTCCTAAAGCCGCGAAG
>JAPJNB010000179.1 GCA_026461385.1 Akkermansiaceae bacterium
CTTCAATTCTGCGCTGCAAATTTTTTTGCCCCTCATCACGCCAACCGCGTTTCATCATGAAGTGATTCCAATGCATGCAATCTTCATCACTGCGGGCGACACCTACTTCAGAAATCCAGGTTAACACTGCGGCATCGTTTTTACCTGCCAGCACCTGAGCTTTAATTTTCTCGTATTCAATTCCCAGAAATCGGCAGCAGCGTGCATCTCTTCTTCTGAAGGACGTCGCCTATCTCATCAAGGCTCACGTCGTGGTTCTCGACCCCCGCATGGAAAAAGGTGATTCGCCCTCTCCCGAAAATGAAGCCGTTGGCAAACATCTCGAAATGTTCAAGCGCCGTGCCCGCAAGGGCCAAGTATTCCAACAGCCCTACTTCGGCTGCCGCGAGTTCCCTGTTCGCTTTGACCTCATCGAGAACGAAAACGAGCTTCCTGCCATTTGCCCTGACCATGCTGGGGAAAAAGACCTCGGTTTTATGCTGCACGACATCGAGTTCGAGCAGGACCGCGCCACCCTTAAGGTCAAATCCACCACTCCGCACTTCTTTCGCGCCAGCATGCGCGACGGAGTGATCCTCGTCCCCGAACTCCCATTCCCCATCAAGGCATGATCCTCCAATCACTCAACGATCTTTACACCCGCCTCGCCGAAGATCCCGCTTATGAAATCGCTCCGCCGGGCTTTTCGCCACAGAAGATTTGCTTCCGAATGGTTCTCAAAACCGATGGATCGCTATTCGATATTCAGGATGCCCGAAGTCCTGACGAAAAAGGGAAGATGCAAAACACCCTAATGCTTGTTCCCGGTGAAGCTAAGCCACCCGGGGCAGGCATCAATCCCTGCCTTCTATGGGACAACCAAACCTATTTATTGGGACGCCAACCCGAAGATAAAGCGGATGGTTTCGGTTTGAGTCGTTTTGAAGCGTTCCGCCAGCGGCATCTGGAGCTGGAATCCACGATTAAAGATCCATCGTTTTCTGCCGTATGCCGATTCCTCGAACAATGGAGTTCCGAACGAATCACTGAGTTTCCAATTCTCAATGATCTTGGAACTGGTTTCGGCATCTTTCAGGTTCAAGGCGAGAAGAAAGCTGTTCATGAATCATCCGCAGTTCAGGAATGGTGGTTACTCTCTCAAGCCGCCGAAGTTCCTGGTGATCTTGGTCAATGCCTCCTGACCGGAGAGGAGCAGCCAATCGCTAGGCTTCATCCGAAGATTAAAGGGGTGACTGGAGCCCAAGCTGCTGGTGCTTCCATTGTTTCCTTCAACGCCAATGCCTATGAATCCTATGGCAAGGCACAGAGTTACAACGCACCCGTAAGCGAAGCTGCTGCCTTCCGCTACGGCACCGCGCTTAACTCCCTGTTAGCCGGCCCAAAATCAAGCAAACACCGCATCCGCATTGGCGATACCACGACTGTCTTCTGGACTGAGAAGCCATCGATTGTGGAAGACTGCTTCGCGGACATCTTCTCCGGTGGGTCTCAAGCCACCGAGGAAGTTCAGGATGAAACCAAGCGCGGACAGCTTCAGCGGGTTCTAGAAGCAATCCGTTCTGGCGGAGAGTATCAAGAACTTGGTGAATCGGGAGATACTCCGTTTCATATTCTCGGCTTGGCTCCTAATGCCGCCCGCGTCTCCATCCGCTTTTACCATCGCTCCACAACTACAGAGTTGTTGGATAAGCTACACGACCATCAACGCTGCCTTGAAATCGACCGTTTTGACCGAGAACCTGAATTTCCATCAATTCGGCAATTAACCAATCAAATCCGTGTGCTTCACCGATCCGAGGAGGATGGTGCCGTTACATGGAAAGAGGGAAAGGAAGGTAGTGACAAGTTCATCTCTACAATCGCTGGCTCGCTAACCAGAGCCATCGTCGAAGGAGTGGATTATCCTACAGCTCTTTATTTCTGCGTAATTCGCCGAACCATAATCGAACGTCGAGTTACTCATCTACGCGCTGCGATAATCAAAGCGATTCTCATTAGAAACTACCAACAAACCATATCCATTATGCTAGACGAATCCAATACTGAATCTGCGTATCGACACGGGCGGCTTTTCGCTGTTCTAGAAAAGATCCAAGAAGAAGGCCACTACGCGCAAACTCAACGTAAGCTCGAACACACCATCAAAGAAAAGTATTTCTCCAGTGCATGTACCACGCCAGCGGCTGTTTTCCCTCGCCTGGAAACCCTATCCGTGCACCATCAGCGGCATTTGAACCCTGGGCGGCGCGTTCAAATGGAAAGGCTAATAGGCGACATTAAATGGGAGATCTTCGGCACGAAGAAAACTCACTCTCTCACCGATCAGGGCCAGTTCATCCTCGGCTACTACCACCAGCGTAAAAAACTCTTCACCTCTAATGACGATCAAAAGTTGCCAGAAAACGAACCCACCACCGTCTGAAAATTTCCTGAAAATTAAAAACGAAAACTTATACACCAATCTTATGAACAACCGCTACGACTTCCTCTTTATCTTCGATGCCCAAGACGCCAACCCTAACGGCGATCCCGATGCCGGCAACCTCCCACGCATCGATGTGGAAACCGGCCAGGGTCTCGTCACCGATGTCTGCCTCAAACGGAAGATCCGCAACTTCGTCGCCCTCACCGCGAACGGTGCTGCTGGAAAACGCATCTACTTCACAGATGGCTCGGTCCTCAACGATCTTCAGCAAGAGGCTCAAAACGCCGTCGGAATCCCGGCTGCCGAGTCCAAGACCCCGAAGAATGGCAAGAAAGACCAAGCTACCGCTTGGATGTGTGAAAACTACTACGATGTCCGCACCTTTGGTGCCGTGATGTCCACGGAGATCAATTGCGGCCAAGTGCGCGGCCCCGTTCAGCTGTCATTTGCTCGCTCGATTGATCCGATCGTTGCCAGCGAGCACGCCATCACCCGTTCCTCCGTCACCAACAAAAAGGATGCAGAAAAGGAACGCACTATGGGCCGCAAGTTCACCATTCCTTATGGTCTTTACAGAGCCCACGGTTTCGTTAATCCCTTCCTCGCCGCCCAAACCGGCTTCAACGATGACGACCTCGAACTCCTTTTCCAGTCTTTGGAAAACGCATTCCAATTCGACCAGTCCGCTGCCCGTCCCGCAGGTAGCATGAATCCACGGGCACTGCTCGTTTTTAAACACGACTCCCAGCTTGGCAACGCACCCAGTCACAAACTCTTCGACCTCGTCAGCATCACCAAAAAAGCTGAGGTCGAAGTGGCACGTTCGTTTGCGGATTACGATTTAACGATCGATGAGTCTGCTATTCCAAACGGCGTCACTCTGATTCGCCGAATCTAACCATCAGCCACCATGGAGCGCGGAGAGCCCAATTACACGGAGGACCAACTCCTCCCGCTTTCCGCGCTCCAGCATTGGCTGTTTTGCCCGCGCCAGTGTGGCTTGATCCATCTTGAGCAGGTGTGGGCGGAGAATAAGTTCACGGCAGAGGGTCAGGTGCTCCACCAAAAGGCGCACGAAGGAGCGGACGAGAGTAAGGCAGAGGTTAGAATCACTCGCAGTCTCAGCGTACGCTCATTTGCGCTCGGCATCTCGGGCCAGTGCGATGTCGTTGAGTTCCACCTTGCCTCCGGCTCCGCCTCTGGCGATTTGAGAGGTGAGATTTCAGATTTGAGAGGAAGAGCTTCCGAGACTGCGGATGAACTGCATGAAGGCGATTTCAAATCTCAGACCTTAAATCTCAAATCCGCCACGCCCCGCGTGCTCCCCGTGGAATATAAACGTGGCAAACCGAAGTTGCATCGGGCCGATGAGGTTCAGCTATGCGCTCAGGCCATGTGCTTGGAGGAAATGCTTGAGGTGACGATTCGAAATGGCTTTTTGTTTTATGGCGAAAAACGTCGGCGGACTCCCATTGAGTTTGATTCATCACTTCGTCAACTCGTCTCGGCAACAGCTGCAGAACTGCACGCAATGATCGCATCCCGCGAGACGCCGCTTGCCGAGTATGAGTCGCGCCGCTGCGACGCATGCTCGCTCATCGAGCTCTGCCAACCGAAAGCCATGCGCTTCAAGCGCGGCGCGCAGGCGTGGTTTGATTCCCATCTCAAATCTCAAATCTGACATCTCAAATCCCAACACCATGACTTACCAACGATTCGAAGATTTGCCCGTTTGGCAGGACGCCATCCAGCTTGCCGAGCGATGCGAGGATTTCCTGATCGCGGCCAAGGATAAGATCACCTTTTCCAAACGGGATCAGTTGGACCGTTGTTCACTATCGGTTTCAAACAACATCGCGGAGGGCTTCGAGCGAGGGAGCACCAATGAACTCATCGCCTTCCTCTACATCGCCAGAGGCTCCGCAGGGGAAGTGCGGTCGATGCTATGCTACTTCGAACGGCGGCCCGCTCTCGCAAATTTTAAATCTGAAATCTCAAATCTAAAACCCCTCGCAGAAAGCTGCTCGCGCCAGATCCGGGCCTGGGCGGATGCGCTCCAGAACTCAGACATCAAGGGCCCGCGCCATCTCAACGATCAATCACGCAAAGAGTGGGAAAAGAAAAACGTCCGCGCCGAGAGCGCGAAAAACTTCACCGCCCTGGAGCGGGATATCATTTCCAAGCTTGCACCCACCGATCCCGCGCGCCGCCTATGGGAACAGCGCAATGGCCCTCTTTAGGGATTTGAGATCTGAGATTTCAAATTCGAGGAATCAGATTCTCCCTTTTTTCCACAC
>JAPJNB010000180.1 GCA_026461385.1 Akkermansiaceae bacterium
ATTTCTAAAAAGCTACGACGGCAAAGGAGGCAACATCGTCGCGGAAATCATCCAGAACCTCCCCGCAGAACCGAACGAACCTGCCGCGCACGACGCGCTGCGGGAGTTGTTGAAATAGCGCAGCCCGCCAATCCCCCAGCAGCATTCAAGCGCTGATTCACTTTGGCAGAAAGGTGACCAGCTAGCGTCTGTAAGAGATGAAAATGTTTCAGTTTATTTGGATTAGCCAACGATGTGTAACGTGCGCCTCACAAGTGGGGATCGACGCCCTTGCATCCTCACAGCTTGCCGTGAAATCGGGTGGAAATGCGGTCCGAGGCACCGCAGACGATTCCCGCAAGTCGCTCGGGGTGGCGGCCATGGGCGATGCTTGTCTCAATCCGAGAGTATTCAGGTCGTGCAGGTCCACTTCTCTCCCGTTGCGGTTCATTTTCATCATTTCATTAACATCCGACGGCGCTACCTGCCTCACGCGCAAGCGGTTTGTCCTGTTTTTCCCGTACCCCCACTGCCGTTACGCGGCATAGGACGCGCGAAAACCCTTGCCAGGCGCGTCGGGAAGAGGTTTTTTCGCGTGGTTTTCCATGAAAATGGACATGGGGCTGAGGTCATGAAAGAACAGCGCGGCTCACCCATTCTGGATTGTGGCGAACGATTCCTCAGTTGTTGGCAAGGACTGGCCGCGACAGAGGTAGAAGTCGCCGAGATCGACGATCAGGAACTGAAGGACGAGGCAGGTGCGGGTGATGGCGCGTTGTTGCGGGTGTGCGGCAAAGGGTAGTTCGCGGCAAACTCGGCGATCACTCCGCAGTGCTCCAGGAAGTGACCTCTCGCCACCAAGCCGCCAGCAGGAGTGACCTCCTCGTCATCCATCTCAACTGCGGATGAGGGGATAATTCGGGTGCTGGATTTCAGCGCACTTGACCGAGACGCCATGGAGTTTTAACAATCCGGAATGACACCGATTTACGAGGGCAAAGCCAAGCGTCTCTGGGCCACTGAGAATCCCGAGACACTCCGCATGGAGTTCAAGAACGACGCCACCGCCTTCAATGGTGAAAAGAAGGCGAGCTTCGAGAACAAAGGGCGGCTTAATAACGAAATCAGCACCTTGATCTACGGATTTCTTGAGAATGCCGGTGTGCCAACCCATTTTGTGCGCAAGATCGACGACACGAATGTCGAGGTGAAAAAAGTCACGATCCTGATGGTTGAGGTGATTGTCCGCAATTTATCCGCAGGAAGTTACTGCAAGCGCACTGGCATTGCCGAAGGTCAGGTGTTTTCTCAACCGATCATCGAGTTCTCCTACAAGAGCGATGCACTCGGAGACCCGCTCATCAATGATGATTACATCCGTGAAATGGGATTGGCTACCCCGGAGGATTTGGTTCACTTGCGCAAGTCGGCACTCCAAGTGAATGCGATCCTCACCGATTTCTTTGCCAAGTGTGGGCTCAAGCTGGTGGACTTTAAACTCGAGTTCGGCCGATTGGTTTCGGATCCATCGCAGATCGTGCTTGCCGACGAGATCAGCCCTGACGGGTGCCGGCTTTGGGATCTGAAGACGGGTGAGAAGATGGACAAGGATCGCTTCCGCCGTGATCTTGGAAATGTGATGGAGGCCTACGCCGAAGTGTTAGGCCGCCTCAAGGCGAATTCGTAATTTCACTTGTCCTCGGGCTTTGCGGGTTTTTTAGCCTTCTTCTCGAGGAACTCGATGATCATCCCGGCCACGTCTTGCTTGGACGACTGCTCGATGCCCTCGAGACCGGGTGATGAGTTCACTTCCATGACGACCGGTCCGTGATTCGAACGGAGGAGGTCGACGCCTGCGAGGTTGAGTCCCATTGCCTTCGCTGCGCTGATGGCTACGGCGCGTTCTTCGGGTGAGATGCGCACTTTTTGAGCCGTGCCGCCGCGGTGAAGGTTTGAGCGGAATTCGCCGACTCCTGCCTGGCGCTTCATGGCAGCGACCACCTTGCCGCCGATGACGATGCAGCGGATGTCCGCTCCTGCGGCTTCCTTGATGAATTCTTGAACGAGGATGTTCGCGTTGAGATCCTTGAAGGCCTCGATCACCGATTCGGCCGCATTGGTCGTCTCAGCAAGTACTACGCCGACACCTTGGGTGCCTTCTAACAACTTGATGACCAACGGAGCGCCACCGCACATTTTGATCAACTCACCGGTGGCATCGGTATGGTGGGCGAATCCAGTCACGGGGAGGCCGACGCCGCGCTTGGCGAGAATTTGGAGTGAGCGCAGTTTGTCGCGTGAGCGAGCGATGGCCACGGAGTCGTTCAGGGTGAAAACATTCATCATCTCGAATTGCCGCACCACGGCGTTGCCGTAGAATGTGTGCTTCGCCGCAATGCGTGGGATGACGGCATCTGCCACTAGCTCCTCGCCATCCACATAGATGCGAGGTTTGCGGGAGGTGATGTTCATGTAGCAGCGCAGGTAGTCCACCACGCGCACCTCATGGCCCCGTGAAGTTGCTGCGGTGACGAGAGCGTCGGTGCTGTAGAGTCTCGCGTTTCGTGAGAGAATGAGAATTTTCATTGGTGGAATTGAGGGGGTGAAAAAGCTGACTTGCACGCTCCTCCAATAGCTAACCGAGCGGAAGGTCAATCCCAATCTTCATCCGGTGGTGGGCGTACAGAGTGATCAGAATTTGTGAGTTGCTTTGGTGTTTTGGCGTGACCGAGGGGCGCATTGAATCCACGATTGCGTGGAGAATCTTGAGATTATGACTGAAAAATTTGATGCATTCGAGATGAAAATGGCAGCCGCAGGGATGGGGGATGCCGCGATCCGAGCGTTCGGGCGGAATTATGCGGCACTGCTGCGGAATGAATCGGGCATGATTCCCGAGGAAGTCATCTTGCCTGCCGAGGGGCTTACTTCATTTGACGAGATCGCATCGACAGGGGATGCAGATGTGGCGCTGCTCTCGCAGGCGGTGGTGATTAAGCTCAATGGAGGTCTCGGAACGGGGATGGGTTTGCAGGGACCGAAGAGTTTGCTGGTGGTGCAGGATCAGGTGAATTTTCTCGATTTGATGGTTCGTCAGATTTTGGATCTGCGAAAAGCCAGTGGTGCCAAGGTGCGATTGCTCTTGATGAATAGCTTCAGCACGAGCGCGCAGACCTTGCAGCATCTCGAAAAGTATCGTGCAGAGGGGCTCTCGGACGCGGACGAGGTCGAGTTGATGCAGAACCAAGTTCCGAAGATCGATGCGGCGTCGCTTGAGCCGGTTGTTTGGTCGGCCGATTCTGATCTGGAATGGTGTCCACCGGGTCATGGTGATCTTTATCCGGCGCTTGTCGGCAGTGGTTGGTTAGATCGGCTTCTCGCAGAAGGGCTGAAATATGCGTTTGTTTCGAATTCTGACAATCTCGGTGCGATTCTGGATCCTGCGATCTTGCGCTATTTCGCCGACAGCGGGTCTCCGTTTCTCATGGAGGTGACTCGCAGAACGGCGGCTGACCGCAAAGGGGGGCATCTTGCGGTGAGGCGTGCGGATCATCGCTTGCTTCTGCGGGAGGTCGCGCAATGTCCGGCTGAGGACATGGAGGCATTCCAGGACATCGAAAGCCACCGTTATTTTAACACGAACAGCCTTTGGTTGCGCTTGGACTTGCTCAAAGAGCAGCTTGAGGCGGATGCGGGCGTGTTGCCACTGCCGATGATTCGCAACCAGAAGACGGTGGATCCGCGTGACAAGAGCTCGACGCCAGTGATTCAGCTGGAAATCGCGATGGGAGCCGCGATTGAGTGCTTCGAGGGTGCTGCGGCGATCGAGGTTCCGCGGAGTCGGTTCGCGCCGGTCAAGACGACGGGGGATTTGCTCGCGCTGCGGTCGGATGCCTATGAAGTGCTGGCGGATGGTCAAGTTCGGTTGGTCGCTGCGCGCAATGGGGTGCCGCCAGTCATCGTTCTGTCGGATGAATACAAGTTGGTAGATCAAATCGATGCCATCGGCAGTCCCAGTTTGAGAGGGTGCCATTCGCTGACGATCAGGGGTCCCGTTCAGTTTGAATCTGGGGTGGCGATTGAGGGCGATGTCGAAATCCGGAATGCATCGGGTGGGTTACGGATGGTCCCTGCTGGGGTCTATCGGGACCAGATTCTTGATCTTTCTTGATCGGTTCGTTGCGCCATTCTCCGCTCCAAGAGGGAGGTGAGAATCATGCTCTCTTCAGGTGATGGCACTTGCCAAGAGGCGGGAGATCGGTCTATCTGCTCCGCAGTTATGGCAAGCATTGGACCTTTTGAATTTCCTTCGAGTGGCTTTGAAGGTGTGGTTTTTGATTGTGATGGGACCTTGGTGGATTCGATGCCAGCGCATTTTGAGGCTTGGTGTGAGGCGCTGGCCATCCATGGGGCGGGGGGGATTTTCAAGGAGGATGTTTTTTTCGCGATGGGCGGGCGCCCCACGCTCGACATCGTGGTGGAGCTCAATGACACGTATAACCTTCATTTGAACCCGACGGCGGTTGCCTTGGCGAAGCGTGAGTGCTTTTTGAAGCGCTTGAATCAGGTGACGTTGATCGAGGAAGTGGCTGCATTTGCAGAGGGACTCCGGGGGAAAGTGCCGATGGCCATTGCAACTGGTGGTAGCCGCATGGTAATCGAGAAGACTTTAAAAATCGTTGGGATTTCCGACTGGTTCGACGAAGTCGTGACTGCGGATGATGTGGTGCATGGCAAGCCTGCACCCGATATTTTCCTGAAGGCTGCGAAGCTGATGGGGTTGGATCCTACCAAATGTCTTGCGCTTGAAGATGCGCCTGCAGGCATCACCTCGGCTCAGCGCGCGGGCATGCAAGTCATCGCAATTCCTTGCCCGCTGGTTTCCTAAACCGGTGGAGTGAGGGTGCGGATTAAGGAAGCGAGTGTTGTCATCGTTTCGTGTGAATGGGCGGCGGACACACTGATGCGGAGTCTTGCGCTGCCTCGGGCGACCGTCGGATAGCGGATCGCTGGGATGAGATAGCCCGATGCTTCAAATGCGGCCGATGCTGCCAATGCGTCGTCGTTACTTCCTAATACGATGGGAACGATCGGTGTGCCTGATGCAGAGATTCGTGAAATGTTTTCGTGAAGTTTCGTTCTTAACGCATGCCCCGTGGTCCCACGGATCAGAGCGAGCGAGGTCATGGCCGCGTGGGCGAGTGACGGTGGCGGGGCGGTCGAATAAATGAACGTTCGTGCACGGTTGGTCAAGAGGTCCACCCAGTCGCGTGATGCGGCGAGGTAGCCACCGGAGAGGCCGGCGGCTTTACTAAACGTGCCCATTTGAAATGCGATGCGGTCCTGGAGTTTTTCCTGTTCGGCGAGGCCCATGCCGTGTTCCCCAAGGACTCCGAAGCCGTGCGCTTCATCTAACAAAAGAAGTGCTTGGTAGGATTCGGTGAGGGTGACGATTTCCCGCAAGGGGCAGCGGTCTCCGTCCATGCTGAAGACCGACTCAGTGGCCACGAGGATGCGTGCGGTGGGTGCCTTGGCACGGATGCGGGTGAGCAACTGTTCCAGCCGCTTGAGATCGTTGTGTGGAAAAATCCGGAGTGTCGCGCCCGAGAGGCGGGCGGCGTCGACTAGGCAAGCGTGGCAAAGCTTGTCGAGGATGATGAAGTCCGCTTTTCCGACGATCGCTGGGATCGCGCCCAGCGCGGTGGCGAAGCCTGAGGTGAAGGTGATCGCGGCCTCGGTTTGTTTGGCATCGGCGATCGATTTTTCTAACAGGACGTGTGGCGGCAAGGTTCCACAAACCAAGCGGGATGCGGCGGAGCCTGCGCCAAAACGTTTGGTTCCCTCGATGAGAGCCGCTTCGATTTCTGGGTGTCTTGCGAGGCCGAGGTAGTCATTGGACGCGAAGTTCCAGAGTGGTTTGCCTTCACGGGTCACTTGCGCCCCGGTGGGTGAGTCGAGGGGGCGCTGATGTCGCAGCAGGCCTTCGGCAGCAAGTTGTTGAAGGGACTCGGCAGGGCTAGGCATGTCGGCGGAAGCTGCCTGTTAGGATGCCGATGCAGGACGCTCTAGCGCCCAAGCGAGCAATTTGCTTGAGTCTTTCCAGACACTGGGGGTGGTGGACTTGAGAACGACCACGATGACGGCTCGGCCATTGAGGGATCCGCTGCAAACGAGGCATCGGCCTGCGGCATTGGTGGTGCCGGTTTTGAGGCCGTCGCAGTAAGGCACGGATTTTAGCAGGCGATTCGTGTTTTCGATGTGTCGGGTCCGGCCGTCATTGAAGCGAAATTCGAAGGCCTTGGTGGCGGTGAATGAGCGGATGAGCGGGCTGCGGTAAGCTGCGCGGGCAGCGATCGCCATGTCACGCGCGGTCGAATACTGGTTGGTGGCTGGAAGTCCGTTTGGGTTGACGAAATTTGAGTTTCGCATGCCGAGCGACGCGGACTTGCGGTTCATGAGCGAGGCGAAGGAATCCAAATCGCCGCCGACATCACGGGCCAATGCGCGGGCCACATCATTCGCGCTTTTGACCATCAGCACTTTGAGGAGATCGCGGCGTGGGTAGCTCTCGCCGGGCTTGAGATCGAGCTTGGTGGGTTCGCAGGCACCGTCGATGGACTTGATGGTAACGGCCTTGTCGATGTTGCCAGCATCGAGGACGCACAATGCGGTCACAATTTTCTGGGTGCTGGCGACCGGGCGCAGTTTATCGGCATTTTTGGCGTAGAGCACTTGGCCGGAGGCCACGTCAATTACGATGGCGCTCTCGGCAGCGACTGGAGGCGGCGGCGTTGGAGGGATGATGGAGGACGATGTGGACGCGACGCGCTGGGCGGATTGCACGGAACGTTGTTGGGGCAGGGGGCCTGGAACACCCCCGCAGGAGGTGATCAGTGCACCCGTAAATGCGAGAGCGAAGAGGCGAACACATAGCAACCGTGACATGCCCGTCATCATTGCCATCCGAAGCCACGCATCAAGCAGGGAATATGGCCACTTGTGCCTCCGATGCCGAATCAGGGGCGGGTGCCGATTCCAAGCAAGGTTTGGAATTTTGGGGCACTGGTTTCTTGGTCGGCCACGATCGTTTCAATCTGGCTGAAACCAGATTTCTCCATCATGGTGGCCAGATTGCTCTCGGAAAATCCCAACCAGCGGTCCGCATACAGCTCCCGCGCCTCCTCAAACGTGTGTTGAAGGAGGTCCAGAACGATCAGCCGGCCGCCCGGTTTGAGAGCACGAAACGCCGCATCCAACGCACGCTGCGGGTGCTCGGCGTGGTGGAGGGCTTGACTCAAGATCGCAAGGTCGAGCGTGCCATCATCGATCGGTGGGCTCTCAATGTCCCCGAGGCGGTATTCAAGATTTGCGAGGCCATTTTGGACGGCGAGCTGCTGGCCAAACTCGACCATTTTGGGTGAGAGGTCGACAGCGATAACTTTTTCGGCCCGTTGCGCGAGCAACTGGGCAAGGGTCCCTTCGCCAGCGCCGAGGTCGGCCACCACGCGGTAGTTTAGGACCTTGATGAGGGCCTCGGCGAGGGCTTTCCAAGAGCGCCCGGGCACATAGTCCTTGCCGAAGCGGCCCGCGAGTTCGTCGAAATACGCTCGGGCCGCGTCTTTGCGTTTTCGGAGCAAGTGGCGGAGTGCGGCACGATCGGTGGCGAGTTCCGGTACCTCGGACGCTGCCGCGCGGGCCACATCCATGAGCTCGGCGGACGTCGTGCACGTGTAGATGTTGTTTTTGCCGCTCCGCTCATCACTGACGAGCCCCTCGGCCTTCAGTTGCGAGAGGTGAGTAGAAATCCGGCTCTGGCCCATGCCGAGAATCTCCTGAAACTCGGCGACCGAGAGGGATTCATGATCCGAAAGCATCAAAATTCTCAGGCGGGTGGGATCCGACAGGAGTTTGAGTGATTTCAGAATTGACCTCATGAGGCGTATCATGTATCAACGCATCACGATTTGACGATACGAAAATTAAAAAACACATGAGCACCTATATTTTTTCTTCTGAATCGGTTGGCGAAGGCCATCCAGACAAAGTGGCAGATACCATTTCCGATGCGATTCTCGACGCCTGCCTTACGATCGACCCGAAGAGCCGCGTGGCTTGCGAGACCTTCGTGAAAAGCAACGTCGTGGTGGTCGGTGGTGAAATCAGCATTCCGAAGATCGGTAAGCAAACGCCTATCGGGACCGTCATCAACATCGAGAAAGTCATTCGCGAAGCCATCCGCGGCATTGGATACACCAACGACGACGATGTGTTCCACGCCGATAAGATTTTCATCAACAACTACCTCACGCCCCAATCGCCTGACATCTCTCAAGGTGTCGACGCGAAGAAGGCGGACGGTAAAAAGCATGCGGAGCAGGGTGCTGGCGACCAAGGCATCATGTTTGGATATGCGTGCAACGAGACGCCTGAGTTGATGCCTGCGCCGATCATGTTCGCCCACCGCCTTGGTCGTGAACTCACCCGCATCCGTAAGGCGGGTAAACTTGCCAAGTGGCTTCGCCCCGACGCGAAGTCCCAAGTGGCTGTCGAGTACGTCAATGACAAGCCGACCCGCATTGTGAACGTGGTGATTTCGACGCAACACTCCGCTGACGTCGAGCATGCGGTGATTGAGAAATTTTGCATCGAGCAAGTGATCAAGAAAGTCCTGCCGAAAAATATGCTAACCAAGGACACCGAGTATCATATCAATCCTACGGGAAGTTTCGTCGTTGGCGGACCACAGGGAGATACGGGTCTCACGGGTCGTAAGATCATCGTTGATAGTTATGGTGGCATGGGTCGCCACGGTGGCGGTGCTTTTTCTGGTAAAGATCCGTCAAAGGTCGACCGTTCCGCTGCTTACATGGGACGCTGGGTGGCGAAGAACGTTGTCGCTGCGGGCCTTGCCACGCGCTGCGAAATTCAGTTCGCCTACGCCATTGGTCATCCACAACCGCTTTCGATCCACATCGATACTTTCGGAACTGGTTCGGTCAGCGATGCAAAAATTCTTGCTGCGGTGAAAAAGACTTTCTCTTTCAAGCCAGCGGACATCGTCAAGCAACTCAATCTTCTCCGCCCGATTTACTCGAAGTCCACCAACTATGGTCACTTTGGGAAAGATGACTCGGATCTCACTTGGGAAGCGACCGACAAGGTTGCTGCTCTCAAGAAGGCAATCGGCTGATTTTCCAACTAATAAATAATAACATGAGCTTCACAGACTATAAAGTTAGAGATATCGGCCTTGCCGATTTCGGCCGCAAAGAAATCGAGATCGCCGAGCACGAGATGCCCGGACTGATGTCCACCCGTGAAAAATACGGCAAAGAAAAGCCGCTGCAAGGCGTGCGGGTAATGGGATCACTCCACATGACGATCCAGACGGCCGTTCTCATCGAGACGCTCGCCGATCTTGGTGCCGAAGTGCGCTGGGTGAGTTGCAATATTTTCTCGACGCAGGATCATGCGGCTGCGGCGATCGCGGCACGTGACATTCCGGTCTATGCATGGAAGGGCGAGACCCTTGAGGAGTATTGGTGGTGCACATGGAAGGCTCTGGTCAATCCAGACGGTCTTGGGCCACAATTGATCGTTGATGACGGCGGTGATGCGACTTTGCTCATCCACAAGGGCTACGAAATGGAGAACGGTTCCGACTGGATCAGCACCGCTTCTGAGAGCCATGAAGAACAAGTCATCAAAGATTTGCTTAAGGACATCCAGGGCAAGCAGCCTGGCATTTTCCATGAGATCGTGAAGGAATGGAAAGGTGTCTCCGAGGAGACCACCACGGGAGTGCACCGTCTCTATCAGATGGCCAAGGCCGGCACGCTTTTGGTGCCTGCAATCAACGTCAATGACTCGGTCACCAAGTCCAAGTTCGATAACCTCTACGGCTGCCGCGAGTCTTTGTTAGACGGCATCAAGCGCGCCACCGACGTCATGATTTCTGGCAAGGTTGGCGTGGTTTGCGGCTATGGCGATGTCGGTAAGGGCTGTGCCCAAGCGCTTCGCGGTGCAGGTGCGCAGGTCGTGGTGACGGAGATCGATCCGATCTGTGCGTTGCAGGCTGCCATGGAAGGATTCCGCGTTCTTACCATCGAGGACACTCTGGGCTGGGGGGACATCTACGTGGCGACGACCGGTAACAAAGACATCATCCGTCTTGAGCACATGGAGAAGATGAAGGACCAAGCGATCGTGTGTAACATCGGTCACTTTGACAATGAGATTCAGATTGATAAGCTCAACAACGCGCCGAATGTGGTGAAAACCAACATCAAGCCGCAGGTTGATAAGTATACCTTCCCGACAGGCAACAGCCTTTACATGTTGGCAGAAGGTCGCTTGGTGAATCTGGGCTGCGGCACGGGTCATCCGAGCTTCGTGATGTCCAATTCTTTCACGAACCAAACGCTCGCGCAGATTGAACTATGGAAGAACCGTGAGACCTACAAGGCGGGAGAAGTGAAGGTGCTGCCAAAACATTTGGACGAGGAAGTCGCCCGACTGCACCTTGACAAGATTGGTGCCAAGTTGACGAAGTTGACCACGGCTCAGGCTGACTACATTGGCGTTTCTGCGGAAGGCCCATTCAAGGCTGACCACTATCGCTACTGATCGGTTGCCAGATTGATCAACAGCCAGTCGTGAAAGCGGCTGGCTGTTTTTGTATTCACTCCAGGCGTCGTGCGGGACCTAACAGGTGATCGCCCTGTGGATCGATAAGAAAATAGCCAGCGAGCGCGCGGCGACCAAGCAGCATCGGACAGCGCATTTCAGAGCGGTTTGCGAGACTGAGCTCGATGCTCCAGCAGAAGCCACCCGGCAGAGTTGCAGTCGTTTGAATGAAGATTCGCTTTTTCGAGATTCCTGAAGAGCTACGGACACGAGCGATTCGCACGACGGGAGCTTCACAAGAGACCACGTTGCCATGGTGATTGGTGGTGGTGAACTGGACGCTTTGCTCGTCATCCGCGAGGACGATATTTTCGGCATGGATGCTTGAACTTCGCGCGCCGGTGTCGGTTTTGGCATTCAACGGCGAAACGGCGAGATCCGGGAGTGAGATCCATTCGCGGCGACCGATCACGAGTCGGGGCATGCCGGGGCCGCGCCATGGAAGACCGAGTGACGCGGCGAGGTCGCGAGAGGTCGACTCGACAGGTTCGGGGACGGCTTTAAAAATCCGTTTCACGGCACGAGTAGGGAGGCGGCCATGGCTCTGGCCTGTTCGCCGCCGCCGCCAAGCATGCGGACGAGTTCTTGGATGCGGGTTTCTCCTTGGACCGGATAGAGGCGCGAGCGAGTTCTTCCGCCCGTCACTTCTTTCTCGACCACGAAGTGGTGGGATGCGATCGCGGCCACCTGCGGGAAATGCGTGATGGCGACCACTTGGTGGCGGGTGCCAAGCGTTGCCATCTTGCGGCCCACGGCCCGCGCGACCTCACCGCCGACGTTGGCGTCGATTTCATCGAACACCATCAGTGGGGTGGCATCCTGATCGGCTAGGGCAGATTTCACCGCGAGCATCACCCGGCTGATTTCGCCCGACGAGGCGATCTGGCGGAGCGGCAGCAAGGGCTCTCCTGGATTGGGCCCGAACTGAAACTCGACGGATTCGAGACCTTGTGGGCCGGGATCGGTTAGGGCCTTGAGAGGCGCTTCGAATGATGACTGCTTGAAGCCTAGGTCCTTGAGTTGGTTTGAAATTTCCTTGGCGAGCATCGGAGCCGCTTTGCGGCGGAGGGCGGCGAGGGACTTGCCCGTGCTGTCGAGCTTGGTGCGAGATGCGGCGAGTTCGCGGCCTAATGCTTCCAATTTTTCGCCGCGGTTTTCGATGGTGTCGAGCCGTGTGGCAGCGGCGTCGCGGCGGGCAAGGATGTCGCTAAGTGATGGGCCGTATTTTCGTTTGAGCGATTCTAGTAGATTCACTCGATCCTCGAGGCTCGCCGTTTCGGCGGGGTTGATGTCGAGTTCATCGGTGTAATCGGATAGATTGCGTTCGAGATCTTGGAGTTCAAGGCAAGCGGTTTCGAGCGAGGCGGTGCGGTCGCGGATCGAGGGGTCGAGTTTTTCGAGCTCACGGACGAGGCGTTGAACTTCGCTGAGTCGCTCAAGGATTCCATCTTCCGCGGTGAGGGCTGTGCTGGCGGCGGCTGACGCTTCCACGAGGCGGGACGCGTTGGACGCACGGCGCCAGCGGTCTTCGAGATCGTGTTCATCCTCGGGCTTGAGATTGGCGGCATCGATTTCACCGACTTGGTAACGGAGCAGTTCGAGTTCTTGTTCGCTGGCATTTTCCGCTTGGCGGATTTCCTCGAGTTCGGCCGTCTTCGCTCGCCATGTGCGGTAGGATTCGCGGTAGTGGGCGACTTGGGAGTCCGCACCCGCGTAGGCATCGAGCATCGCAAGTTGGCGCTCGGTGGAAAAGAGCGACTGGTGGTCGTGGGGGCCGTGGAGGTCGACGAGATGCTCGCCAAGACGCTTGAGCAGCGTAAGGGTGACGGGCGAGTCGTTGATGAATTGGCGGTTTGCGGTTTGGCCGATCACGCGTCGAATGATGAGTTGGGTGTCATCGCATGGAGCGAGCCCACCGTCTTCGAGGATCGCGTTGATCTCCTGTGGGTCTTTGAGCTCGAAAACTGCCTCGACCGAGCAATTTTCTTCGCCGGTTCGGATCAATGACTTTTCGGCGCGCTCGCCGAGGACCAGTTTGAGAGCACCGACGATGACCGACTTTCCTGCGCCCGTTTCACCGGTCACACTGATGAGGCCGGTGCCCAGTTCCCACGCCAATTCGTCAACGAGGGCAAGATTGCGGATTTTGAGAAGGGTGAGCATTGGTTTTGCGGAACGGTGCGCATTATGCAAGTCTTGCCACAGGAATCAATGGCGGCGGAGTTTTCATTCACTTTTCTTGGGACAGGTACCTCGGTCGGGGTGCCGGTAATCGGTTGTGATTGCGCGGTTTGTACGTCGGATGACCCGAGAAATCAGCGGTTTCGGTCATCGATCGTCGTGAGGGCGGCGGGGCAGACTCTGCTCGTGGATTCGGGGCCAGATTTGAGGATGCAGGCGCTGCGGGAGGGCTTGCGGGAGGTTGATGCCGTCATTTACACCCATGCCCATCTGGATCACGTGGCTGGATTTGATGAGTTGCGGGCATTTTGTTGGCGACGTCCGACACCGTTGCCGTTGCACGCAACGCGGGGGTGCATGGAGAGCCTGCAGAGGATGTTTGGTTGGGCATTTTTCCCAGAAAATCCGGTGGCAGGGTATGTGCGGCCCGATCCTCGACTCATCGATGGCGCATTTGATTACGGGGATTTGAGAGTGACCCCCTTGCCGGTTGAGCACGCCAGCGTCGAGACGATCGGGTTTCTATTCGAAGTGCCCGGTGCGCGGAAATTGGCGTATTTGCCCGACGTCAAACGGATTCCAGCGGCGACCATGAAACTCCTCGATGGGGTGGGGGTTCTGGTCATCGATGCGCTCCGGAAGTCGGAGCATCCGACCCATTTTTCCCTCAGTGAGGCCTTGCAAGTCGCTGATGAGTTGGAGGTAGCGGAAACATGGTTGACTCATTTGAGCCACGAACATGAGGCCGCGCAATTGGCCCTCGAGTTGCCTGCTGGCGTGCGAGTGGCTGCGGATGGCCTCAAGGTTGTGGTTTGATTTAGGAGTCGGATGAGGGTGTCGCGTAGAAGGCCTTAGAAGGCTTCATGCAAAATGTCGCCGGCGTGGTGGGTGAAGCCATTGTGCGAGCTGTTGTCTTTCTTCAGCGCCGCCTCCCCCATTCCTCGCTCGCCAATCCGCTTCACGGCAGAGATCCTTACCATTTGTCTGGGAAAATGAAGAGAAGCTACGCTTCTGCGTGCGTAGGGAGGTTCCGGCGGGTTCGGGGGCATGAGCAGATGGGGCAAATGTCTACCCTGCTGGGGCGGTCCGGTGCCACCGCCGTTTCACTTCACTTCCCGTCGGCTCCATCAGCCCGTCCCAGTGCGGGAGAGCATTCCGAGCTTGTCAGGAAGATCCGATTCTCGTAGCGAATGTCCATCAGCGAACTCGCTGATATTTTAGCATTTTAAACGAAAGGGAAATTCCCTCATTCACGTATCAGGTACGAATCCTCCAGCCTGCTGAGATTTTAACATTTTAGCGGAAAGAAAAAATTTCCCCATTCACCCATGCTTTTCCGACTCCTCAAAATTCCATTGGTTCGCGTGATTTTCGCTGTGTGCATGCTTGCAGGCTGTGATTCCGGTGCCAGGAAGGACTCTAAGGCTGAAGCTGCGGACCCGGGGAAAACTCCAGCTGCGGTGCCGGAACGGGATTTGTTGCCGGAAAAGGTTTCGTTCAACGAGCACATTCAGCCGATCCTTTCGGAATATTGTTATCACTGTCATGGGCCGGATTCCGGAACGCGGGAGCCGAAAAAATCGCCGCTGCGGCTGGACCGTGAGGCGGAGGCTTTTGCCCTGCGAGACGATGGAAAGCCGGTGATTATCAAAGGAGATGCCGCCGCTTCCGAGCTGGTAAAGAGGATGCATGAGGCCGATCCGGATTCCATCATGCCGCCGCCGAAAAGCCACAAAACCCTGGCGGCGAGGGACATTGCAATGATTGAGCGATGGGTGAATCAAGGGGCAGAATTTGAGCCGCATTGGTCATTTGGGGCGGTAAAGAATCCTGAGGTGCCTGAAAAATCCGGCAAGGACTGGGCGGTGAATCCGATTGATCATTTCATCGCGGAAAAAATGGAATCGGCAGGTTTGAAGCCGAATGTGCAAGAGAACCCGGCGCGATTTTATCGACGTTTGCATCTGGATTTAACGGGCCTGCCACCGTCGTCCGAGGCCATTGCCGCGTTTGAAAAGGCGGCTGCTTTGGATTTTCAGAAAGCGACTGAGTCGGCAGCGGACGAGTTGTTGGCGTCGGTGGCGAGTGCGGAGCATCTGGCGCGGCACTGGTTGGATGCCGCGCGGTATGCTGACACGCATGGGATTCATATCGACAATTATCGCGCGATTTGGCCTTACCGGGAC
>JAPJNB010000181.1 GCA_026461385.1 Akkermansiaceae bacterium
AACCGCTCGCCGCCAAGGCCCGATCCGAATAAATCGTGGTGCCCGAGCGCGCTTGGTCGATCCGGATCTTCAGCTCGTAGCTTTGGTCGATTTGGCTCGCAGTGACCGGCGTGCGGGCCATTTCCTTGGTGCCCTTGAGCAAGACCACCTCGGCGCCCTCGGCGGTGATCGTCTGGCCGACTTGGTCCCGCACGATCCCGAAAAGCGTGTAATACGGCGCCGGTGGGAAGGCCGCAGCGATGCCCGCACTGAGTAGCAACAAAAGCGCACAGCGCTGGAAAATTCCAGGTCCGCCCACCACGCCATCTGAAAATTTAAATCGAGTCATGAATGCAAAAGATTGAAATTTGTGCTAACAAAAAAACTGCTATTAATAGCTCACCCCCCAAAAAAAAAGCCCATCAAATTTTGACGAATCGGGAAAAATACATGACGAATTGATCATTCTGACCCATTTAGGCCTCGCACAATGGCATGGTAGCCGCAGCGGAAACAGAAGACCCCAAGCGACACGAACACTCACCGTCACGCTCCGCGCCGCGACCATTTTGAAATGTAGAACGTTGTGAGCAGCCTAGCCTTTTAGCACCGCTCTCAGGCGCAATGCCGCCGAACGCCCCAGCCTCAGCTCTCTCGACGAGTCGATAAAACTCACCACGGTGTCTTCACGACTGCTCCAGCGCACGACGTGAATGCGGGGAATCTGAATAATGAGCGACCGGCCGATGCGCTGGAAGTCGCTCAGGGGCAAAATTTTCTCCCACTGGGCCAATTTCCGATGAATCACCACCTCCCTTTCCTGATGCTGAAAAACAATGCGACTGTAGTTTTGCTCCGCTTCGATCCAAAGAATATCCTCGACCCGACTTCGCGTCAATTGCCCTGCCTTATCCCGATGCGACAAGGCAAGATTGAGGCAATTCTCTGGCGAAACTTCTTCCGAAGACCGAATCTTGGGCGAAAACAGGGCAAGGCGCCCGAGCGCCAGCGCGAGGCGTTCGCGATCGAAGGGCTTGAGCAAATAGTCATGCGCCCCGGCTTCGTAGGCCAACAGCGCGCTCTGAGCGCAGGCAGTCACCAAGATCACGCGGGTCAACTGGGGCAGGTGTTTGATCAAGTCAAATCCCGAACCGCCGGGCATGTCCAAATCGAGGAAAACCAGATCGGGCGTGTGTTGTCGCAGCAGCGCCACCGCCTCAGCGACACTCGCCGCCGTTCCGAGAACTCGGACTTCGGGGTGCTCGGCCAGCAGCGAAATCATCAGCTCCCGTGCATTTGGCTCATCATCAACGATTAAGGCGGTCAGCATGGCAACTTTTGAGCGTTCGGAGTTGGGGACACTTGCACTTGGGGAATCCGAATGGAGACGACTACCCAATCGCTCTCGCCACGGACCTCCATGGTGGCCTGTTCGCCCAGCAGCAGGACGAGGCGGCGGCGCAGATTGGCGAGGCCGGTGCCGAGGCCATCACTTTTGCTCGGCTCGACCCACCGGCCGCTGTTGGCGACGCTGATGGTGAGCCAAGAGTCGGTGACAAGCGCCTTGATCACCAGGCGCAAGGGCATGCCACCCGTCTTTGGCCCAAACTTGAATGCATTTTCGAGCAAGGGCTGGAGCAACATCGGCGGCACCCGCACCCTGAGCGCCGCGGGACTCACTTCGATGGAACAGTCCAAATCGTCGCGGAAACGTGCCCGCTGCAGGCCGATGTATGAGTCGAGCGCCTCAATTTCCCGGCCGAGGGGTTCCAACGATTTCGAATCCGTGAGCGAAAAGCGCAGAAGGTCGGCGAGGTTCTGGGTGATCTCCTCCACCGCCTGGGGATCATCCTTGCTGGCCTTGATGGTGTTGAGCGCATTGAACAAAAAATGCGGATGCAGTTGGGCCTGCAATTGCTTGAGCTCGCTGGTTTGGGAGGCCATCACGGCTTCGGTAGCTTCCTGCTTGAGGGCATAACTGGCGATCAACCCCTCGATTCCAAAATAGACCGCGTTCCAGATCAACAGAGAGAAAAGGCGCGCCACCGTAAGGCTGAGGAACTGAGAAAGCGCGGAACTCGACAACTCTGGAATTTTCAACCAATGGATCAAAGGCAGCCAAAAAAGCGTGCCCAGCAAAGAAAGCGCTACGGTCGCAAGCGACACCCACAGCCACTTGTCAGCGCCTTTCCGGCCGAGCATGAATGGATGCTGGTAAATCCAGTGCAGCAACCATGTGAGGAAAAAGCCGGTCAAGATCCGCCGGACCACCACCCAGAAGAGATCGTCGACGGGGTGGTAGTTCTTGATCATGAAAATCAAGGACACGCTGGAAACCAGCCAATAGGTGATTTGGAAGATCCAGAACCCCCGTTGGCTCAGGCGGGATCCTGCAGTTTGAGAGACAGAATGCATGTGGCCACTTGCTGGGACTTACCAACGAAACTCCGCGCCGATACCGAGCAACCGCGGCGGTGCGGCCTTGCCTGTCACGGGCAAGCGGACGCCGGAATTGTCCGAGCGGAACAAGGCGTAATCGTCATCGAGAAGATTCGCCCCGAAGCCATACAGGCTGGCATGTTGCCACGCATAACCGATGCGGCCAGACAGCAGATGACGCGATTCCAATTCAGTCACTTGCGGACTACCGACCTCGCTGTAGGTGCTGTCGGCATAGGAAAAAATCGCCGAAGCGAACCAACCGGTGGCGTGGTGGTAGTCGATGCCCAGCGAGCCAATCCACTCGGGTGCGTTCGGGAACGATTGACCAGAGCGATCGATGCCATTGAGCGTCAGGTCATCAAACTCAGTCTGAACCCAGGCGAGACTGGTGGAAAGCGTCAAGCCATCGGCCACTTGCCAGCGGGTTTCCACCTCGGTACCTTGTCGACTGGCGGAGGCAGCATTGTCGATGAGCGTGTCGATGCGGGCCAAACCACCTGGGACGTTCACGGGCACTTGTTGGTCGTCGATCCATGAATGAAACAGCGCGGCATTGACATGAACCGTCTCGGTGGCGGCAAGCCGAGTAAAAAGTTCGGCCTCCCATGAGTGTTCCGGATCGTAGTCCTGAGTGAGGCCCAGCGACGGCGCGTAACTCGTCCCACCACCGCGGTACCCGCGCGCCACCTGCATGCCAATCGTACGATCACTCTCTGGCTGCCATGAAAAGCCGAGCTGTGGCAGAAGTTCGGTCGTGGACGTCTCGTCAGACGAGGCAGTCGGCGGACGCAGCCCGAAAACCGATGTGTAATCGAACAGGCGCTCTTCGTGATTGAGCCGCAGCCCGCCGGTCAGATGGAAATGATCGACAAACTCCCAATCGCCACGGCTATAAAGCGCGGCAATATCGACCGTCTCGGCCGCCTGATTGTCAAACGAGCTACCCTTGGGGATGGGAAAAAACCCGACCCCTTCCGCGCCGAACTCGTATTCGCTGTGTTCGGCATAGGCACCGATGAGCCACTGCCGCGGCCCTTCGCGCTTGGCCAAAACGAGATCCTCGCTCAGCAGCGTTTCATTGCGGAATCCTAAGGTAAACCAATTCAACCGCGTCGAAGCATCAAGATCGTAGACCAAGTCGACGTCGAGCCGTTGCAGCGAGGTGGTCGATTTGAGCTCCAGGTCCTGCGGCAGGGCAATGATCGCGTTGAGAACGGCCGCCCGGTGATCAGCGGGATAAGCGGCATCGGTATTCACCGCAGTCTGGCGATCAAAGAGGCTGCCGTCGGATTTCTGCACCACCATGGCAATAGGATTGCCGCGCAAACGATCTTGCACCAAAGCTAGATCGATCGTGGCGTCCTTGTTTTTCGCCGGATGCCAGCGCAGTCGCGCCTCCACATCGTCTCGGCGAGTCGCGCCAAATCGATCGTCTTGGTCATAAGTGTTGGTCTCATCGCCATCACTTTGCTGGTGCAGATAAGAAACGCGCAGTGCGAGTTCTTGAGGCAGCAGCGTGAAATCCTGTGCGAGCCCAGCGCGCAACCCTCCATTTCCCGATACTTCGGTGAGGGCTGCGCCGTGTGAATCAAAGCCTGGCGATCGTTTGTGCAGCAACAATGCACCCCCCATCGAATTCGGCCCGTGCGATATCGACTGCGGGCCGCGCAGGACTTCGGCACCATCTAGGTCCCACAGCAAAGGCGGCAAATACCGCAGGGTAGAGGGCGAAAGCGACGCACCGTCTTGCATGACAGTGATCAGCGCATTGGATCCCGTCCCCAAATATCCGAAAACATTGTCCTGGTTCAGCCCGCGGAGACTGAAGGTTCCCACACTCGAATTGCCCGCGTAGGCACCGGCACAGAGCGCAAAAAGATCTTGATAAGTCCCACCACTTGGCGGCAAAGCGGCGAGCTGCTCCAGCCCCAGCACCGTCACAGAGCCTGTCACTTTCTCGGCTTGGGTGGCGAGCTTATCACCGGTGACAACCAGCAACGGCAAACTTTCGGCATTTGCCCCCATTGCGACAGGTAGCACCAGCAAGAATGGAAAAATGTACAATTTCATGGATTGCCCGAATCGATAGCGATCCAAACCCACAAACAAAAGGCAAAAGAAAATTGATCACCACAAACCAACCACCCTCAGAAAAAGTCATCAGCCACTTTTGCAGAAAAAGATTTGCGCGGCCCTTTCGCATCGGAATTCCGCCGTTTTTAAGTGGCATCTTCAACGGGTCTCGCTAAGAGAGTGAGTAGACCACTAAGACTAAGTCGCGATCCCTTTTTTCAAATCCCTCATGCTCCACAAAATCGTGCTGGCGGCTGAAGCTGCACCTCGCATTTTCCGTGCGCCCGATGTCCGCTTCGGCCCGAAGCGAGCCCGTGATTCTGCGAATGCTTCATCCACAAATCCACGACTGCCAATCACCGCGCCGTCCGTGAAATAACGAATCCGACAGCGTAGCATTTTGGCAAAGGGCAGCTCACCATCGTGC
>JAPJNB010000182.1 GCA_026461385.1 Akkermansiaceae bacterium
CGTCGAAAAAATCGCTGAGGGTCGCAAGGGCCTGCGCATCCTCCCGACTCTGAACCAATACGTTGGCAACATGTCGGACCATCACGCTTTCGAACAGGCTGGGCAGCCGTTCCTTTTCCTCAGTTGTGGCCACGGAAAGTACTACCATCATCCCAAGGACAACCTTGATTGGATCAACTTCGACAAACTCGCAAGAATCGCCGAATTTGTGCGCGACCTACTCGCTCAGCTCGACCTAACACCTGCCGGCAATGATCCCAATTCAAAGGACCCCTTTGAGTTTGAAAGCCGGATGATCCAAAAAGCCGTCGGCACAACGGTCGGCCTGATCGCCAAAGGCTTTGGACATGAAATCCCGAAGTCGCGAAAGGCCATCAGTGAGTTTGTCAGTCAGATGAGGTCAATGATGTGAGTAACATCAAAAGCCAGCAAGCGTGCATAGAAACCTAGCAGCGGGGATCATCTAGGTACTTATGCCGCAAATGGGCTATCCAGCACTCAAGTGTGGGCTCCACCCCTCCACCGACCAGGGTATGCTCGTCCTCCTGCACCGATCGAATGGTAGTTCCGCCATCTGGCGACTGCCCAAGGACATAGTACTCACACTTGCCATCTCCCGTGTCACGGATGACCGCGCTAAAGTATGGGGCCAGCAATCGGTTTCCCATTTCAGGGGCGTATCCAGGTGGTTTGGGATACTCAAAAATAAAATATTCATGCCGAGCGCCTAACACACCAACGTGCGCGAGGATTCGTTGCGATTGACCCACTTGCATGGTGCGCTGGGCCATGATGCAACCCACGCGGTAGAGCGAATCACGCACTGCATCAGGATCCTCCAACCACTTCTCAAAACCAGCAACAACAGGACGCGCCAATAATCTTGGTAAGCTACGGTAGGCGATCGTGTAGGAGATCAACGCGAAATCTTCAGCCGAGTGCGGGGTCCTACCGATTGCACCGCGCATTCCACAAATTTTCTTCATCCATTGCATCATTTCATCGCAGGCCCTGGGATCTACTCGCGCTCAATGAGCCGGATGCAGCGGGCATGGAGCCCAATCTCATTCATGAAACCGATTTCTTCATGCTGTCCGGCGGAAAGTGGTTCCTCCGGCTTTTTGACCTCCACAAACCTCCCCATGAGATTTTGCTTAGATGCCCGATGCCGCGCATAAAGAAACAAATCAGGCACCCCAAAAACTCCATCAGCCAGATGTCGATCAACGAGATTCTGCAGCTTCACCGCACCACAAATCTCCCAAAGTGCCTCGATCGTCGGCAGAGCAGGCACCGAGTTAAAATACTCCTTGTACGTTCCATTGCTTCTCCACTCCGCGCGCATCGCGTCGATATGTTCCTGGTTCATCTGTGTTGGCCACTGCTGGCAGTCGTGCCCAAGCAACATCGCCAAGGCACGCCAAACATGAGGCCCAAGCCGATCGCCACTGAATGTGTAGCTTGCATGTTTTCGCCTGCGCCACCGAATCAGCACGACCTTCTCAGGGATTTCGTACTGATCCCCAGCCTCATCCACCAAATACTCGACTCGATTTCCCGTTGATCTCCTGCCGTGTACGGTATGGCTAATTCTCAGGGAAGGCTTCGGCTCTGGATCAGGCTTTCTAGCTCGCGCGCTCATTGGGCAATTTTTGTTGATTGTATCGTACCCCACGTGGACCTACGTTCAAGGAAAAACCTAACTTTCGGTGAGCGAGTTGCTGGAGAACCTGACCGGAGTGGCGCTTCCACTCCTGCCGAGTTCCGCTATTTTTCCCTTGGCCTAGCCTTGGATCCTGCCAAGATCATCGATAATCAATTTGACCAGGACGCCATCGTTTGGGTTGGGTCTGACTGTATTCCGCAACTCATCATACTACGCTAATTTTTAGTCTGCAAAACCATTCACGTCTATGGATGAATTCATCGTTTTAGAGGAAACCAATACTCTGGTTGTCAGCGGCATGGAGCCCATTTATCGTGACTATTTTTCGGAGAGTAACGCAGAAGAGTTCGGACTGAAAAATGAGGATTTTTCAACTCCAGAAAGTATTCTGGCTGCCTCCATTGGTTGCCAGCCGCTACACGACATACTGGAATGCGCTTATTTAGATCATCGTGAAACGCTGCAAAATGAAGCCGACTCGCTGAAAGACTCACAGGAACCCGCCAACCGCGCCAAACATATTGAACTCAATACCAAGCTGAAAAACTTGCCACCGCAGTGTGACAAAGGATTAGCACAGTGGATAACGCAGTTAAATGAGAAGCAGTTTGATCTGTTGCAGGCAGAAGCTACCGAGTGGTCTCGGCGTCCGCCAGGAAACGACGAGGAAGATGGTCAAGAGGCTGCACTCAATTACTTTCGAGACCTGGATTCGGATATCTGTGAATTGCTCGGCGTGTCTATTATCGAAGGAGATCACCCAGGTAGCAGCTACTTTGCTGCCGAGCTGGATAAGAGCATTGAAGATGCCAACAAAATCGCCATCGAACATGGGATTCAAATCCGATTTTGCAGGTAATCTTTCCAATGTAACGGCAAAGATCAAATTAGAGTCAGCATGAACTTAGGCAGCGATGAATTTATTGCAGGCGCCATTGCAGCATCAAAAGGCGAATTGGAGATTGTTGCCATTGCGGGCGGCAACATGGGGTCAGCCGTTTACGGATGGTATCTTGTCCGCGATACAGAATCCGACCAATGCGTCATCGCCTTAGATGATGGTGAAAGTGACAGCGCACCTGAGATCGTGAAATGTTTATCATGCGACAAGATTGATGTGACAAATGCCATGCTAAGAACACTCAACTTCGGGACCGACACACTAAAAGTGGAAGCTGTAGAATGGTTGTGCGTTTTGGCGGAAGGCTGGGTTGATTTTAACTGGATCGATGAGTCAATACTCCGAGAGACTCTTGAAGCAGGAGCAGCCACATTGCAGAGCAAATTCAATTTCGATGACTGGCTTTCCAAGACCAGGGTTCCATCAACGATCTCCCACACTCATAATTTCTAAAGATCAACCCACACCACGATGAACAACGATGACTTAGAAAAACTCTTCTTCGATTCCTTTGCCGACGGAGACGATGTCTTCACAGATGAATGGGTTAAGGATTATGTTGAAAGCAACCTAGATGAACTCGATATCGTTTATTCGGGTGAGACAAATTCAGACAATCCAGCATGCGGTGACGAATCCGAGGTGATTTACGAGATAAGTGGGGAAAACCACACATTTTATTTCGTAGCCGATTCAACAGGAGGCATTCGCGGCCCATTTCTAACGTTGGATGAATCCATTGAAGCCCTTGGATACAACCCAAGTAATTTCAGCACCGAATTTGGCCCATTCGATCCGGACGCCGAATGTCCTGATCCAGAATGCCCATATTGTGAGGGATATCATTGTGAACATTTTATCGCCACTATCAACAATGATGATGAGCTCGAAGAAGGCAGTCTGGAGGACGAACGTGTCACAACATGGGCAGAATGGATTGAGGAGGCTCTGACGAACGGCAAGAAACTTGGCGTCATGCCACTAGCCGTAAAATCGGTGAGTTCGCTGAATTCCCTTTCTCGGAGTTCTAAAACAAGGAGCAGCAAAAGCCAATATAGCGTCAATTCATGGCAGTGTAATGAGCTGGTTAAGGAGCTACTTGCAAAGTCGGGTGCTGTAATTGAGCAGCGGGAATTTCGTGAGGGAGGGTATGATTTACAGCATTTCACCGATTTTTATGCAGAGGATGCGGCTCAAATGATTGAGAAATGTGAGCACCTTCTTCAACAATGGCTTGAGTTGCCAGCCAGCGATAAGGATTGACGCCTAAAGCGGCTGGGAGACGGTCACTAAAGAATATCGGGTTGCCAGAGCTTTCTATTAGCTAATTGCTTCGCATCATGGTTTCGCCTCGTGTTGAATCGTTAGAGTTGCGAGCACTGCCTCCACATTAGCGGGGCGGTATCTCTCCGCTTTTCCTATTTTGATGTAGGGGATGAGTCCACTTATTCGCCAGTTGTAGAGTTGCCTGCGGCAGATCTGGAGTTACGTGGCCAGTTCATTGCCGGTGTAGAGGTGCTGATGATCCTCGCGAGGGGAGCAGACCAACATAGGCGTAAATTGAATCGTGGCTTTCATGGTTTCTGTATTTGGGTTCGTGGTTTCACAGGAGAGGCCACAAGCAGCGCGCTCAGATATCCGAGTTGCCGCATGCGTCTGGCAAATCGAGTGTTAGCTGGTGGTGACTGTCCGCTGGCTGCGTATGCTTGAGCGCAAAGAACGAAAGCCGCATCACAAGCCCACGGGTGGGGCCGAAATTACTCATCTGCATCCCCCGCCATTCGCCTTAGAGTTCGTTGAAATCGCGGTCGAAGAACACCCAGCGGCTGGGAAGCCGGTGCTTGGGCATCCGCTGCAGGGTTTCGCGCCACAGGCACCATGTTCCGCTGTGGAATAGCACGGCGCGGGCCTGACCAGAGAGGCGGCGCAGGTTGAACTAGTGGCCGAGCTAGGCGGAAAAAAGCCACACCCTGCGACGAGCCAGGATTCCTAGCAGCCCAAGTGTTTGCCATCGCCGCCGAAACTGGCTGGCCCAAGGAGCGGATCCTCTTCATGCCGCTGGCGAGATCGGCTCAGTACCAACACTGCCTGCTGCGAAAGAATGGCGTGCGGACAAGTTGGGGTAGCCACAGACTGGATAGAGTCATCGTGAAGAGCCAGATCCACGGCCTAAGGCAACAATGGAGCAGATCTATCAAAATCTGATGTCACATATTCTGCATCAATTTTATGAAAACGGATGACTTGACACGGGTTGTGCCGACTGTTGAAATTTGCTAGATGAATACGTACTTAAGACCAAATGAAATTAATACTAGCTTTTGTTTTCTTTGCCACATTACCTCCGATAGGCTTTTTCTTTTGGTTTAATATTTATCGGATTTTTAAAGGTCTATCAAAATCAGAGATCGATCATGAAGATCTAAGAAACCTTGGAATGTGCCTGTTATTTGCCCTAGCTGGATCTTTATGGGTGGCACTTGCACCAAGCAGCTGTTCTGATTCTGATAATTCAGAAAGGTATGAACAAGGTCGACCATGATTACGCCAAAGAGATTAGAATTTAACATCATCAGTTCCCATCACGATAGAGTAAATAAGATCGTATCCAGCATACTTCACCCCAGGGCTTGAGCGCGCTGAATCTAACCTCCGCCGGAATTTTGGCATTCAGAGATTCTGCAATTTACCACACGACGGTCACCCACACGGACTCGTCTCAGCAATTTGAAACTTAGGCGGACATGCTCGTCCTCGACATCAAAACTATTAAATCCACGCTAGAAGAATTGCCGTATGAACCAACCTGAAGAAAAGCCATACGGCTTGACGACGACTTCATCTGGCGGAGTGATCCGACGCATGGACAAACGATTGGAATTGGCAAACCGCTTGATGGAAGAAATTCAGGCAAAGCAAACCGGCCCGAGCAACGCGAAGACGCTCGAAGTTCCACTTGGCTCGGGCGTAGTGATGCGCATGAAATGGTGCCCGCCGGGGTCATTTCTGATGGGCAGCCAAGAGGGCGAGAAGAGGCGACACGATAAGCAAAACCAAGTACAGGTGACACTGAGCAAAGGATTCTGGATGGCACAGACGCAAGTGACTCAAGCGCAGTGGCAGGCAGTGATGGGCGATAATCCGAGTTATCTCAGAGGCAAAAAACGCCCTGTTGAGCGTGTTAGTTGGCACCAAGCGCAGGAATTCGTCTCTAAACTCAATGCAAGTTTCGCCCTTCCTGATGGAATGCAGATGACTTTGCCGACCGAAGCGCAGTGGGAATACGCAGCGCGAGCGGGGGAACCCGGGCCGTATTCCGGGGGCACGCTGGATGATATGGCTTGGTATGATGAGAACAGCGAGAGTAAGACCCACCCTGTCGGTAAGAAGAAGCCGAACGGCTGGGGCTTGCACGATATGTATGGAAACGTGTGGGAGTGGTGCTCGGATTGGTATGCAAACGATATTGAAGGTGGTATCGATCCACAAGGAGCTTCTTCGGGCGCGAGCCGGGTGTGCCGAGGCGGCTGCTGGTTCAACAGCGCCATCCACTGCCGCGTCGCGATCCTCAGCCATGTCAACCAGTCATGCACACGCAACTACGTTGGGTTCAGGGTGGCCCGCAGTTCAGTCCAATAGAACCGCAGGAGCGGAACGGGCGGACCGAAGTGGCCAAGTCGGGGGGAAACCCAGGCAACGAAGTGAAGGGAGCGGAGCGTCTTCGATCCCCACGAATCGGGTAGATTTTTTGAGGCAGTTGACTCCACCCCCGGCGCATGAGCGCGCTGACAGTCACCCTTGGAGCCGACATCTCCGCGTTGAAGCGGTCCATGGCGAGTGCCACGCAGCTCGTTTCCGCATCAGCCAAGAAGATAGCGAGCCTCAGGGCCGCGGGTTGAAGGTGGGTCTCGGCGCGGCCCTAGCAGGTGGTGGCGTGGCGTTGGGTACTTGTCGGCGGGCGTGCAGGCACCGGTCAACGAAATCGCAGAACTCTACGGCAAGGCCTGCGTCCAAGGTCGGCTATTTGCGGAAGACATCAACCAGCTAACAGGTCGAGGGATTCCAATCATCGGCGAACTCGCCAAGCAGTTTGGCGTGTCGGATTCTGAGGTGAAAAAACTCGTCGAATCCGGCCGAGTGGGATTCCCGCAGATCGAGCAGGCATTCGTCAACATGACCTCACAGGGCGGCAAGTTCTCGGGCATGATGGAGGCACAGAGTAAACTGACCAACACTAATGTGCGCGGCGAGAAACAGGACCCGTACCCTGAATCATGATTCGGGATTCCGGTTGCTTGAAACACTGCGGGGGGTAAGCCAGGCGGGGCACAGTTGGGGGGCACGGGGGCACGGGGGCACGGGGGCTATTTCCGGAGTTTTACCGAAAAACTGTTACTTCTCCACAACCTACCTTTTAAAAAAATTTCATTTAAAGTCAGGAAATAGCCCCCGAGCCCCCGTTTGGCGGGAGGCAG
Source organism: Akkermansiaceae bacterium (assembly GCA_026461385.1). Lineage (GTDB taxonomy): Bacteria > Verrucomicrobiota > Verrucomicrobiia > Verrucomicrobiales > Akkermansiaceae > Luteolibacter. Next base: position 7,043 of record JAPJNB010000182.1, read on the forward strand.
CACCAAGCACCAAGCACCGTGCACCAAGCACCAAGCACCAAGCAC
>JAPJNB010000183.1 GCA_026461385.1 Akkermansiaceae bacterium
CTCAAGGACCGTGAAGCGGCAGCAGCAGAACTCGCCAAACAAAACAATGCGACCAAGGCAGCCACCGACCAAAAAATCACCACGATCACGACCACGCTTGCTGAGCGCGAGAAAAAATTGGCCCAAACCCAAGAGGCATTAGAAAAATGGAAAGTGGGTTATCAACAGGCCGCAGAAGTTGCGCGCAAAAAAGAAGAGGAGCGCGCCAAGCTCGCTGCTGAAATTGTCGTGCATCAACGCACCATCGCCGACCGCGAGCGCAAGAACCTCACCTTGTTCCATGTTTCGAACGAGATCCTTGACCGCTACGAAGGGTACTCACTCGGTAAGGCGCTGGCGGCCCGCGAGCCCTTCATCGGCACCACCCGAGTGAAGGTCGAAAACCAAGTCCAAGGTTACAAGGATCAGATCCTCGATAACCGGATCAGTGCTCCGGCAAAGGCTCCTTGAGTCGATTTTTCAGTTCCTCTTTTCCCTGATGAAACCAAGAAGATTCTTCCAGCGTGCGCAGTCGCCCTTCGGTGCCTCGCTGAGATGCGGCGTGCCCGTGTTCATCGGTTTCACGGTTTTCATCTCTGGGCTCGATGCCAACGCCGGTGACCTCCTACGGGGCGGCGCTGGACTATCTAGCAGATCCTCACCTGCGGGAGCCAGCTCCACCGGATCGACCAGCCCAGCCTCGGCGAACATCGCGCGCGCTAACGCCGTCGATGCCCTCGCACGCACCACGCGCGCCATCGACTCGGTCCGCGCGATGCAAGTGGCCGCCCGCGCTGCGGCGACTGCAAACACCGCCAATCACCTTGGGGTGAATCCCTCCATGCCATCGGTGAACCTCCCTGTGGTTCCAAACGGACTCGGTGTCGGAGGCCTGCAGGCAACGGCGAACCCGAATAAGTGGGCTGGCGCAAACAACCCCACTCAAGTCGTCGCCAATGGCAGGACCGAGGTCACCATCAAGCAGACCACCCAGCAGGCCCTTCTCAACTGGCAAACCTTCAACATCGGCAAGGAAACCACGCTGACCTTCGACCAATCCGCTGCTGGTGAAAACCGTTCGCAGTGGATTGCCTTCAACAAAGTCGGCGACCCATCAGGCAACCCAAGCCAGATCCTTGGTTCCATCAAGGCAGACGGCCAAGTCTATGTGATCAATCCGAACGGGGTGATCTTCGGCGGCGGCTCTCAAGTGAACGCGCGAGGCCTAACCGTTTCCTCGTTACCGATCAATGACAATCTCGTCTCCCGCGGTCTGCTGAACAACCCGGATGCACAGTTCGTCTTTTCAGGCCTCAGCGTTGCTGGTGGTTCCGATGGTACCCCGAATTTCACGCCCGAGCCGCCAGTCACTGTCAATGGGCGCTATGGCGATGTCACGGTGCAGGCTGGCGCGGTGCTCAAGAGTCCATCGGATAGTTCTGGGAATGGTGGGCGCATCATGCTCGTGGGGCCGAATGTCACGAACGCAGGCACCATCTCAACCGAATCGGGACAAACCGTGATCGCTGCTGGACTGCAAGTCGGATTTGCCGCGCATGATAGCAAGGACCCGAGTCTGCGGGGCTTGGATGTTAAGGTTGGAAATGTAGGTGACTACGCTGGAACTGCGACAAACTCGGGAATCATCGAAGCGTTTACAGGCAGCGCATGGATGACTGGAAGATATATCAACCAGTTGGGAGTGATCGGAAGCACCACCTCGGTCAACCTCAATGGCCGCATCGACCTCATGGCGAACTATGGTGCTGTCGCGAATTCAAATTTTGATAGCACCACGGAACAAGGGGCTGGTGGCCCGATGTTTTTGAGCCAGTACACCGGCGTCGTGACTCTTGGTGCAGGTAGTTCCACGCAAATTCTGCCTGATTACACGAGCGGCAAGGCGGTTCCGGGCACGGCACTTCCCCAGCGTTCCCAGGTGAACATCGATGGCTTGGCGATTCACTTTGACAAAAATGCCACCTTGTTTGCTCCGAATGCCGAGGTATCTGTTAGGGCGGGTGTTTGGTCCTACAGGGACAGTGATGGAAATCGCACAGTTTTCGATGCGGATGGTAGGATTGAGAACGGGCTCACAAACTACTATACGGGAACGACTCAGCGCTTCCTTTTTCAAGACGGGCAAATCTATTTGGATGACGATGCGGTAATCAACGTGGCAGGCAGTGTGGATGTCTTCGTGCCACTTGCTCAGAGCATCTTGGATGTACAGCTACGAGGGCCCGAACTCGCGGATTCTCCATTGCAGAGAAACACCTTCTTGCGAGGTCAGACTCTAACCGTGGATATCCGCAACACCGGCGTCTACAATGGAAAGTATTGGATCGGCACCCCGCTTGGCGACGTTACGGGGCTGGCAGGACTCATCGAAAGAAATGCAGCCCAGCTCACTGCGGTGGGTGGGAATATCAATTTACGAGCGGGCGGCTCCATCGTGGTTACGAAAAGTTCGGCTATTGATGTCTCGGGTGGCTTTTTCAACCACGAGGGCGGATTGGTCAAAACCACGTCATTGCTCGCAGGTGGAAGGGTAATCAATATTAAGGACGCGACGCCAGATCAGATTTACGATGGATTGTTTGAGGAAGAGTCGACAATTAGCAGCCAGAAATGGGGAGTCACGACCACGATTAGGAAGCCGTTGTCCAAGGGTGACTTGCAAGACAGTTACATCGAAGGTGCTGCTGGCGGAACTTTGACTCTAACAGCACCAAGCATGGTGGTTGATGGTGAGCTTCGGGGCATTACAATCCAAGGTCCAAGGCAACGAACAAACTTCCCTTCGCTTAGCACGTTGCGGATGAAGTTTGAGGCGGAAAGACCCCTTCTCTTTAGTGGCACGCTCAATTACATCACCAACTCGCCCACTCCACCATCCGTCAAATTCTCTGCCACTCCAAGCGTTTCGTCGGTTCCCGCTTTCTCACTCGTTGGTGACTCACCTACGGCATTGAGTGCCGAACGCCTTGCTTCGGTTAACCTTTCTAGCACTTTGTTAGCGAACACGGGCTTTGGACATCTCGATGTCGTGAACCCTGATGGCTCGATTTCGGTTCCTGTTGGCGTCAATCTCTCAGCCACTCCCAAAGGCTCGATTTCGTTCACAGCCGCCAATATTGCGGTCGCTGGGAATCTTAATGCGGCAGGGGGTAGCCTATCTTTTACCACTTACAATTTATCCCCTTCGGACGTTGCTGAGTACCAGATTTTCAATCCTGTCGGCAGTGCGCCATACCCGACCGCAGTTGCTGGGCGTGGCAATTTCAGCCTTGGGCAGGGCGCTGTAATCTCCACTGCGCCGTCGCTGTTAGATGACTTCACCGGGGCGGTCGACTTGAGTGGGCCCATTATTATTGATGGCGGAAGTATTTCAATCCGCTCGTATCAGGCTTCGCTTGATGTGGGTTCGGTATTGGATGTATCTGGCTCTGCTTATATCTCGGACCTTGGAAAGGTCACCTACGGAAAAGGTGGAGCTATCGCCATTCTCACAGGGACAGATCCAGCATTCTCTGGATTGATTGGAGGTTCCTTGGTGCTTGGGTCGACGCTTCAGGGCTATTCTGGATCGACCGGTGGCGCGTTGAGCATCCAGGCAGGGCAGATTCAGATCGGAGGTTTAGCCCACACGGGTCAACTTCAATTGAATGAGGATTTCTTTAGAACGGGTGGATTTGCGAAGTATGCACTGACTGGTATTGGCGCTGCAGGAACCCCAACGAGTGCATTGATTGGCTCCTACCTCCCAGCGATCTCCATTACGGGGGGGGCAAAGATCAATCCACTCGCAGAAAGCTTGATTGCCATCCCTGACTCTTCTGCGAATGGGGCCTTTAGGTTGCAGAGATTCTTGAATGCTCTAGGCGTGCGCTCCCCAGTGAGCATGAGCTTCGTTGCGCTTGGCTCAGATGATCCGTTTACTTTAGAGCAGTTAGAAATACGCGGCGATATTCTCATGGGAGCGGGTGCTGAGATTTTGAGCGATGCAGGCGCAAGCATTTCGTTTAAAGGCGGCACAGTGACCCTCCTAGGCGATGTGATCGCGCCAGGTGGCAGTATCACCGTCACCGGTGCGAGCGCGTTCCCACTCACCGCATCGCAACGGATGTCGACGACCCAAGCGTTGCCCACGGTGCATCTTGGCCGGGCTGCCACATTAAAGACCGCCGGAACTACCCAACTTATTCCCGATGTCTATGGGCGACGGGTGGGGAAGGTTTATGGCGGTGGTACCATTTCGATTTCTGGAAACATTCTAGCCGAAAATGGCTCCACGCTGAATGTCGATGGTGCCTCAGGCATTTTGGATCTCGATCCAGCCACGGTGGTTCAACCGGGAGTTACTGGAATTGCAGGTTTGAATTCCACACCGTTTCAGCAACGATTCATCGCGACCCGAGTTGATAGCAATGGCGGCGTGATCGATCTCACGGGTACGCAGATGTTGCTTTCAGACGCAACACTCAGTGGGGCGAAGGGTGGCGTCACCGCAGTCGGCGGACAGCTTTCGCTATCTTCAGGAAATTTCTACAACGAAGGCCAATCACGAACGGCTGCGGATGTGAATCTGATCGTCAAGCAGAGTAGCAATGCCATTGTCAATCCAACTGCTTCGCTTGGAGTTGGACTCGGACTATTTGATGCCAAAGGTGCTGCGTATGGAAACACGGGATTTTTTGCAGTGGATCGCTTCACCGAGGGATCTTTTGACTCGTTGAGTCTTGGTGGTAAGTACCAAGCTGCTGCAACGCCAATTCCGTTTGGGGGCAATGTCGACTTTAAGGGTAAAATTGACATACGAGCAAGGGGTGCCGTGCGGCTTGCCGCAGGTGGAGTGATCCGAGCGGATGACATCGTCAATCTATCCGGATCCTACCTTTCTATCGGTCAAGAGTTCCGTACCCCACAACATCCAAATGATGTTCTCATCCCGTTCCAGCAAGATCCAGCATTCCCATCAAACCAGTATCAATTTGCTCCCACCTATGGAACAGGGGATCTTAGGCTGACTGCAGCTTCGATTGATTTGGGAACCCTTTCGCTTCAGAACATCGGACATGCAACTCTAACGGCAGAAGGTGGTGACATTCGTGGCAATGGAGCCCTCAGTATGTCGGGGGATCTGGTTCTTAAAGCTGCACAAATCTATCCAACGACCCTCGGCAATTTTGACATCTTTGCCTACGACCACTCTGGCATCGCTGGATCTGTTACGATTCTCGCTTCGGGGCCAAGCATCGCTCCACTTTCCGCCGGTGGAAACCTGGGAATTTACGCGTCAAATATCCTCCAAGGCGGAGTCATTCGCGCACCACTGGGTTCCATCCGCCTTGGCTGGGATGGTACGGACATCGATTTAAGTGATTCCGACTTGGATCGGCCCACCAACATCATTGCGGGTCTCACCATTGAGACGCCGAGGACCCAACAAGTCACGCTGTTAGATCAAAGCGTTACCTCGGTTTCGGCGAAAGGCTTGGAGATCCCGTTTGGCATCAGTCCCGATGGCTTGACATGGATTGACCCGCGTGGAGTGAATGTGACCCTATCCGGAATGCCTGAGAAATCGGTGCATGTGTCGGGCAGCAGCGTTGAGATGAACGCAGGGGCTGTGATTGATCTCTCGGGAGGTGGCGACCTTTTTGCCACCCGGTGGATTGCTGGGAATGGCGGCACCATGGATCTATTAGGAGCTCCATCGGCCGCATGGGGAGCGGGTGTGGATTATCAACCTGGTACTCTCGTCACTTACAATGGCTCCACGTGGTCGGCGAGGGTTCGACACAGCGGTCAAACTCCAGGGGGTAATCTTTACTGGTCCAAGGTCGCAGAGTCATTTGCCATCGTTCCTCGGTTTGCTTCCAAGATTTCTCCCTTTGGTGTCTATAATAATGGACCCAACTCAAGTTCGCTTGCAGGCGCACCAGGGTACGTCAGTGCAGGCCTAAAAGTTGGGGATACGATCACCCTCGACGCAAGCGATGGACTTCCTGCTGGAACCTATACCCTTCTTCCTCGAGCTTATGCGGTCATGGCTGGTGCCTTCGTGGTAACACCGGGAGGAACTGCCCTCACAAGCGGCCTCGCCATGGTCGACGGAGCGAACCTCGTTTCGGGCTACATCGACAATGCCTTCAATCGGCCCAGTGAGGCGCCATTGACCCGCTCAACTTTTGAGGTGGCTTCCACCAATGTCATCCGGAACCGTGCATCCTATGCGATCTACAATGCGGATTCGTTCATCACAGCCGCGAGCGAATCCCAGGCAAAGCCGAAGGATGCAGGCTATGCGGCATTGAAGGGAACCGTGTCGTTGAAGCTGCAGGGGAGCTTGCTTTCTGATGCAGCTGGCCGTGGATCTGCAGTGGATATCAGCAGTTCTGCCAGTATTATCTTGGCAGGCACATCCGCGAGTCCAGCGGCCGGGCCACAGGTTGCTTTGCAAGTGGATGTGTTGCGTTCATGGGGGGTCAATAGCTTGTTGATCGGCGGAATCCGCAGCAACCGTGAAAATGACACCACGATCGAGGTGGGCACTGACCAGCTCACCTTGGACAACTCCAGCAGTAGCACGCTGCAAGGACCAGAAGTCATTTTAGTTTCTCGCCGGGAGCTAACCTTGAGCAACGGATCATCGCTCAGCGCATCAGGTGTTGTTTCGAGGGGTGCGCTGCCGATCATGATTCACGGAGATGGAGCCCTGTTACAGGTAACTGGCAACCCCACCGCTACTGTTTCTCGGGGTTCTGTGGTGGGTTCCACCACGCCGCTGATGACCATTGGCGCTGGCGCAAATATCAGTGGCCAAGCGGTTCTGCTGGACTCGACTTACGGCACCTCAGTCTCGCCATCATCAATCGTGACGGCCAGTGCACTCACGATGAGCAGCGGTCAAATCAGTATCGTATTTGACAATGCGACATCAAACCGTGAGGGCTCGTTGATGACCCCCCATTTGACCCTTGCCGGCGTAACCCTTGAAAAAGCGCAGCAAGCCAAATCACTGACGCTTAAAAGTTATCGTAGCATCGACTTCTACGGCAGCGGTAGCATTGGCGGTTCTGGTTTAAAAAGCATTAGCCTTTCTGGAAGCGCTCTTCGTGGGTACCAGCAGGGAGCCGGTCAGGTAAACATCCATGCCGCGGATGTTTACCTCCAGAACTCGGGTGAGGGCGTCGCACCCGTCACCCCAGGCTTGCGATCTGGTTCTTTGCAGATCGATAGTGCATCAATCCATCTCGGGGCGAATTCCATTGCCGTGGCAGGGTTTCAAGATCTGCGGCTCAATGCCTCAACACAAGTTCTCTTTGAGGGTAGCGGATCTCTTGAGACCGCTGGAAATCTTTTTGCGAGCACGCCACTGATCACCGGAGCAAAGGCCTCGGACTATGCGATGAAAGCCGGCGGTGCAATCAGCTTCTCTCAAGGCTCAAGTTCGGTGCCATCCGCCGCGAAGGATCTCGGGGCCAGTCTTACCGTGACGGGAGCGAGTATCATCGCGGATACAAGCATCCTTTTGCCGAGTGGCTACCTCGCGCTTCATGCGCTCAGTGGACCCTTGCAAGTAGGTGGAACGCTGTCGGTTGCTGGGACTTCCCGGAAATTCAATGATCTAACGCGCACATCAGATGCGGGTTCGATTACCCTAGAGGCAACGACCGGCGATGTGATTCTAGGTGCAGCGGGATCGGTTAGTGTGGCCGCAGCATCGGCGGGTGGCAATGCCGGAACTCTCAACATTCGGACACCCCAAGGAGGATTTGTTAATCTTGGTGGATTGCACGGCGAAGCGGTTGCCTCGGAGAATTCTGGCAGCATCTTGATGGATGTGCGCTCGTTTGCTGCGAGTGAAACGAGCTCATTTGCTGCGGTTTCCACGGTGCTAGACGGTGGGGGCTTCTTTAAGTCACGCAGTTTCAGAATTCGCAGCGGTGACCTCACCATTGGCAACACGATCCGCAGTCATGCGTTTCAGTTGTCGGTCGACCAAGGCAGTATTTTACTTAATGGACAGATCAACGCATCTGGCCAGACCGGTGGGTCCATTGGTATCACCGCAAGTCACAACCTAACGGTTGCTTCTGGTTCGGTTTTGAACGTTGCGGCGCAGCAGTTCAACAGTGCCGGCAAGGGCGGATCCATTCAACTGGAGGCGGGGACGTCTTCTAATGGAATTGCAGACACAACGGCTTTGCTCGATTTGCAGTCTGGCTCACAAATCAACCTCGGCGTTGCGAGTTATGTGGCGGGTGATTACACCCAGGTGGGTTCTAGCGCATTTCAAGGCAAGTTCACGGGAACGCTTCACCTGCGGGCACCGCGTACTGCTGGAAACAATGATCTTAGGATCGATGCCATCGAATCAAGAATTGTAGGAGCCTCGGCGATTGTCGCAGAGGGCTACAAGGTCTATACTCCATCCAGTGGGGTACTCAATATCGCTCAGCGGCAACTGATCAATACAGACGCAATTGCGTTCCTTGGCGCGGCAGGCACTGGCAATTCAAATGAAGTGGCCATGCGCAGCAGGCTTCTAACGGGCGCAGATGATCCGAGTGTCCTCGACTCACTGTTGGTGATCGCCCCTGGCGTTGAAATGGTGAACCTCACAGGCGACCTCACTCTAGGCCGCGCGAATAACACGTCCTCAGGTTCGACAAATTCCGAAGCTCTTGCCACTGCCGACTGGGACCTTTCAAGTTTCCGTTACGGTAGCCGTAGAGCGCCGGGCGTCTTGACGCTTCGGGCCGCGGGAGATCTCGTTTTCAACAACACCCTGAGCGATGGCTTCACCCCCATCACGCAAGGATCTGCACAGACATTTGCTGACAACGGTCATTCCCTGATGTGGCTCGCGTCGCTCATGACGATCAAAAACACGCTGCCGACTAACGTGCAGTCATGGTCCTATCGTCTCACTGCGGGCGCAGACATGGCGGCCAGTAATTTCAGCAGCGTTCTCTCGTCAGCTAGTCTAGACTTGGCTCAGCCCGGCAAGGGATCTGTGCTTGTGGGCGAGTTTTATCCGCCCGTTCCAAACACTCTCACCACCAGTTTGGCTGCGGCTACTGAGTCACTTGGGCAAACGGCAGATACCATCCGGATCTCCACGTCGACGACGAATAAAGGCAACCGCTTCGAAGTCATTCGCACAGGCACGGGTGACATCGCTATCAGTGCGGGACGCGATGTCCAACTGCGGAACCAGTTTTCGACGATTTACACCGCAGGTGTTGCGCTGCCCGTGCCAACAACCATCTTCAACACGGGTGATTTTGTGGTTCCGGTGATTCCTGCCACTGCAACGCTCAGCCCAAGTCAGTCAGGTGGCGCAAGTGGAACTTTGGGTAGCACTCAGCAGCTCTATCCCGCGGTCTGGTCATTGGCAGGTGGCAATGTCTCAGTGGTAGCACATGCCGATATCGGGCATTACACCCTGTTGAATGGAGTTCTAACCGCTGACTCAAGTCGTGAGATGCCAACCAACTGGCTCTATCGCCGAGGCTATGTGGATGCGGCCACTGGCCTATTTGCGAGCGATGGTGGATTTGGAACGAGTACAACTCTACAAAACGCAACGAACATCAACGACAAAGCCACATCCACCACTTGGTGGATCGATTTCAGCAACTTCTTCCAAGGGGTCGGTGCATTGGGCGGCGGTAATGTGAATTTGGTCGCAGGCCACGACGTCGTGAATGTCGATGCCGTCAGTCCGACCAACGCAAGGATGGCCGGCCGTGTGAAGAATCCTGATTTCGGCTTGGTATCCGATGCACCCGAATTCCTCAATATCGCGCCGGATGCCAACAAACTTTTGGAGCTCGGTGGTGGAGACGTGTCGGTGAGCGCGGGAAAGAACATCGATGGGGGCGTTTACTATGTCGAGCGTGGCCAGGGCTCACTTTTTGCAGGTGGTGAAATTACAACCAATGCCGCGCGCTCGCCGTCTCTAGGAATACTTGACCCGTATGGGGCGGTTCCGCTTGATCCTCTCACCTGGATGCCGACCACTTTGTTTGTCGGCAAGTCTCAGTTCGATGTGTCCGCTCGGGGCGATGTGCTGATTGGGCCCGTTGCGAATCCATTTCTTCTCCCGCAAGGGATCAACAACCGGTTCTGGTATAAGACGTATTTCAACACTTACTCCGGTGATGCAGGCGCTGCTGTCGCCTCATATGGTGGCGATGTGACTCACCGAACGGCAGTCAATCTGCCTGGAGATACTGCTGCGCGGTCGATCATGAGCGTTTGGTTTACGAGCCAAGGATTTTTCAATGGCGATAACTCAGCAAACAATGCTTCAAACTTCCAGCCTTGGCTGCGCCTCTCCGAGCTTGGACTCTCTAGCTTTAGCAGTGTATTTACAATATCTGCACCCAACCTGAGGAGTACCTCCTTTGGGGGTGACCTCAACCTCGTAGGTAGTTGGACGATGTTCCCGTCATCGACCGGGGACTTGGAGTTGGCTGCTGATCACAATATTGTCGGCTTACAGAAGACAGGCTCAGGTAGCGTTTACGGGCGCCAGGTGCAAGTTTGGACCTCCTCGAGCATCAACCTGTCAGATACCGATCCCAACTTGCTGCCCGGGGCGACATCGCCGCTGGCTTACCAGGCTCTCGTTGGTCGCTCGCGGAATGATGCAGCTCAAAGCAATTCGAATGCGCTACAAAACGTCAATCTTGCTCTAAGTGAGACCGGGTCATCGCAAGGACTTGCGGGAACGAGTGCAGTCAAACAAGCGTTGCATGCATCGTCACTGTTGCATGCGGGTGATACCAAGCCAGTGCATCTTTACGCAACAGGCGGTGATATCACTGGGCTGACGCTATTCTCTCCCAAAGCCGCTAGAATCATGGCGCAGCGTGACATAGCAGATATATCGTTTTATCTGCAAGGTGTCTCTCGTTCTGATATTTCTTTAGTCTCTGCTGGTCGTGACATCATCCCATTTGCAGAAAATGCAAGTGTTCGCTCACTCGCAAACAACCTGAACTTGGGCAACCTTATCGGAGATGCATTGCATAGCACGGCATCAGGAGACCGCACGAGCGCGTCAGCGGGTGATATCCAGATCAATGGGCCGGGCGTTTTAGAGATTCACAGCGGGCGACATGTCGATCTCGGAACAGGAGCGAACTTCAGTGATGGGACGGGCGTCGGCATCACGAGTATTGGTAACACTCGGAATCTCAGCCTGCCATTCGCTGGGGCGGACCTCATTGTTCTCGCTGGAGTTTCTGCGCCTAATGGGTTTGACGATGCAGGTGGCCTAGCATTGAGCTCGATGAACATCGATGCATTCATCAACAAATACCTTCCGAATGGAACCGACGGTTCTCAATCGGCTTATCTGAAGAAGTTGGGATGGCAGGGATCATTCGATGGTCTGTCCACCGAACAACGGGCGATTGTCGCCTTAGAAAAATACTATCAGATTTTGCGCGATGCTGGCCGAAAAGCTGCTGATGTTGGCAACTACGATGCTGGCTATGCTGCGATCGAGACCTTATTTGGAGCCAGTAAGCCCGTTGGCGACATTCTTACCCAAGCACGAGATATCCGCACGACCAATGGCGGATCAATCAGCCTTGGTGCGGTGGGCGGCGGAATCACCATGGCATCGACCATTTTTGGTAATCCGCTCACACCTCCGGGTATCGTAACCGAGTATGGTGGAGAGATCTCTACTTTTACCCACAAGGATGTATCGATTGGCCAAGCGCGAATCTTCACCCTTCGAGGTGGCGATATCAAAATGTGGTCTTCGGTTGGAAACATCGCTGCTGGCACCTCGCCGAAGACTGTGGTCACTGCTCCACCTACCCGGGTACTCATCAATATCACCAGCGCCGACGTTCAAACCGACCTTGGTGGCTTAGCCACTGGCGGAGGTATTGGCGTTTTGGCTTCGGTTGAAGGGGTTAAGGCGGGCAACGTTGACCTCGTCGCCCCTAAGGGCTATGTCGATGCAGGTGACGCGGGAATCCGGGTCACGGGGAATCTCAACATCGCTGCGCAGGTCGTCTTGAATTCCTCTAACATCGCAACTGGCGGCACGAGCACAGGCACCAACCCAGGGGCGGTGAGTGCTCCAAGCGTGGCCTCCGTGACCTCCGCATCAAATTCCGGAGCTGCAGCCAGCGCCGCCGTGACCAAAGCTGAGCCCGCAAAAGCGACTGGAACCGCGGCAGCCAGCGATGTGCTGTCGATCATTACCGTCGATGTGATCGGCTATGGCGGTGGCTCGGCCGAAGACGAATCTGAAAAAGAGAAAGCTCCTTGATTCAAAAGCCACCTTTCACCAACTCCTTACCTCATGAGATACCTCGCTTGTGCTGTCACGTTGTCGTTGTGCGGAATTTACAAGGTCAGCGCACAAGAACTGAAATCCCCATCTGTAACCGAGATGGAGGCGGCTGCCAATCAAGGCGATGCCACTGCCCAATACCAACTTGCTCGCGCCTACCTCCGAGGCGAAGGCGTGCCCAGAGATCCGCAGAAGGCCTTTGACTTGATGAAGGCCGCTGCGAATCAAGGCAGTGCCGATGCCATTGGCGGCTTAGGTTATTTCTATAGCGTGGGGCTGGTGGTTCCCAAGGACGATACTTTAGCGATTGAGTGGTTCCGCAAAGGTGCAGAAAAAGGTTCCGCCAGAGCTCAGCTAAATCTGGGTAATCTATTGCTAAAGGGCCAAGACGACACGGGCGTCGTTCCGGAAGCCCAATGCAAAGAAGCGCTACGCTGGATTCAAAAAGCTGCGGATCAAAACTTTTCCGAAGCAGCAGCAGTCTATGGAAGCATCCTTTATTTCGGCGATCATGGCGTCGAGAAGAACCATGAGCTAATGGCAAAATATTTGAAAATCGCTGCCGAAGCGGGTAGCGCAGATGCTCAAAATAAATTTGGAGTTTTGCATGAGTATGGGTGGGGCGTGCCACTTGACATGGCGATGGCGCAGCAATGGTTTCGGAAAGCCGCAATCCAAGGCAATTTAAAAGCCCAGAGCAATCTGGGGCGCACGCTGGGGGCCCTATCCGAATCCAAGGAAACGCGCATTGAGGCCCTTGCCTGGCTAACGATCTCATCGGAGCAAGGCGAGATCACTGCCAAAAAAGAGCTCCAGGGTAGCCTGCCTGCCCTGAAGAGTGGTGATATGGAGGCCGCCAGTGAGCGGGCGATTGAACTGAGCAAGTTGATTCACCCAAAACCATCTCAGCCGAAATAAAGGATCGCGGCTGAAGCCCCTTACAGAGATAATCCTAAAGTGGTGAATTGCGCGCAAGATACCTGAGTTGCCGAGTCCGTGCTCATGGGTCTTGGCTTACATCGACCGGCAGCTTGACTTCAAGGTGAGTATCCATCGTTTTTCGATTAAAGGCCTCGTCGCCGAAAAGTGCGCGGTATTCTTCATTGGCGCGTCTGAGAGCGTTTTCTGTGGCTCGACTTTGATGAATCACCGTGGTCACAGCTGCATCCACTGGAGCTTGCACGGTGGCATCCACCGGAGCTTGTACATCTGCATCCGCCGGAGCTTGTACAGCTGCTTCCACTGGAGTTTGATTGGCGGCGATTTCTTGTAGCTCTCGGTAAAACCTTTCGCCAATCGCAATCCTAGCAGCAGTAACCGCAGGAGACTCGTTGGCGGTTTGATGCGGCATCAATGCGGCCGGCAATCGCACATCTTCTGCTAACTGAATTGCAGGCAGGAATGGATTATCCCCAGTTGCAGCCGCTTCTGGGACGATTTGCAATGAAGAGCCGGCATGATCGGGTTCGGGGATCGGTGCATTTGCCTGAGGCGAGGCAGTGATTTGATCATTTGTAGCGGGATGGCTGCGGGACCTTGGCGGTGCCATCTTGGTTGCTAAAGGGTGCTTTTTCTGTGGCCTCGCTGTGGCTGACACTGAGCCTTGACGAGTGGCCACGGCGGGATCTACTTCTCGGCGTGAAGAAACCGGCTGAGCGGGTGCTTTGGCTTCCGTGGTGGCTTCGAACGTTAGCGGTTGCAGACACAAGATCAGCGCACCGCCTGTAGCAAGCAGTGCAAGGGTAAGCAACAGGGTAGTGGATGGACGATTCATGGGTTAGCGGAGCTTCGACTCCAACGGAAAAGCGGAGGGGAAGAAAAAAGCTGGCACCGGGATGCCCGATGCCAGCTTTGAAAAATCACCGAGGTCTTACAAGGTGCAAAAGCGCGCCTTGAAGGAACTCACTTCATTAGTTGATTGGAGCAACATTGCCGCCATCCGTAGAACGGCCTACGGCTAGGTCCGTGATAGGCAATCCAGCAGAACCGATATTCGCAGGAACCGCAGTTTTGATACCGGTATAGGCCGTTTGGACATCGGTAGAAGCTGAGTTCTTACGGAACATGCGTTCGTAGCCCCATGCGGTGTAGGAGCCGTTCGCGATCTTCGCCTTATCAGCGGTGCTAAGAGCGTTGCTGGTACCAGCGAGATCGAGCGAAACGCCATTGTATGCGCAGAGGACACCTCCTGCAGTTTTGGCAGATCCGGCATCGCTAACACCCAGCCAGGTGATCAGAGAGATGGGTGCGGCTGCAAAGCTTTCAGCGCCTGTCTCATCGACCACTTGGGTGGAGTTACTCGTCAAGCCGAAGGCGGTCTTTACACCGCTTCCAGATACATAGCCACCGTTACCGGCGATGTTTTGGCCCCACACGGTAGATGCATAGGTCGCGCTGGTATCGCACAGTTTGAGCTGGGTGATCGTGTTGCCCGATGTCGTGTTGGTAAAATATTGGTTCACCGAGGTAGTGATGCCATAGCCAATTTCAGCAAGCACTGTGGTACGTGTGCCAGATGCGTCGTTACGACCCACAGCAAAAACGTTGGATGTATCGCTGGCAACTCCCGTGAACAGGCTCTTTGGCTGGTAGCCCTGAGTCAGCAATGAGCGGTATTGCTGCGAGGTCACGTTGGTGATGGTCGAGCCCTCGTTGGTCATCATCGTGAAAACAATCACACCAACGGCGTCAGTGGTAAATGAGCTAGCCGAACTCGCATAGGGTGTCGATGCAGCGGTCACATCAGAAAATGCGATGTCGGAATCTGCCGTCGTCGCACCCGAGGTGGCAACTGATGCTGTCTCACCACCACTTGCTGCGGCTGCTGTCGTTGCAACGCTCGCAGGAAGGTACTTTGGTGGCGATGGATCGCTTGCAGGAGCAAGTGCCAGTGCACGAATGCCTTCGACAGAACCGGTGAAGCAACAACGCATGGTGGTGGTTCCGCTGATCCCTGGGAAGGTCCCGATAAAGATCGAATACGTGGAGCTGGTCAACGAGCCGGAGGCTTGGTCGTGAGCGTACTTATAACTGCCACCTGCGGCAAATTTTGCCTTGATACTGGTCAGCGCAGCGGAGCGAAAGGCAGTGGCTCCAGTGACGTTGATGGTAACGTCCGCAGATGCGGTGGCGGCGAGGGCGAGGGCGCTGAGGCCAAGAATAAATGTAGGTTTCATATTTGGATAGGTTGTGTGTGGTTTGATTTTCGGATGATTAGGAGAGATGATGCATTAGTTGCCTCTGCGGCGGCGAAGAACGAACGATCCAGCCGCAATGCCAGCAAGGGCGAAGGCAGATGGCTCTGGGATGGTGGTCATGAAAGAGACGGAACCACTATTGTCGAGGACGAAGGTTCCTTGAAATTCACCTGTGCGGAGGGCGCCATTGAGTTCGCCGGCTTTGTCGTTCACTGCCACGATCCGATAGAGGTCGAGAGCAAACTCGACATTATCAACCGTGCCGACACTTCCAAAACTGCTAGCACTTCCTTGCTGCTGAATGCCTCCACCAAACACGCCGAATGCTGTTCCTTGGAAATTCGCACCACTAAAGGTGGTGATTGGTTGTTTGTCGTCGATCAAAGAAACATCGGAAAGCGAGACCGTTTGGGCCACGCTGTATGAGGTGCCGAGCACGTTGTTTTGTGCGCTAATTGCGGATGCAGCTGACGTCATGTCGGTGTTGGTCCCAACGGTTGGAGTGCTGGAGTTTGCATAGCCTGCGGAACCGATACTGCTCCGCGACGCGGAGATATAAAGTGTTCGTGATGCGTCGCCACTGACGACGGCGCTTGAAGTGTTGCTGATTGAGCGCACCGCAGCGAGGCCAGCGTAGATATTTGTATTGGATGCCCAACCTTCACCAAACGCAGCAGTTAAGGTCGTACTCAAGTTGGCAATATTCGATACGTTGGTCAAGGTACCGAATTCGCTAGCAGCTCTCCGGTAGGTAGTGGCAGCTCCGAGATCGGCATAAACCGTGTTGGTGCTGCCTACCATCTGGAAGGTCATGATGAGATCGCCTGCATTGTAGAAGGTGTTCGCGGCCATGGCAGGGATGCTTGCCAAGAACGACGAAGCAACCATGAGTAGGGCGCCACGTTTATATTTAGATTTCATTGTCTTGTTATTTTTGGTGTTAATAGGATCTCAGAACCGGGAATGGATGGAACGCTCGTCGCGTCCTACCATATCTCGAAACACTTAGCTATAATTTCATTTACTCAAAGGTTTCCTAGAATTCTAAGGTGACTATTTTGTCACTTGGGCCACCGTTAGGCAGCCAGCATCGAATCACTTCAAACATCCTCATCGTTCCGGTCTAAGGTCAATTTGTGGTGTGTGTCCTCCGTCAAGAATTTTTCATCCGCTTGCCTGCGGTCTTTAGATGGGTAACATCATCAGGCCCTTCATATCAGTCGAAATAGATTTTGTGACGAATTTGTCACATGGCGGAGTTTGCACGAACTCGATGGATCCCTAACCTCCATTTACGTCATGTCAGCGGCACTTGTTTGCATCCACAATTGTATTACTCACATCCACGCCTCACCTTAGAAATCCATACTCAACCAAATATTTATGAAACAAACTTCAATGAAACCTTCCTTATTCACGGCAGCGGCCCTATCGCTGGCTCTCGCTCTACCTGCGGTAGCCACCAACACTCACTTTGCAACCGGCGACCTCTTGTTGACCTTTCAAAAAGTCGGCAGCACCAACACCGTTTATGCGGACCTTGGCAGCGCCTCTAGTTTTCGAGGTGCCACTGCTGGCACCTATGCATCGAACAAGCTCAACATCGTAGATCTAAATGCTACGCTGACTTCCGCCTTCGGTGCCAGCTGGGCAAGCGATCCTAACGTCTACGTCGGTGCTGCTGGAGTTTATAATGTAAGCAGCACCTCCTCTGTAGTCGTTAATGGTGATGCATCCAGAACCCTATACGTGTCTGCCGCACGCAATGCTGTTGGCTCAGTTGGTTCCTCAAATTCCTCAGCGCCAACTGTCGGATCAAACACCGACATGACGGGCGCCGCCGCCGCAATCCTAACGCAGAATAACATCTTTGGTGATGTGGGTACCAGTTTCCCAACGGGTTATGATGCGCAGCTCATCATTTCTCCAACATCGGTCTCGCAAATCGACGATAAACAGCCAGTCACCACCTTCAATGGTTCAAATTTCCAAGGAACGGCCTTCGGAGTGTTTGGGGGTGGCATCCAGCAGCAAGGGGATGCGAGTGCCTTCGGCAACTTTGGATCTGCAGGTACCGTGGAGTTTGCTCTAGACCTCTATCGGATCGTCGCGGTAAACGGTAAAGCCAACGAGATCGATGGCACGCTGCGCACGGGAGATTTCCAAGGCACCATCACGATAAACAGCAGTGGCAAGGTGTCGTTTGTCGCTGGAATCGCAGCATCCACCGCAACGCCATTCGAGTCGTGGATCGCTGGATACACCACCATTACCGCGACCGCTGACAAGGCATCGGCTGCTGACCCAGATGGAGATGGCCTTAGCAATTTGACGGAATTCGTCCTCGGCGGCAATCCATCGGTTTCCAACCCGTCGGCCGGTCCAGCCGCTGTCATCTCAGGCAATAACCTCGCAGTGAGCTTCACCCGCAGCGCTGCATCGGTAGGCAACACCACGGCAGTGGTTCAGTACAGCACGGATCTTAGCACGTGGTTGGCCACAGACGTTACCACTCCAACCACTTCCGGAGCTCAAACGGTGAACGTCCCGACCAGCAAGGCATCGAATGGGAAATTGTTCACCCGCCTGAAGGTGACCCAGCCTTGATCTGGCTGATGGCGTTGGGAATCTGATCTTCCCAACAGTCCTTTTTACAAGACCCCTCTTCCTGTCCAGCGGGAAGAGGGGTTTTTTATGGCTCGTGCGCTGGCTTAGCCAAGCGACTTCCCGGCATCCAAAAGCCCGGCGGCGTAGGCGTTGAAGACGCGCGCGATCTCGTCCCGGACTCGGCGGAAAACAGCCAGTTGCTCGGCTTCGGTGCCCGTTGCGTGCGCTGGATCATCGAAACCCCAGTGGTGGCGACTCACTTGGCCAGGGAAAACTGGGCACGCTTGGTCGGCATTTCCGCATACGGTGATGACGGTCGAGACTTGATCGGCTAGGAATTCGTCCATGTGCTTCGAGTGGTGATCGGCGATGTCGATGCCGATTTCCGCCATGGCCTTGATGGCGAGTGGGTGGACATAGCCCGCGGGTTTGGACCCGGCGCTGGCGACCCGGAATTGTTCGTTGAGCGCGGCGCGGAGGATGCCTTCGGCGAGGTGAGAGCGGCAGCTATTGCCGGTGCAGAGGATGAGGATGGCAGGTGGTTTCATGGGGTGGGATAAAGGTTAGGCAGCCGTCGAGAAGAGGTGGCGTTTGAACCACAACGAGATGTGGACAAGCCCGATGAGCGCTGGGACCTCGATCAGTGGGCCCACCACGGCGGCAAAGGCGACACCGGATTTCAGGCCAAACACCGCGATGGCCACGGCGATGGCCAGCTCGAAATTGTTTCCGGCCGAGGTGAAGGCGAGACTCGCCGAGCGGGGATAGTCGGCTCCTAGTTTGGCAGCCATGAGAAAAGTCACCAAAAACATCACCGCAAAATAGATCACCAGCGGGATGGCGATGCGCGCTACATCGAGAGGCAGGCGGATGATCGCATCGCCCTTGTAAGTGAACATGACGACGATGGTGAAAAGCAGGGAAATGAGGGTCAGCGGCGAAATCTTCGGAATGAAAACCGTCTCGTACCACGTTTCACCCTTCGCCTTCACGAGAAGCCATCGGCTTGCGAGCCCGGCGGCAAAGGGAATGCCCAGGTAAATCAAGACACTCTGGAAAATCTCACCCATGGAAACCGTCACCACCACCGACTTCAGCCCGACGTATGGCGGCAGCACCGTGATGAAGAGCCACGCGTAAGTGCTGTAAAACAGGACTTGTGCGATGCTATTGAGCGCCACGAGCCCGGCAGCGTATTCGCCGCTGCCCTTGGCCAAGTCATTCCACACCAGCACCATCGCAATGCAGCGCGCGAGTCCGACAAGGATCAGGCCGACCATGTATTCCGGTTGGTCACGCAAGAGCAGAATGGCGAGCACCCACATCAGCACTGGCCCGATGATCCAATTCTGGATCAGCGAAAGTCCGAGAATTCGCTTGTTGGCAAACACCTTGGGCAGCTCGTGGTAGCGGACCTTGGCGAGCGGCGGATACATCATGATGATCAGCCCGATCGCCAGCGGCAAATTGGTCGTCCCGAGTGTCATCGGGGCGAAAAATGCTTCGGGATCGTGGATCAAGAAGCGCCCCAGCAGCACCCCTAGCCCCATGGCGGTAAAAATCCAGACCGTGAGGTAGCGGTCCATGAATGACATGTTTTTAGCGACGTTGTCTGACATGATGGTGAGAGCTGGTGGTTTTAGCAGCATCCCGTGGGCCCGCAACAGGGCGCGCTCCCGCCGATACGGGGAAGGCGGTCGATGCTGGGGAGTCC
This sequence comes from Akkermansiaceae bacterium, assembly GCA_026461385.1. Lineage (GTDB taxonomy): Bacteria > Verrucomicrobiota > Verrucomicrobiia > Verrucomicrobiales > Akkermansiaceae > Luteolibacter. The sequence goes on from JAPJNB010000183.1 coordinate 19,832, forward strand.
GCAAAGCTCGGGGGCGAGGCATTCCGTGTGTTTGTTCGCGAGGACGAGCACGATCGCATCCTCGAGTTTTTCGAATTCACGGATCGTGTATTGGGAAATCACGCCATCCTCGTATTCGATTTCGACCGGCACGGAATCGTCGGGCAGGATTGATTTCGCCCTATCCAAGATGGCGGCCATTTTGCCAGTTTCGATGCGGTGGTTGTAATCCTCCCCCACCCAGACTTGGAGTTGGCAGGTGGTGGATTCGCGGAGTTTGCCGCCGCAGTCGAGGAACGTTTTTTGAAGTCGGCCGATCTCGGTGACGTGAAAGGAAACGGGAACGGCAGCGCCATCTGGCAAGCGGATGCGGAAATGGCTGGCGGAATGCTCCGTGAGGAGTGATTTTAATTCGGATAGATTCATGCGGTGGCGTGCTTTCGGGTGGTGAGGCGTTTGGGTCCGGCGCAGCAACTTCCCTCGCGTTGGGCGAGGCGTTTGGCTGCCTTTGCGGCGTCTTTCTCGAATTCCCGAGTCTCCGCGACCGCGAAAAACACCATGAGGGATTGGATCAACTTCCGGTATTCGGGGGCGATGCGGAAATACGTCCATTTCTCGCATTTCTCGCTGTCGAGCAATCCCGCCTTGCGGATGATTTGCACGTGGCTGGATACCGACGACTGCGGCATTCCGAGGATGTCGGCCAGCTCGCAGACGCAAAGCGCATCCTTCGTGACGAGGTTCACGATTCGTGAGCGCGTGGGGTCTGCCAAGGCTCGTGAAAAGGTAACTAAATCGCTCATGACGAAAATGATCGTAACGGAAAATGTCGTTATGACCAATCAAATTTTCTATTCAAATGGGATAAGTTCAGAAACTCAGCCGTAGTACGGCTTGAGCATCCAGTAGCAGATCGGCCCGGTGACGGCGACGTAGAGCCAGAGCGGGAAGACCCAGTGCGCGAGTTTGCGGTGGGCGGCGAAGCGGTTGGTCCATCCGGCGATGAAGGTGAAGAGGATGAACGGCAGGCTGACTGCGGCGGAGACGATGTGCGTGCTGAGCAGGATGAAATAGAGCGTGCGCATCCCACCTTGACCGCCGAAGCGGGTCGGGGCGCTCGTCATGTGATAGGCCACATAGGAAAGCAGGAAAACGATCGATAGAACCATCGCGAGGACCATCGTGGCGCGGTGGAGTTTCACCTTTCCGAGTTTGATGCAAGTGAGCGAGCCGACGAGCACTGCGGCCACGGTCGCGTTGATCGCGGCGTGGAATGCAGGCAAGCCGGCGGTGGACCAGCCGTCGGGCAGCGGCAGCTTGATTTTTTGCATGGCAACCACCAGAAGCAAGACCACGGCGGAAAGGATCCACGCGGCGATGCCGAGTTTTTTCGAGAGAGCCTCTTGCGCGGGGCGAGCGAGCCATTGGGAGCGTTCGGAGGGCATTATGGGGTGGTGGTAGGCTTCTGATTCAACTCCAGACGGATGCGGGCGAAAAGCTCGTCCTTCAATTTTTGATAGAGCGCGGGGTCGAGTTTTTTTCCCTCATCCGAGCGAGCGTCCGCGAGTGGCCACTTGCCCACGACCTTGAAATCGCGGTTCACGAGGATGAAGCCGAGGTCGTGTGCGTAGCGGCCATTGGTCTCGACGTCTAATGGGTCGGTCCGCTCGCGGATGCCGAAAAACTTGAGTTCGTGCTCGAGGTAGTTGTGGGTGGTTTTCACATCGCCGGCGTTGAGAAACCACCAGTTTTTGGTCTCCGCGCCGATGGCGGCGGCGTAGTCTTTGAGGCGTTCTTGCTGGTCGTTCTCGGGGTCGACGGAAATGCAGGCAATGTGGAAGTCTGGGTGGCCCTTGAACTCGTCGTAAATTTTCCGGAGCTCCTCGCCATTGCGCACCGCGCAGTGTGGGCAGACGGCGAAGAATTCTGCCACGATCCAGACCTTGCCGCGGAGGTCGGAGAGTTTCACTTTTTCGTTCGCTTGATTGGTAGCGGTTAGATCTTTGCCGATCTCAAACCATTGGGGCGCGGTCTCCTTGCCGGTATCGATCGCGGTTGTTTGATAGGGCGTCGTGAGGCCGCTGCGGAGCCACATCGCAAGGCTGACAATGCCGACGCAGATCGCGGCGACAAGCGTGTAAAACAAGGTGAGGGTGGTGTTGCGTTTCATGGATTTAGAAGGGGTTCGGCGAGAAGTTTGTCGAGGGTGTGATTGAGCAAGACCTCGAGTTCCTCGGTGTTGCTGCGTGCGGTGCCGGTCTTGACGTGGTTGGCGTCCCATGCGGCCGCTTGTTCGAAGTCAAAGGTCGCGATGAATGGCTCACCGCCCCGTTTTTGAGGGACGACTGCGCGGCGGATGTGGCCATTTTTATCGATCAAGACGATCGAGGGATCGTAGTCCCATTTGTTAGATTTTTCGTTCGGGTAAGTGTTGGCCTTGAGTTCGTTTTTGATGAACTTGTGGAGGGTCTTGGGTTCGTTGCTTCCGAGCCACCATTGGGGGAGTTTCATGCCCTCGGTGTTGGCGGTGTTGGTGAGCGTGGTGAGCAATTGATCCGCGGGCATCGGATCGATGACCAGCGAGACGAAGGTGAGATCGGTCGTTGCGGATCTGGACGCTGCGAGGCGTTTCATCACCGCCATCGAGCGGCGGGCGATTTCCGGATCTCGGAGACTGAAGACATTGAGGGCGATCACCTTGCCGCGCAGGTCGGCGAGATCCACGGTTTTGCCATCTTGGCGAAGCATGCGCAGGTCGCGCTCCTTGGTGATGCGGTAAACCACGGCGGGGCGATCGTCCGACGCTTGGCCGCGGGACCAATTTTCGTAAGCCTTCAAGACAAGACCGCCGCCGAGTAGCATCGTCACCACGAGAACGATCGCGGTGTTGCGGAGTTTCTTGGGATCGCGAATCGCGGGTTCGAGGCTGGGGTCGGGAAGTGGCATGCGCGGGTGAAGGTAGGTCGGAGCGGCGTTCAGGCAAGGCGGAGCAGTTATTTCTTCGTCACTTTGATTTCAAACATGAGCGGCCAATACTTTCCCGTCACGAGGAGGTGGCCGGTGGATTTCTCGTAGGCGATGCCGTTGAGCACCTCGGCGCGGTTCGGCTGGCCAAGTTGCCGCCGCAGGCCAGCGAGGTCCAACCAACCGGTGACGCGACCGTCTTGGGGCGAAATGCGGGCGATTTTATCCGTCTGGTAAACGTTGGCAAAAATTTCGCCGTCGACCCATTCCAGCTCGTTGAGGTTGATGACTGGGCTCTTGCCGTCCAGCACTTCGAGGGTTTTGGCGGTGGTGAAATCCTTCGGGTCGATGAATCGAAGCGTGCTGGATCCATCGCTCATGATGAGTTGGTGGCCGTCGTTGGTGAGTCCCCAGCCCTCGCCCTGGTAGGTGTGGGTGCGGATCGGCTTGAAGGTGTCTGGCTCGAAAACGTAGGCGGTATTTTCCTTCCAGGTGAGCACCCACATTTCGTTGCCCATGAGGGTGAGGCCTTCGCCGAAGACGGTCTTGGCGAGTGGGCGCTTGCGGATGATTTTGCCGGTCGTGGGGTTAACCTCGCGGAGGGTGGATGCGCCGTAGAGCCCGGCGCTTTCAAACAAGCGACCATCGACCCATTGTAGGCCCTCGATGTACGAGGTGTCATCGTGTGCACGGGTCGAGATGATTTGATAGCCGAGCGAATCCGGCTGGGACTTCTGGCAGGCGGTCAACGAGCCAAGAATGAGAGCAAGCGTGATGAGGCGTAGCATCGGTTAGAGGTGGTTGAATTCCTTCCAGCACTCGAGAAACCCCGGTGCAAAATCCGCAGGTCTCGACGCAATCCACGCCGCGATTTCGGTGAGAGGAAACCAGACGGCGGCATCGACTTCGGCCGATGGGAAGCGCAGGTTGCCATCGTGGCGGGTGCGATAAAGTCGGACGTGCTCCCAGCCGGTTTTTTCACGGGGTGAAATGCGGGCGATTTCCTCGAGCGGTGCTGCTGCGGTGATGCCCATTTCCTCCTCGAGTTCGCGGATGGCGGCGGTTTCGTAGGGCTCGCCGGAGTCGAGGTGGCCCGAAACGCTGGAGTCCCAGAGCGATGGGCAGAGGTCCTTGAGCGCAGAGCGTTTTTGCAAAAGCAGGTCGCCGCGTTTGTTCAGCACGAAAACGTGGACTGCGCGGTGAATGAGTTTTTGAGCGTGGACCTCGCCGCGAGTCGCCGTGCCGACCACCTGGTCATCGGCATCCACCACGTCGAAGATTTCGCCCGATTTCTGCGGCAGGTCCTTCAGCGGGTGGGGATCAAACGCGCGGGTCAGGTCGACCCATTGCGCAAGACCGAGCTCCTCGCCGCGGACGGTGGTGCTGACGCCAAGGCTGGCGGTCACCGCGTCCCATGGCGGTCCGTCGGGGAGTTGTTTTTTGAGTTGTTTCCGGCGTTGGGCGAAGCCGCGGCGGATCAATTCGTCGAATAACCGGTAGTCAAATACTGGCAAGCCTGTCGTCCGTGGTGTCAGCACCGCGACGCTCGAATCGATTTTTGGCTGTGGGTAAAATGCTTCGGGCGGTACGGTCCTGAGGGGTTTGACCTCCCAGTTTGCCTGAGTTCGCAGTGAGAGAATGCCGTAGTCCTTGGTTCCGGGTCTCGCCGCCAGACGGTCGATGACTTCCTTTTGCAGCATGATGACCGCGCGCTCAAACGGGTGTGGCCGACTGAGCAAATTCTTCATGATCGCGCCGCCGCAGGAATACGGGAGATTTCCCAGAAACTTCAGGGGGCGGTGCTTGAACAACGTGCGGCCATCGAACTTCACGCCATCCGCATGGTGGACCTCCACGCTTGGATCATTGCGGAATCGCTCCTTGAGCGCCGCAGCAAGACGCGCATCGAACTCGATGAGGATCAACCGTCGCACCTGGCCGATGAGGTGCTCACTCAGCGATCCCGTGCCTGGACCGACTTCGACCACGGCATCGTCCGCCGTGATTTCAAGCTGCGAAACGATCCAGCGGGCCATGTTTGGATCGATCAAAAAATTTTGGCCAAGTTGTTTGCTTGGCAGCACGCCGGCGTGATCCAGCACTTCTCGAATTTCCCGACCCGTCATCGGCTTTGTTCATGAGGCATCGCGGCGCTGCGTGCAACTCAAACGCGCGTCGGGGTGGGGATGGGCGCAAATCTGGATTGGGTGCCGGAGCAGAACGGGTCGGGTTTTACTGGGATCTCCCGATGGACTGGCTGCGGGATCGCCTCGATGACTCGGCTCGGCTTCTGAATGGGATACCACCTTAATTCCACCTCTCGAATCGGAATCTCCTTATCGGCTCGATGTTCTTTTCTATTTGTGTGGGAAATTGAATTGGAAAATTGAATTGGGAAATTGAATTGTTCAGCTCCTTTGTTGCCGACCCGCCGGTGTCATTCTACTTGGCGCAATGCGGCCAAAAAACCGCCGCCAAAATAGCCTTGGCAAAGCGGTCAAAATAATTATGTTCGCATAGCTTAAATTTGAATATTAACACCAGAAACGGCCATGGCGACGACGCTGGTTCGTTGCATTTTTCTTATGTGCTCGCCGCTGATTGCCTTTGACCTAATCACGTACCTCCACCTGAATCAAAACCCCTGAATTATGAAACCATCCCTTCGCGACCCATTGATGCTCGCGGCAGGCCTTTCCTGCCTTTATCCCCGACCTCCTCAGCTGCCGAAATCAAGGAAGCTCCTGCGCGCAAGCAAGCGGTCCCCGCTCTCGCTGTGAGACACTCAAGCAGCGCCTCGGGCTTCACCTCGCCAACGTGGCTCGGCACCCCTGCCGCCATCACAGGCACCAGCACCCCATTCACCACCACCCGCACCGATACTGAGGTAACTATCACCGGTTATACAGGCAGCGAGACTAGCGTCACGATTCCTGACCAAATCGACGGTCTGCCGGTCACCAGCATCGGAACTTCCGCCTTCCAGGACGGCACTGGCCTGACGAGCATCACCATCCCCGCAGGCGTCACCAGCATCGGGTTAATGGCGTTCAGCGGCTGCACCAGTCTGACCAGCATCACCCTACCCGAGGGCGTCATGACCATCGGGGACGGGGCGTTCATGGGCTGCACCGGCCTGACCAGCGTCATCATCCCTGTTGGCGTCACCAGCATCGCGGGCGGGGCATTCGGTAGCTGCACTGGCCTGACCAGCGTCACGATTCCTGCGGGCGTCACCCGCATCGGACTCGGTGCGTTCTTTGGCTGCACCAGCCTGACCAGCGTCACCCTCCCTGACAGCATTACGAGCATCGGGGACAGGGCGTTCATGGACTGTGGCGGTCTTACCAGCGTCACGATCCCTGCTGGTGTCACCAGCATCGGGGTCTCTACGTTTCTTAATTGCTTCAGTCTGACCAGTGTCATGCTCCCCGACAGCCTCAGCAGCATCGCGGACGGGGCGTTCGAGGGCTGCACCAGTCTGACGAGTCTTACGGTGGATGCCGACAATGCAAACTACGGCAGCATCGAGGGAGTCCTGTTCGATAAGAACCAGACCACGCTGATCCTCTATCCAGGAGGCAAGGCCGGCAGTTACACGATCCCCGACAGCGTCACCCGTATCGGTGTCGGCGCGTTCCAAGGCAGCAGTGGCCTGACCAGTGTCAAGATCCCCGCTGGCGTCACCAGTATCGGGGACAGTGCGTTCAATGGCTGCCCAAGCCTGACCCGTGTGAGTTTTCTGGGCAATGCACCCACTACAACAGGTGAGGGGGTATTTGATGGTGCCGCCCTCGGCTTCACGGTGTTGTACCCGAGCGGGGCCTCAGGCTTCACCTCGCCAACGTGGCTTGGCTACCCTGCTGCGATCGCCAGCACCACATTCACCTCCACCCGCACCGACACTGAGGTAACCATCACCGGTTATACGGGCAGCGAGACTAGCGTCACGATTCCTGACCAGATCGACGGCCTGCCGGTCACCCACATCGGAACTTCAGCGTTCCAAGGCGGCTCCAGCCTGACCAGCGTCACGATTCCTAACAGCGTCACCAGCATCGCAGGCTTCGCGTTCCAAGGCTGCTCCGGTCTGACGAGCGTCACGATTCCTAACAGCGTCACCCATATCGGGGACGGGGCGTTCAACGGCTGCTTCGGCCTGACGAGTCTGACGGTGGATGCCGACAATGCAAACTACAGCAGTATCGAGGGAGTCTTGTTCGATAAAAACCAGTCCACGCTGATCCTCTATCCGACAGGCAAGTCTGGTAGTTATACGATCCCCGACGGCGTCACCAGCATCGGAGACTGGGCGTTCATGGGCTGCACCAGCCTGACCAGCGTAACCATCCCCGCTGGCGTCACTAGCATCGGGGACAGGGTGTTCAGTGGCTGCACCAGCCTGACGAGCATCACGATCCCCGACGGCGTCACCAGCATCGGAGACTGGGCGTTCGAAGTCTGCACTGGCCTGACCAGTATCGCCCTCCCCAACAGTGTCATTACGCTCGGGGACGGCGCGTTCTATGGCTGCTCCAGCCTGACGACCGTGACAATCCCCGCCAGCGTCACCGGTATCGGGAACAGTGCGTTCAATGGCTGCTCCAGCCTGACCCGTGTGAGTTTTCTGGGCAATGCACCCACTACAATAGGCGACGGGGTGTTTGATGGTGCCGCCCTCGGCTTCACGGTGATTTACCCGAGTGGGGCCTCAGGCTTCACCTCACCAACTTGGCTTGGCTACCCTGCTGCGATCGACATTAACACCATATTTTCCACCACCCGCACCGATACTGAGGTAACC
>JAPJNB010000184.1 GCA_026461385.1 Akkermansiaceae bacterium
GATGTGGCCATTGCACAGCAAACCGATCAGCAAGCGGTCCACCAGCCGATCTTGGCCGACGAGGACTTGCGCCATTTCCTGCTTCACCGCCTGAATCCATCCGCTTGTCTCCGCGATCCGTTCTTGCAAGTTTTCTGTGGTCATTGATTTGTTGCCCGACTCTGGCATGCTCGCACATCTTCGCAACCGACAAAGCTCGAAAGGCCGAGGAAATTGCGAAATTTGTGCCCTTTTTCGGGTGCCACGCTGCGGATGGATCTGCGGTTGCGGCACCTCGGGACGGAAAAAGCCGCCCCGGTTTCCCGAGGCGGCTTTTCATGAGTGAGGCGTCACGGTTTCAAACCGCGGCCTTGGATTACTTTTTCGTTGCAGCGCGCTTTTCCTCGATGGCCGCTTGAGCCGCTGCGAGGCGAGCGACTGGCACGCGGTATGGCGAGCAAGAAACGTAGGCGAGACCCAGCTTGTGGCAGTACACCACCGAATCAGGATCGCCACCGTGTTCGCCGCAGATGCCCAATTTGATATCCGGGCGAGTCTTGCGGCCCTTGGCCACTGCGATTTCCATCAACTGGCCGACGCCGGTCGTGTCGAGCGTTGCAAACGGGTTCTTCGCAAAGACGTCGTTCTCGACGTATGGCAGAAGGAACGCGCCCATGTCGTCGCGGCTGATGCCGAGTGCCGTTTGGGTGAGATCGTTCGTGCCGAAGCTGAAAAACTCCGCACCCTCTGCGATTTGATCCGCTGTGAGCGCACCCCGTGGGACTTCGATCATGGTGCCAACTTGGTAGTCGAACTTCACCTTGGTCTCCGCCATCACTTGCTTCGCCACCTTGTGAACGATTTCTGCTTGGAGATCAAACTCGCGCTTGAAGCCGACCAGCGGGATCATCACCTCAGGCTTCACCTTGATCTTCTTCTTCGCCACGGCTGCGGCGGCTTCGAAGATGGCGCGTGCCTGCATTTCGGTGATCTCTGGATAGGCAATCCCGAGGCGGCAACCACGGTGGCCAAGCATCGGGTTTTGTTCATGAAGCTCGGCACAGCGCTGGATGATCATTTCAACCTTCATCCCGAGCTTTTTCGCAAGGTCGAGTTGTTGCTCCTTTGTGGTAGGGAGAAACTCATGAAGAGGTGGATCTAGCAAACGGATCGTCGCAGGGAATCCCTTGAGCGTCGTGAAGATGCCGGTGAAGTCCTCGCGTTGATATGGCAGGAGCTTGGCGAGTGCCGCCTTGCGTGCCTCAAGCGTGGTGGCGAGGATCATCTCGCGCATTGCGTCGATGCGGTCTCCCTCGAAGAACATGTGTTCCGTGCGGGTGAGGCCGATGCCGGTGGCACCGAAGGCCATGGCGATCCGGGTTTGCTCCGGTGTGTCTGCGTTGGTGCGGACGGCCATGCGTGTGGATTGCTCACACCACTTCATGAGTTGGAGGAAGCTCTTGTATTTCTCCGTCTTCATGGCGGCCTTGTCGCCACTCACGATGCCAGAAATGATTTCCGACGGAGCGGTTTTCAGCTCACCGCCGTAAACCGTACCGCTGGTACCATCGATGCTCATGTAGTCACCTTCCTTGAAGGTTTTGCCCGATGCGGTGACGGTCAATTTTTCGTAATTGATGTCCACTCCGGCGGCACCGCAAACGCAGACTTTGCCCATTTGACGAGCAACGAGTGCGGCGTGCGAGGAGACGCCACCTTTGGAGGTGAGAATCCCTTCGGCAGCGATCATGCCACGGAGGTCTTCTGGGCTGGTCTCGGTGCGGACCAGAAGAACCCTCTCTCCACGAGCCTCGGCCAACACCGCACGATCGGCATTGAGGTAAACCTTGCCCGATGCAGCACCTGGACCGGCGGGGAGGCCGGTCGCGATGACCTTGGCTTTAGCGGCCTCGGCGATGTCAAAGATCGGCGCGAGGAGCTGGTCGAGCTGATCGGCAGGGTTCCGCAGAACGGCGGTTTCCCAGTCGATGAGTTTTTCCTTCACCATGTCCATGGAGAACTTGAGGGCGGCGGCGGCGGTGCGCTTGCCGTTACGAGTTTGAAGCATGAACAACTTGCCTTCTTGCACGGTGAACTCGACGTCCTGCACGTCCTTGAAATGCTTCTCAAGGATGGAGCGGACTTTCATGAGTTCCGCGAATGGCTTCGGCATGGCAGCCTTCAGCTTGCTCACTGGCTCGGGAGTGCGAACACCCGCGACGACGTCTTCGCCTTGCGCGTTCATGAGGAACTCCCCGTAAAATTCGTTGGCACCGTTCGCAGGGTTACGGGTGAAGGCCACGCCAGAACCCGAGGTTTCGCCGGTGTTGCCATAGACCATCGCCTGAACGTTGACGGCTGTGCCCCATGCAGCGGGGATGTTGTACTTGCGGCGATAGACGATCGCGCGGTCATTCATCCACGATCCGAAGACGGCACCTGCCGCACCACGGAGCTGATCCCAAGGATCGCTTGGGAAGGTCTTGCCCGTGCGCTTTTTGACGAGGGCCTTGAAGCGCTTGACCAACTCCTTCTGGTCGTCGGCGGTGAGGTCGGAATCAATGATTTCCTTCCCGTATTTTTGATGTTTGAAGTTTTCGATTTCAACTTCGAAGGGCTCGTGGTCTTCACCTTCAGCTTTCTGCACGCCGAGAACGACGTCGCCATACATCTGCACGAAGCGACGATAGCAATCCCAGGCGAAGCGCTCGTTCTTGGTCACCGCGGCGAGCGAAAGGACGGTTTGGTCGTTGAGGCCGAGGTTGAGGATGGTGTCCATCATGCCGGGCATCGAGTCACGAGCACCCGAACGGACCGCAACGAGGAGCGGCATGCCCTTGGCGTCGCCGAACTTGCAGCCCATGATTTTCTCCATGTTTTTCACACCGGCTTCCATCTCGGCTTGGAGCGATACGGGGTAGCTGCGCTTGTTGGCGTAGAAGTAGGTGCAGACCTCGGTGGAAATCGTGAAGCCTGGAGGCACTGGCAGACCAATCCGGGTCATTTCAGCAAGGTTCGCGCCCTTGCCACCGAGGAGTGCCTTCATGCCGCCGTTGCCGTCGGCCTTACCAGCTCCCCAGCTGTAGACGTATTTGATCTTCTTGGTGGAGACTGCCTTCTTCGCTGCGGATTTGGCAGCTTTCGGAGCGCTTTTTTTGGCGGCAGGTTTCGCCGCCTTCTTTTTGGTTGCCATCGTTGTGGTGGTATCGAGTTGTGAGCATTGATCGCTGGAGGATGGAAAAATGATCAATCCATCTCAGCGCAAGGCGCGGGAGGCTAAGCATCCAGCACCCGAGTGTCAACGAAGCAGTTGTGATAAAAACACACTCTGCCGGGCCGGAAAATGAACCCGCCGCCTTTCTAATCCCCCACCATTAGGTACCGCCTAACGAAGCCCCCGCAGGAGCAACTCCGCATTGGTCTTGGTCGCCTTGAGATTCGAGAGCAAGGTCTCGATCGCATCGCCGATGGGCATCTGCGCGAGCTGCTTGCGGATGTCGACTACCTTGAGGAATTCGTCTGGGTGATAGAGTCGGTCGTCATTGCGGGTGCCCGACTGAGGGATGTGAATCGCAGGGAAAACCCGGCGCTCGGCGAGCTCGCGGTCGAGCCGGACTTCCATGTTGCCCGTGCCCTTGAACTCTTCGAACACCACGTCGTCCAAGCGGCTCTCGGTCTCCACCAGAGCCGTTGCTAGAATCGTGAGCGAGCCACCTTCTTCGACGTTCCGTGCCGTACCGAAAAACTTGCGGGACTTTTGCAACGCCACCGGACTAACACCACCAGACCCGATCGGGCCGCCCTGCATGGCCGAGTTGTGTCCACGCGCAAGGCGGGTGAGGCTGTCCAGCAGCAAAATGACATCCTTGCCCTGCTCGACCAGCCGCTTGGCGCGCTCGATGACCAGATCCGCAACCTGCGAATGGCGGCGTGGCGATTCATCAAACGTCGAGGCAAACACCTGCGAACCCACGGTTTCTTCGAAATCGGTGACCTCTTCCGGCCGCTCGTCCAACAACAAAATGATCAGTTCCGCATCGGGGTGATTTTTGCGGATCGAACGTGCGATCTGCTTGAGCAAAATCGTTTTGCCTCCGCGGGGTGGCGCCACGATGATGCCGCGCTGTCCCTTGCCCAAGGGAGCGATGAGGTCAATCGCCCTCACGCCCAGGAAATCAATGCCCTCGCCCTCCAGATGGATGCGTTGATCCGGGAACAGCGGCGTCAGGTGATCGAAGTCTTTCGGCGCACGGTATTCTGCAGCAGGGATTCCCTCCACTTCGAGCACCTCGTGGCCGGACAAATACTTGCCGCGTTCGCGAGGCGCGCGGACCCTCACCTTGACCCGCTGGCCGATGCGCAGCCCGTGATCACGGACAAGATTCGAGCTGATGTGAATGTCATCCGGCCCTTGGCGGAAGCTGCGTTGGGCATCTCTGAGCATCGCGAAGTTGTCCTTCCCGTGCTCGAGGATTCCCTCGCAAACGAGACCCGTGCCTTCGTAGGCGTAAAAACAAAGAAGCTCGTAAACCAGCTGACTCTTCGGAATGCCGCCCTGGATTTTTGCAGGCACCGCCTCCGCGATCGTTTGCAGATCGGCAAGCGATTTGAGGCGAAATTCATTGATGTCGATCGAAACCGGCAACGGTGGTGCCTCCGCAACTGCCGAGGAAACGGCTTCGGTTGCAGGGTCTTGAGATTCGTGGGGAAGGGTCATGAGAAATGCTTGGGCGAAACGAAGGATTTGAGAGCGGAGAACGGACGGCGGGCCTTCATTCCAAAAGACCACATCCGCACGGGACATCTTCTCTTGGAGCGGAAGCTGGGTTGCAAGGATCGACTCGATCGTTGGATCGTCGAATCCGCTGCGCGCCTTGAGCCGCTGGATCTGAGTGGAACGGGACGAAGCGACCACCAACACCTGAGATTGGCCGAAATCGAATCCCTTCTCAAAAAGAAGCGGCACATCTGCGACGAATAGTCCCGCCCTTCGTTTAGCAGCTTTGGCCAAAGAATCAAGACATTCCTGTCGAACCCTCGGGTGAAGGATCGCTTCCAACCGTACCCGGGCCGCATCGTCTTGAAAAACCAAACCGCGCAGGCAAGCCCGATCGACCCGCCCGCTGGTGTCCAACACGCCTTTTCCGAAGGCTCTGGAAATCTCCGCCGCCACGCCCGGATCCGAGTCCAGCAATCGGTGGACCGCCTCGTCGCAGTCGAAAATCACCACCGAAGGCACCAGTTCGCGCAGCAACTGGCAAGCCGTGGATTTCCCGGAAGCGATCCCGCCCGTCAGTGCTAGCACCCGCATGGTGCAAGCATCCTAAGCCAAGGCTTCGGATGCAAGGAGAAGATCGCACGTCATTTAAGCAGCAGCCCGAGCGGCTTGCGCAGGCCGATCCCCACTGGAACGCAGGACAGCAATCCGCCGAAAAGGCCGCCAAGCACCAAAACCCAGACCGTCCCACCGCCAAATAACAATTGAGTGGTGAGCCAATCCAGCTTCATGGCCCGTAGATTGAGCTGACTCACCGTGGCCGCTAGCCCCGCCAGCCCCAGTAGAACTCCGGTCACCGCAATCAGGCAATTCTCGACCACCGCATGCACCAAAAGAGCCACGCGACCCACACCAAACGAACGGATCAGCGCCAGCAAGTATCGTTCCTCGCGAAACTCCATCCAAGCAAGCGCTCCACAAATCAGCCCAAGAACCAAGGCGGAACCGATCGTCACGGCAAACAGCACGTAGCGCTGGATGTTGCGAATTTCACGCAGCTTAAGCAGCAGAGGCAACATGGAACGGATGCTTACCCTGCGGTGCTCAATCGCCTGCAGCGTATCATTCACCTTCTGAGCCTGCTCGATCGCCTCAATCGACTTTGCCTGAAACAAAACTTGCCGCGTAAATCCGTTTTGCATGAGCGGCGAGAGTCGTTTAACACTCCCAACGACCAGTTCGCCCGTCGCGACAAATTTTTCCAAAAGCGCCCCCTTCGGAGGCATGGCGATGGCCTCGACACGAAGCGTATCCATGCGGGCAACTACGGTGCTTCCCTCGGGCTGACTGCGGGTGATGAGGACGATGGCATCTGGAAACCCATAGCGCTCGGGTTCACGCATGGCCACAATCGAAACGTCTCGAATCTCATCGATTTTCGCCACGGCAGGCACCTGATAGAGCGTCATCGAGTCCTCGGCCAACTTCTCCCACTCGCTTTCCTCGGGATCATCTGGCGCAAGCAGCGCACTGGCTTGTTTCGGTGGAACCACCTCCAACATGGTCACCGTCATCGCCTCACGGCTGGCAAGTTGGCGGCCAATTTCGTCGCCCAGAAACGATGCTCCGGCAATCATCACCGCACCAAGGATGCCGATCAACGCCGAAATCGCCCACTTGCTGAGAAAGCCAAGAGGTTGCTCGATCCAGCGCCGGAAACTATTCCGACAAAGATAAAATGCGATGGAAGTCCACCAATTCATGGGCAAGTGGGTCGAGGCGATGGTCGTGGGAGGCAATCACACAAATGGCATCAGAGCCTTGTGAAAACCGTTGAATGGCTGCGGAAATGATCGAGGTGTTGTGGTCGTCGAGGCCGGATGTTGGCTCATCGAGCAGCAGTAGCGCTGGAGACTTCGATAGCGCGCGCGCGATCGCGACACGTTGTTTTTGTCCGCCGGAAAGACTCTCCACCTTGCGGTCAGCAAAAGGCTCCATGCCTAACAGATTGAGCCATTCCCGGCCTTGCTCAGTGGGTACCCCAGCGATGCGGCATGACAATTCGATGTTGCGCCAGACCGAAGCGAGCGGCAGAAGATTGAGCTCTTGAAAAACCATCGCAAATGCTTTCCGCAAAAATTCGCGCGATCCTAACAGCGGAAGCTGCGGGGCCTCAATGCGCCCGGTGCAAGGCTCTAGGAGCCCTCCGAGCAACCTCAGTAACGTGCTCTTCCCGCACCCCGAATATCCCTTCAACAAGGTGACGCCCGGCTCAATGACCAAGTCCAAGCCCGAGAGCACTGGCGTTTTTGCACCTGGATAGATGTAGCCAAGCTCATGACAGACGATCTTCATTCGTTTTCGATGAGTGCGACCGACCGCGGGCCAACATGAAAAATGCGAGCATTGGGCCAAATCTGTCGGAAAAAACCCGCCCACCCGAGTTTGTGAATTTCATCCGCGTGAGAAAATAGAAAATCCGCCTTGGTCACCATCCGAGCTTGTCGGCCCAATTTCTTGTAAAGTGTCACCATCCTCTCGCCGGTGAGCTCGTCGGTCAAAGGCGCGTTCTGCCCCGCATCAAGGGTGAATTTATAGACTGCAGGCCCGAAACGGTTGCTCGGCATCCGCTCAATGGTTGAAAAACTGCCCGGAATCATCTCGCCTCGTGGACCACTCACGTCGATGGCGAGGGAATCAGGCGGTTCTGAACGAACCTCAGGATCTAACACCTGGAGAGTGACTTTTGCCTTCCCGCGACTTTCGATGGTCCCAACGATATCGTTTGCGCGCACCATCCCAGTTTTTAGGATATGAACGATTCCATCTTGAGGAGCGATAACCTCCGAAGTTTGAACGAGGCCAAGGTGTTCCACTTGCGCGCGCTGATCGTCTTGTCTCAGTTGCTCTTGCTCTATCCGAAGCTCCTCCGCACGAAACTCTGGTGCCAACTTCTCACGCAATCCAGCCAGTTGCTCCTCAAGCTTTTGGCGCTCTTTGATAAGGCGCTTCGCAAGATCGGGGCCGAGCAGTTCCCGCTCTTTGGGCGTGAGTGACAGCTTGGCCATTCTCCCTTTCATTTCCTCCACTTGGCGCTCAAGCCCGGCCGTCTTTTCATCATGAGTCCACTTCGCCGTCTTCAGCTTCACCACCAATGCCGATGCATCCAGCACACGCTGATTCGCCGACTGTCGGATCTGCTCAGCTCCCGCCCAAGCGACTGCCGACCCCTCGGTGACAGCTGCCCCTTCATTGAACTTCCACTCAATTTCTCCTGCTCGGATTGCGGGCAGATCCACTTTCGGATTCACCTCCACTTCACCGCCGAAGGTTCCTAACCACATCCGGTCCGACAGAGGGTACGCCTTGAGTGGCTTATTCGTCACAGGCGCGACTTCGGCGTGGACCAACCCAGCCCATGCCCCAAGGATCAACATGATGAAAGCCCGTCTCATCCGATCATTTCCACGCATTATCATCCCAGAGCCAGACTTCCATATCCAGTGCCTGCTTGGCACGCTCCAAATTCTCAAGATCCATAATCAAACCGCGAGCGCTTTCAACATCCTCATCGACCGATCCACTCCCCCGGAGGGCTGCCGCAAGGCGCTCACGCATCAACCCACGCTTCTCGATCAACATCGCATAGCGCGCTTTCAACCGATCCCAGCTTCGCCCTTCTCCGTCCAGCTTCACTCGCAACAACTCGCGAACATAGACCACATTGTCATCCGCTGATTTGATGCTCAAAGCCTCACGCCCTGTTAGATCAAAGGACTTCGACCAGCTTCCAAACAAAGAAATCTGCTCCCCGCTATCAATGATTTGTGAGCCTTGTCGGTGGGAGTCATACACCGGTGGGACGCTGGCATTGAGATTTGGGGAAGGCCATTGCATCACATCGATCCCCTTGCGGCGCAAAAGTGCCGCCTGAATGTCATAGGACGAAAGTCGCGTCGCGAGTTGACCATAATTTTTGCCCGGGATCAATCCACCAAGCCGCCGTTCATAGTCAATCGCCGGCAACGTTTCCGTCTGCAGCACGACGTTCGTCTCCGGCAAATTCAGCATCCGCGACATCTGTCCTTGGAGCATCTGCATCCGTTCCACTTGAAGGACATCGTTTTCACGGGATCGAAGCGCGGCCTGCAGTTGAGCGTCAACCGACATCGCCTCCACCCTGCCGAGGGGACTTTCGGCACGCCCCCACTCTGCAAAAGAGCGATAGAGAAAAATCACCTGACGGCGGCGGGTCAGCTCGAGAGAATCCGTAGCTTGGACCTCCTGCAACGCATATTGATAAGCCTTCGCGGCTTGGGTCCACGGATTGGGAACCACCAGCGGAGCATAAATCGCAGAAGACAACTGGTTGCCCGATACGTCACCGAGATTCTTCAGGCTATTCTGCAAATTCACGTAGAGTGAAGGCCTTGGCAGCCATTCCTTCCACTGATCTTTGCGCTGACGCTTCAGGTCTGCCAACCGATCCTCAGCCTGGCGAAGGCTGAAGTCCTCCCGAAGCAAGCGCCCGCAGGCCTGATTCCAAGTCAGCCGAGTTTCCCCCCTCGAAAGTCGAGCGATTCGCCCCGCTTCGCCCGCGATGCGCGTTTGCTCACGCTCCAAATCCCGAAACAACCCAGCACTGCTACAAGAGCCAACTCCCAAGCAACCGACAATCGTTGCCAGTATGCGAATCTGCGAAGTGACCGTTGCAGGCAGCATCAATTATTTACGAACGGAAACTCGAAGGTCCCGGTCGATCCATCCTCGCGGACATACGTGCCCTTTTCAAAGTCGAGGAATGTCACGTCGTAAATCGCAGGTGTCGTGCTCCCCGCTTGGTAGATGCGGATCTTCGCATGGTTATTCGTCTTTGGATTGGGTTGGTAGTCGTAATTGATGACCAACTGTGAAGGGACCGCATCCATATTTCCAACACCCTCTTCCTTAAAGTCGTTAACCGCATCCGAGAACCGGGTGAAGGTGCTGGTCAAAAACTGAAATCCCGAAGCCGCGACCAGCGGGTTGTCAGGAGTAACTTCGAAACGCTGGCCGCTGACTTTTAAGGGATAAATGGTCGGGAGAGCAAGTCCTTGGGACATCGCCAAGCTCCAACCGACCGGTATTGAACTCCCACCATAGACCTTAAGGGTCGGACTAATCCAAAGGATTCCGGGGTATAGCAACCCTTCTCCCGAGTCATTCACACTCAGCCCCGAAATCACCGAACCGTCCGTGCCAAACAGCAGGTTGTAGGTACGGGCAAAGCTCCCTTCTTTAAAATAGTCAGCTCGGTATGGTACGCCTAATTTGTTAACATCAATACTAGTGCCAGATCCCGCACCTGTAACCGTGAGAACACCAGCTTCTGCAGAGGTCCTCTGGTAGGTATAGCGAGCCCCTGAGATGGAAGTAGAAACATGATGTTGAATCGATGCCCCCGACGGGTCGACCCCCCCAAAGCCTACGGGGTTCTCCGCCATGGTCACCGCACCTGTCTCCGTGCCTGTCATCGCATCACCTTCAGCGCGAATGAACGTGAGATTGACGCCACCTGTGTAAAGGTTAAGCACCAAACCATTGAAGGTCTGGGGAGCTGGCTCTCTTGAGACCGAGTCGGCACTGCCCCCGCCTCCGCAACCGGAAAATCCGAAAACAGACAGTAAAGCGAGACCGGCCAGTTTGGCTGCCAAAGAGGATGGTTTGAGTGAAGAAAAAATCATGACGTTAGTGGAAAATGGGATTCATTTGGAGACTGACGATGGCCCAGATTGAAGAAGCTCTCTGGATGCGGGCGTGGGGAAGGGTCACCCACGCATACGCAACCAGAGAGGAATCGTGACCTTAGATCAAAGCGGAGGAAGCGCGGCCGGATCCATGGAACCAGCCCCAGTTGCACTCGGTGCGGGAATGGACGCAGTCGCATCGGCTCCGCGGAGCGGACGGCCAGTCGGATCGATAATCTGAGCGGTGACGAAGATGATCAAGTTGCTCTTAATCCGGTTTTGCGCCTTGGTTTGGAACAAGCGGCCGATGACTGGGATATCTCCAAGAATTGGCACCTTGTCTTCCACGTTCTGCACATCTTCACGCATCAGGCCACCGATCGCCACGGTGTAGCCGTCATAGATGGTGAGCGAGGTGTTGACCCGACGGGTCGAGAACACCGGCATCTCGATGCGGTTTTCCGTGAGGGTGATCTGAACCGAGTTCCCCAAGGCATCCGTTCCAGCAGACTGGATCGGGCTACCGTAGTTAATGAAGCCTTCGAACTCGACGATTTCCGGCACGAAACGGAGATCGATCATGAAATCGTTTTCGCCGATGGTCGGCTCGATTTCAAGGGTGATTCCGGTGTTGCGGGTCTGGAATGCGGTCGGAGTCGCAGGAGTCACTGGGAATGAAGAGCTCGAACTGCCTCCAGTCAATCCTCCGCTAATGGTGCTGCCCGTGCCAACGCTGGTTGGGATTTCTGGGGGTTCGTATTCCGTTGGATAGATAAATTCACGGATGATCTCGATGGTGGCCTTCTGGCCGGAGCGAGCGGTCACCGAGGGTGCCGTCATCAAATCCGTGCCTTTTTTCTGCGAGAGTCCACGCATGATCAACTTCAATTGCGAATCCGAGAAGAGACCGGTGAGCGACATGATCCCGGGAGCAACATTGGCGGTCTGGGACGAGCGGTTCGGGTTGTTCAGGATCGAATCGATGCTGTTGCGATTGATGGCGCCATCACCACTACGATTTCCAGCAGTCACGATGTTGGAAACATTCGTGTTGCCCGTCGGGACACCGGGGACTGCAGGTCCTGAGAAATCCACACCGGTGCGCGGCACTCCATTCCCGATCGTGCCGCCGGCTCCAGCAACCAGATTCGTCGAATTGTAGAATGGTCCGACAATCCAGTCGAAGCCGAGTTCTTCGCCATTCTCTTGGGAGATTTCCACAAACTTGGTGGACACCTTCACCTGCTTCGGTTGCTTGCCGCTGATTGCGGAGACCAGCTGCTCGATTTTGTCGAGTTCGGTTGGGGTGTTGGTTACGAGGAGGACACCACTATTGCTCAAGTTTGCAGAGGCGTTCTCCTTAAACTCGACACCGGACCGCTTCAGGAGCTCGGTGATTGGAGCTCGGGATTTGATCTTGCCTGCAGCGCCCTTGTCAGGTTCTGCAAATGGATCTGCAGGTCCTGAAGCTGCTGCGGCACCGCCACCATCGAGCTGAGTTTGGAAGTCAGGTGGAACCGTGAAGCTGCGGGTGAAGACATCTTCACCCTGCTCGGCTTGAGGAACAAGGGTCACGGCAAAGTCGTCCACCTTGTAGCGGAGCTTCGTTTGGTCGCAGATGTATTTCAACGCCACAGCGAGAGGCACATTGCGGATGCGCAATTCACGTACGCGAAGCGAGCCTGGATCGGCAGTCGTCGTCAGCGCAAGCGCTTCCGTTGCACCACCGGCTGCAGCGTCCACTCCAGCATCAGCTGCAGGAGCGGCTGCGCGTGGGCGGCGAATCACGAAATTGACACCCTTCTTCGATGGCTCGAGTTCCTGAGTGTCGAGCTCACCTGCGCGCAGGCGAAGGAAGTCAATAGCCTCCTCAACGGTGGTATCCTCAAAGTCAATTTTAGGGATGATGATCTTCTTCAGCTTGTCAGTGATGTAAGCAACACCACTGCTCAGCTCACCTGCACCAAATCTCGTGGCGTCCACGGGAGGAGCCTCAACCGGCACGGAGAGCTGCCAGGCAGCGTCCACTTGTCCGAGGAGGTCTGCACGAGCGTCGTCGTAAGCAGCACGATAGTAATCCGACTTCGCGGCAGAAACACGCTCAAGGCCACGGCGAGCCGCGGTGTTGTAGCTGTCGACGCGGAGGACGTTTTGGTACTCGACCTTTGCCTCGTCGAACTTGCCGAGGTTGAAGTTTCCTTCTGCCTTGTAAAGCCCACGACGAACTTCATCCACATTCTGTGTGTGTTCGTAGGTCAGAGCAGGGTTGGTGCGGATGGGGTCGTCCAAATACGCAAGCTCACGGGTCACGTCGAAATTATCAGGCGAGATTTCATTGGCTTTCGCAAGGAGCTCGCGAGCTTCCGTGTATTTACCGACTTTGCGGTACTGGATCGCAAGTGCAACGCTTGCATTGCACTTGTGGCTCAACAGGCACTTGTAGCGCTCACTCACGTTCGGCGCGTCCTTGTTGATGAACGCCGGCAACGCAAGGGCCTCGGTAAACTTATCCAATGCCTTCTGGTAGTCTTCCTTCGTGTACGCTTCGCGGCCTTCGGCTAGGAGACGGTCCGCTTCGCCAATGTCATTCTGGCGGCGGACAATGGTCCGCTGAGCAAGACCGCTGAGGCCCGTGCTGGATTCACCAGCACTGACGCTGGTGACGGTGATCGGCATAGAGGATGCCACTGCCATCAACGCGAGGGCGGTGCGACTGGTTCGGTAGATTGGCGTTTTTTGCATGTTGAGATGAGGTGATGTGGAGAAAATTTCGGGACTTGTGAAGCGATTTTTTTACGGATTTTGGTATTGGGCCTACGGAAGGGCTCCCTTGCTGATTTCGATGGTCTTTTTTTGCCCTGCTGGGTCGGTGTATTCGATGGTGACCGAATTGGGGGTAACGTTCTTGGCGAGGTAGTCTTTTCTCGGGGAATCTGGAGGAAGAGCGAAGGTGGTATTCTCCTCAACTTTGAATTCCTTGCCATTCAGTCCGAGTGCCTCCAGCGAGAAAACAGCCGAACGGTCGAACTTCAGATATTCATTTTTTCTGTCTTCCGAGAGCGGCGATGGGATCTCATAAACCGTGCCCTTTTTGTTCGGCCGTTGGTCTTCGATCCGGACGATCGTCACTTCCATTTCGATTCCAACCTTCTTATTCAGCTCCTTGCGGACTTCGGACCCAATCAGCTTAAAGCGGTTGGCCATCGGCGGCTTGCTGAAGAACATTCCACCGGCTGGGACCATGTCGGCAGCGCCCGTTTTATTCACCCCGCCTTTGGTGTCTTGGTAGTTGAATGGGAACGCGCCATCGGACCCGTAGCCCGGACGGATCACCCAGCCCAGACTCTCGTCCTTCACGTACATCAGCTTCGCGACGAGCGATGGCACAGATTTGGCGTCGTTTGGATCGGTCTTGGCGCTGAACTCCTCAAGGTTTGAGAAGCCGTCCGAATCGGGGTCGCGGTTTGGTGAATCCGCGAAGCCTGGGTCGAGACGATTTTCCACCCACCAGGTGTTTGGAATTGGCGGATGCACGGACTCACCCTTGATCAGGTCCAAAGGCTTACCCGGCGACTTGCTCGAGACGAAGAGCGGGATTCCGACGAAAAGATCCACTGGGCGATCTCCATCAAGCGCCTGATTCCAAGCGCGATCGATTTTAAGGGAAGCGAGTGCCTTCGGGATGCGGTCGGCCTCCTTGACAGAAGCATCGCTGTTGCCTTTGCCCTTGAGGCTTGCAGCAAAATCCGTCTCGACACTTCCGAGCTGGGACCAGCCCATGTAGGCAAGACCCAGCGCGACCGCAACGGCTCCGCCGAGGGCGACTTTTTCGTAATTCTTTGAAAACCAAGACATGGTGAAATAGGTGCGATGATCTGGGTTAGGGAAGTTTCTTCACGGGAAGAAATTGAAGGACATCGAGGCGGACAAATACTTGAATTTTTTCGCTGCCGAGGACTTGGGAAAGAATTCGGCTGGTGTCGACGGGTTTGGGTTCTGGCTTGCTCGTGCCGGCAGCGGCACCGCTGGATGCGTCATCACCCGGGAGCACAAATCCGCCCGAAAACGCATCCGCAGGGGCAGCCTCTTTTTTGGCGGGCGCATCAAATTTGGCATCGGCCGTTTTCGGTGGGTCGGTCTTTTCGTTGATGATGCGCAAATTGCGCACGACCACGTATTGGTCCTCCGGCTTGGTGATGGCGGAAAGGAATTCGCGGGCCGATTTCTCAGGGCCCACAAAAGTAATCTCCACTGGGAATGAGCGGGCAGCATCCGATGCGCCAGGCGTGTATGCTTGGCCGTCTTCCTCAGGCAGGCTCGGGCGGTAAAGATTTTTCAGCTCCGTCGGCTTCGTGGCGGCAAGCGCAAGCAGCACCTTTTTGATCGAAGTCAGTTGGTAATCCAACACGCCCGTGATTTTTGCAGGGGCGAGCGAGGTCTTGTATTTCTCAAAGCCTGCAAAAAACGGTTCCGGCACCAAGGCACCCGAGGCACCGAACGCTTCACGAACTTCCGTATTCACAGCGAGCAGGCTGTTCGCAAATTCCTGCGGCGTGGCATTCTTCAGCTCCTTGGTGCGAAATGCCTCAAATGCTGATTGCAGGGTGCCCAACGACTTGCGGTATTCATCCAGCGCCTTGCGTTTGCTGGCTTGGTTTTCCAGCTTCGGGTAGAGCGCGAGGGATTCGAATCCTGCGGCCTCAGCGGCTGCGGCGTCGAATTCATCCTTGGCCGCTTGGTAGCGACTGGAGCCTTGCATGCCCCAAAAAATTAGCGCTGCAGCCCCAACCAGCGTCCCGCCGCCGAGCGCTACCATAAACTTATTATCTTTGATCCAACTCATAATTCAGGTGGCAAATGGTGGTAATCCTTACTTGATGGCGACCTCTTGGGCCAAAGGAAGGGTGATGACGAATGGGAAGCCCAACTCGCCGGGTTGACCCGCGATGGTGATGTCGAGGATGCGGTCGTCACTCAGGACAACTTCGGCACCTTTGCCGTCCTTCACCTTGAAGCGAAAACTGGTCGATTTTTCCCTCAGATTCTTCAGCAATTCGGAGACGGCATCTTGTTTTTTCGGCGTTTCGCGCCAGAAACCCTTGATGCGGACGGCATTGACCGTTGCGACCGCTGGAGCGGCGCCCTTTTTCGCGGGGGTGCTTGCCTCGTCCAGTTTCACCTCGATCAGCGATGAGGTCCCATAGGGAGCCGAAGCGAAGGTCGCGCTGACCACCGACTTTCCGTTTGAACTCTCCACATTGAGGGCACCCGGGGCAGGTTTCGGGCTGGCAACCAATGGATCGTAACCCGAGAGCGGCTCGAAGTCCTTGATCCAAACTGCATCGCTCGCAAAGGCACCACGAAGCTCAGACAGCACGTCCATCCAATAGGTGTGAGCCGCCTCAGCACCCGTGTATCCTGAGGCGATCTGGCGCAGCTTGCCTTCTTCCGTGAGAAGTTGGTCGATCTTCGCCTTCACCGGTGCCAGCGATTCGCGCTGGTCAGCCATGGTTTTCTTTTCATCCGCGGCCTTGGTGGCAGCCGAATTTTGGAAGGTCGCCCACAAGGCGCATCCGCCAAGGAGAACCGCAGCGGCGGCGATCAGGAATGGCTTCCGGCGGTCGGCGGCACGCGATTGCTCGACCGAAGACGGGACGAGATCGATGCTGATCGCGGATTTGCCGATGCCACGGAGACCGAGACCGACGAGCTCGCCGAGCAAGTGACCTTCGCGCTGGATGAGTTCGGCATTGACGTTTTTGCCGATGGCAAGGAGCCCACTTGGATTGAAGTACTCCACGGGCAAGTTGAGTTTTTCTTGGAAGAACTCCAGCGTGTAAGGGAGATTGGCACCTCCACCGGCGAGGAGCACTCTGCGTGGAGCGCTGCCACCGTGTTGGCTGCGGTAGTAGTTGGTCGTGCGCGCGATTTCAGCGGGCAGGCGAGTCAACGAGTTGCGAATGATCGTGGCCAATCCTGCGATGGCTTCGTCCAATTGCTCTGTGTGACCGCCGCCGAGCGCGACCAAGCCGTTGGAAATCTTCTGGTGCTCGGCCTCCATGAAGGAAATGCCGTATTCTTTCGCAATCGACGCCGTGATGGCACTGCCACCGATGGCGATGCTGCGGGTGAAGAACCGACGGCCTTCGATGTAGAGTAAATTGCTGGTTTTTGCGCCGATATCGATCAAGAGGATCGACTCCTCTTGGTTTCCGTAGGTTGCTCTGAACGCATTGTAGAGCGCCATGGGGGCGACATCGACCTCCAAGGTGCCAAGACCGCTGTCGTTGACGGCTGAGTTGATTTCATCAAGTGCATCCGCCTTGATGGCCACGATGACCGCTTCTTTTTCTGAGGCGCCCTCGATCAATTCGTAGTCCCAAACCACCTCATGGAGTGGGAATGGGATGTGTTGTTGGGCTTCAAAGGTGACGAGCTGCTCGATGTTATCTTCTTGAAGCGGCGGCAGCTTGACGAAACGCGTGAAGACCGACTGGCCCGAGATCGCATATCTGGCCTTTGTCTTGCCAAGCTTCATTCGCTGGGCGAGGTCCGCGATGGCGATGCGCGTCTGGGAGGCCTTGGATGCCTCCAGCGCTGGATCCGCGACGATCGATTCCGAATCATACGCGGTGAGGATGAGGCTGCCGGTTTTCGAGACTTCGAACACGGCCATGCCGATCCGCTGAGAGCCAATATTGAGTGCGACGGTGGTCTGATTGTCAGCCATGGTTCAAGAATAAGAGAGAACTGATTGAGCCGTAAACGGAAGAAAAGGGATTTTTAGCGACGCTCGACGCTGACTTCTGCGTAGCGGTCCCACCACATGTTCGCGAAGGGGGTCTCAGACTTGGCGAGAAGCGGCACCGACTCGTTGCGGGAAATTTTGTCAGAAGCCGTGTTCCACCAGCCAACCGAGCCCTTGCTGGTTTCTTCGAATCTCTTCTCGCCATTCACCAGCACTTCATAGCCCACATACTCAACCGCGCCTTTGCCGGCACGGTCAAATCCGGTGAGACGTTTGATCGAGGCGGGAGAAAGATAAACCGAACTGTAAATGTCCTCATTCAACGGCACGTTCACATGGTTAACCTCTTTCGTGAGCAGCAACCTCGTGGATGGCTTTTCCGGATTTTTCACCGCGATATACCACTTCACCGTGAGTCGCTCGCAGGTTTTTGATGCAGGCTCTGGGCTAAGGCTGATCTTGAGTTTTGCCTCGATTTCAAGCCAGTCTTTCGGCTTAAATGGCTTTTGCTTGCCGCCGGAGAACTCGGGCGACAGCAGGTCGTCGAAGGTCGGCTTGTCTCCAACAACTTTGGAAGCCTGCCCTAGGGCGCTTCCTGCGGAGATGGCGAAGATGACTGCAGATGCGGTTGCGGCGAAAGTTTTGCGAATGAGTGATTTCATACGTTATGGGTTGCAAGGAGCGTAGTGGTTAAGATTTCGGGTTGGCTAGTGAAATTAGTGCGTTTGAGCAAAAAAACGCGCGAAGTAAATACACGGCTCGGGGATATTTTTCACAAGCGATTGACGTCGCGCCCTTTGGTGCGCATCACTTGGACATGGCAACTGCGCGCACGATGCTCGAAAAAAACCGACCGCGTGTCGTTGGGAGCTTCGGGAGTCGACAGGATTTGCTCAATTCCGACATTGAGACACTAAAAACAGCGTGCGACATCGTCGAAGTTCGCTTGGATCTTGTGGATGTTGATGCGGCGGATGCCGGGCCTTCGCCATGGGATCACTTGCTTGAAATTCCGCTGTTATTCACCGCACGGCGCAGCGAGGAAGGCGGGGCGCTGGCAATGGGCCCAGCGAAGCGCATGGAATTGCTCCGCGGCGTGCTCGATCATGCCACGTGGGTTGACATCGAAGTCGCGAGCATCGCCGAAATGAGCGAGTTGATCGCCGAGTTGAAAATGAGGGAAATCCCATGGATCGCCTCTTACCATGACTTTGAAAAGCTCCCGGCAGACACCGAGCTCATTCAAGCCGCGATGAAGGCCCGCGACGCGGGTGCAGCGGTTTTCAAGGCGGCAGCTCGACTCGCTTGCCCTACAGACGTGGCGCGCTTGGCCGATTTCCAACTCGCAGATCACGGGATTTCCGTTTCCACCATGGGGATGGGACCCCTTGCTCCCGTCTCGCGCCTGCTCTGCGCCCAATGCGGCAGCGTGCTGAACTACGGCTTTATCGGTCAGACCGCCACAGCCCCCGGCCAATGGAGCAGCGCCCTGCTCAAACAAGCGATCGCCCAACTCACGCCGTTAGATTTCTAACGATTTTCTAATCTGTTAGCACCATCGTGTTAGATCCACGAGAATCTAACCAATCACCTCCACCGGCGCATCTGGCAAGGCCTTGAGAAATGCTTGGCCGTAGCGTTTGGTGAGAATGCGGTTGTCGAGAATGCAGACAAGCCCCTCGTCGCGCTCCGTCCGGATGAGACGCCCAACGCCCTGCCGCATCTTGAGGATCGCCTCGGGCAGCGAGTAATCCATGAATGGATTGCCACCGGCGGCCTCAATGGCCTCAAGCCTCGACGCCACCATCGGATGATCGGGCACCGCAAAGGGCAACCGGGTCACAATCACATTTGAGAGCGCCTCACCTGGAACATCCACTCCCGTCCAAAAACTGTCCGTGCCAAACAGCACGCTGTGAATGTCATTTCGAAATTCTTCGATCATCCGGTGCCGTGGCATGCCATCGCCTTGAAGGAACACCCGCCAGCCCTGTTTTCGAAAAAATGACTCTAACCGCTGCGCCGCATCACGCATCGTGCGATAACTCGTGAACAACACAAACGCGCGCCCACTGCTTTCCAAAACCGCCTGGCGAATCCCATCCGCCATCAGCTCGTCGTATCGCGGCGTCCCAGGTTCTGGCACGGATTTGTAAATCCGAATCTTCATTTGCCGCGAGTAATCAAACGGGCTTCCGATGCACAACGCACGGGCATTTTCCGCTCCCACCCGACTCCGGAAATAGCTCATCTTGGGGTCTCCCACCGCCAAGGTCGCACTGGTCAAAACAAGGCTTTTCTTGCCGGCAAACAACAAAGGCCGCAGACGCTCCGCCACATTCACCGGTGCCGCGTGAAGGCTAATCTGCTGCTCATCGCGACCGCTTCGCTCAATCCAATACACACTGCCGTCCGCCGCTTGATCGAGGAAGGTGCCGATCGATCCGTGCACTTCACGCAAGCGCCTCGACGCATCCTGCAATTCGGCCCGGGTATTTTCGGACTCGGCATCGGCCGCAAGGCGATCGATCTCCTGCCAAACCTCCCGCAGCGGCGCGCCGATGCTGTTAGGGACGACCTCAGTCTCACGCACGCGAAATTCCTTCGAAAAATTTCCAAACTTGGCCGCGTCACCGACCTCGTGAAAAAACCGATCGGCTGCAACCAAGGCCGCCTCGACCGCGAGCATCGCCGAGGCCTTTCGAAACGACTTGAGCAGACCCTTGCGCGTGCGGGGATGATAGAGCCGCTGCAAATCGAAACGCAGCCCCGATTGCGAGACCCGCAGCCCTAACTGAATTGCAGCGATCTGCTCGATGGTATGCGCCTCGTCGAGGATCGCGAAATCGTTTGGAAACAAAAAACCCGCCGACTTTTTCCCGTCTTCGGGGTCGTCATCCGTGGGTTCGTCGTCCGTGTTCAAAAGAGCGAAAAACAACGTGTGGTTCACCACGATCAAGCGCGCATCCGCAGCGGCCTTTCTTGCTTCTTGGAAAAAACAATTTCCCTGCGGCCCACAATGCCTCGCCGTGCAGAGGTGTGCCTCGCTGCAAACTTGCAGCCAAACCTTCGGCTGCGGCTGGAAATTCAAATCGCTCAAGGTGCCGTCCCGCGTGGTCTCTGCCCACTTCCGGATCGCCTCAAGCTCATCATTTTCAGTCCCCGTGAAGAGGTCGCTCGCTTGCTCCAAGGCCCGCCTCAATCTGAGTGGGCACAAGTAATTTTGCCGCCCCTTCAAGAGCACCGCTGGCAACTCATCGCCGATCACCTTGCGCACAATCGGGATATCCTTGCGGATCAATTGCTCCTGCAGGTTGATCGTGTGAGTCGAAATGATCCCCCGCCGACCGGTCTCGATGGCAAAGCGCGCAGCAGGCAAAAGATACGCGAGCGACTTCCCCACCCCCGTGCCGGCCTCGGCGACCAACGGATTTGCGCCCACCAGCGCCTCGGCCACCGCGACCGCAAGTTCCTGTTGCTGCGGCCGATACGAAAAATCTCGCGATTTCGCGAGTACACCCTTCCGAGAAAATGCCTCACGCACCTCGTCGCTAAAGCCGGGGATCGGTTGGCCATCGGTCGTGAAAATCATCTCTCCCCCATCGCACCCCGCATTTGCCATTCTGCCAAGCCGCAACTTCGAGAACCACGCTGGATAACACGCTCGACACCTCCGCCCTGCCACGTCCAATGTCTCCCCACCGCGGCCAATCCATGATTTTTCCCCGCATCGCACGTTCCAGACTCGCCATCCCCGCCGGACTCGCCGTCCTCGGAGCCCTGAACTGCGCCTTCCTCATCCCAGGAGAAATCGCCTCGGTCCAGCAGCAGCTAAAGGGTTTTCCGGATTCCGATGTGCTCGCTCATCAAGCAAGGCCGCTCATTCTTGCCGCACTTTGCTTGCTGCCCGTCATCACTAGCTTCCTCTACACCCTCGGCGGGACGATGGACCGCTACATTGCCCGCCAGTTTGCGGGATCCTTCAGCCTTTGCTTCGGCGCGCTCGTGACCATCTGGTTTCTCATGGACTTCGCGGATAAGGTCGGCGATTTCCAGGGCTCAAACCACGTGCTGCAAACGGTCGTGACTTTTTATTCTACACGTTTGCCGGCCGTCTTTCTCTTGCTCATGCCCTACAGCCTGTTGCTCTCGTTGCTTCATTCAATGGGAAAACTTTCAAGCAGCCGAGAAATCATCGCGATGGTCCAAGCCGGGCGCAGCATCGCACGCATCACCCGCCCGTTGATCATCGCGGGATTGCTTTTAAGCGCCCTCGCTGCAGGACTGAATTACCATTGGGCACCCAACGCAGAAGGCCGCCAAAACGAAATCCTCGCCGAGGCCACCGGCAAAATCGTCACCCAAGCCACGAACGTGATTTTCCGCAACCCCTCGGACAGGCGACTCTGGATGATCGGTGCTTTTCCCCAAGACTATGAAAAAGGCGCGCCGTTGTTAGACGTCGAAATCACGCTCACCCGCGAGGACAAAACGCTGCAGAGTCGGATTTCGACCCCAAGGGCCTCGTGGGATCCCACCAATCACCACTGGACACTCCAGAACCCAATCATCCGCACCTACCAACCCGGCCTGGCTCCGACCATCGATGCGAAATCGGAACCCCTCGAACTCGATTCTTGGCCCGAGACCCCATGGCAACTCATCAAACCCGGACTCAGCCCCGCGTTCCTTGGCATTCCGGACTTGAACAGTTGGATCAGAGAAAACTTAAAAAATGGCAACTTCGCCAATCCCTCGCCTTACCTCACCCACTGGCACTACCGCTGGGCGCTGGCGTTTACCTGCTTGGTCACGGTGCTCCTCGCAACCCCCTTGGGCATTCACTTCTCAAGGCGCGGCCCCCGCGGCGGGGTCTTCGTCGCGGTGATCCTCTCCGCATTGATGTTGCTGATCAGCAACATCTCCATCGCGCTTGGCGAGTCGGGCACCCTCCGCCCCGCACTTGCGGCCTGGCTGCCGAATCTTGCTTTCACCTTGCTTGGTATCTATCTTTTCCAACAACGGATTTCTAACGGATCCTTCCTGCGGCAATGGTTCAAAGCACCGCAGAAAGTCACTCCAACGTGAAAATTTCCACCGGCGGTCTTCCAATTTCTAACTGAACTCAAGTCTTCCTTTCCACCCAATCACCACCTATGGCAATTGCTGAATCATGGCATGTCCGAGCGCGCGGACGCGAGTGCGCCGCCACCCAAACTTCCTTCTCTGAGGGGGAAACCATCGTTACCGCTCTTTTCCCAGACCCTGAATCCAGCGGTTATCTCCGACGCGACTATTGCATCCAAGGATGGACCGACCACCAAGCCAGCGGCGAAATCGCATTTTCATTCTGGCGGACCACGTACTCCATCCCCACCGGAAATGAGAAACCCAACCCGGTCGAAAAACTCAGTGCGGAAGAAATCCTGCGCCGGCTCGTCGACGAAGATGAAGACCACACGGAAAACACCCGTTTCATCCTCGCCGTGATGTTAGAGCGTCAAAAAATCCTCCGCGAGACGGACAGCCAGCGCACCCCCAACGGCATCCTCCGCGTTTACGAACAACGGAAAACTGGCGAGATCTACATCGTCAAGGACCCAGACATTCCGCTCAGCCAAGTGGAAACCGTACAAAACGAAGTGATCATCCTCCTTGAAAATAACGGCAACTCTCCAAAACCCGTCGAGACCACCGAAGCGCCTAGCGAGACAGCCGCCGAAGTGCCTACCGAGACCGCGTCCATTCCTGTAGCGACCGGGGAGGTGCCGAGCGAACCTTCAGACTCTGGGGATCATCGCGACCCCACAGAGTCCGATTCAACGCAGTCCGCTGGCGATGCTTTTCCCTAATCGCGATAGCAAGCGCGACTGCGCGGCCACCATCGCTGGGTAGCCGTCGGACGCAAGCGGTTCGCGATCCACGAACGTGCTAGATGCCTTCAGGGTCCGGCTCGGCAACGCGTAGACCCGCCACCCGACCTCAATGACCGCATAGCCGTCCGCATCACTGTGGAACTGCCGAACATCGAGCGTCACTTGGTCACCGATTTCTCCATCGCCTTGCCATGGGTACGTGCGGACATTTCCGGTCTTGAGTTCGCGGCCAAGATTCACGGCCGTGACCCGAGCGATCGAAGCGCCTAGATCGCCCGCCCACCGATGATCCTCTGAAACCGCCATCTGGTTAGGACCCTGCTGGATCACCAAGTTCGGGCGGTCGATGTATTCGGCGAGAGTTACCGGACCCACGCCGATTCCGATGCCTCCGCCGGATGGCGCAGGACCACCCGCAGTGAGCACGTAGAAATTTTGCCCCGGCTGGGCGCAACCCACTACAAGCAATGCAACAAAACTAAGAATCAGTCGGTTCATAAAAACTAGAGATTAGCGGTGAAATTTGGGGGCAGTTGGGATCGGTCCTCCCGATTTGGATTTCCCGAAGATTAAGGAGTTTGGCTTTTCCTCGATAGCCTTGGTCGCCGTTTTCATGGATCGCAACGCTGACCGCAGCTCGTCCAAGGTGCGAAGCAGGTCGCCTTGCACTGCGCCATTCGGGCCAACGCTGGAAACCAGATGATCCAGACTGCCAGCGGCCTTTTCAAATGCCGCAAGGCTGCCACGCAGATCCGCAGGAAGTTTCGCAAACTCCCTGGAATCGAAGGTCTTGCGCACCGATGCCAAGGTCGACGTCGCCTCATCCGCGAGGCCATTGATTTTCTTCACGCTCTCGTCCAATGGGAGCGCTTGAAACTTGTCGAGAATCACGGTCAGCTTCGTTTCTAACTGCGAGAATCCTGAGGAAACCGTCGGAATGGATGAAAAATCGCCAACTTTCGTTAGGGCCGCAGGCGATGGATCCTTGTAGTAATCCAAGTCAACATACAACGCACCCGTGAGGAGGCTTCCCGTCTTCAACGCCACCCGAAGGCCCCTGCCAACCGCGTCCTTGAGAAACTCATCGTCAGGCTTGCTGGCTTTCTCCTCCGACTCCCTGCGCAGGAGCGACGGGTCAATTTCAACCAGCACCGGAATGCGCGAGTCATCCTCGCCCTTAAGATAATCGAACGAGATATCGGCCACCCGACCGATCGGAATGCCTCGGAACTCGACCGGAGCAGACTCGACCAAGCCGCGCACCGATTGCTCAAAGAGCAGCACAAATTTCATCGTCGGGTTAAAGGTCGAGCGCTTGGCCGCATCTTCGTTTTCAAAAAGGGTAAATGTCGAGCCGTCAGCAACTGGCTTCCCCGGCACCAGCCCTCCAGGCACGCCAAACGTCGCACCACCGGAAACCATCGCTTGAAACGATGGCGTCCGCACTTTGAATCCATCCGCCCCCGCGCTGATGTCGATGCCACTCGTATTCCAAAATCGCGTATTTTCTCCCACCAAGCTGCTGTACTCACTTTGGATGAATGCATCATAGGTCACTCGCTGGTGCGCGATGTCGAGCTTGCGGTTCTCGATCCGGCCGACCTCGAAGCCGCGGTAGTAAAGTGGCGAGCCTGCAACCAGCGAGCCCGCTTGTTCAGCCGTCAGGGTGATCCGGCGACCAGGGATGTCTCGGTTCGTCGCAGGTGGAGTTTCCAGCCCATTGAAATGGTTGATCTGCTCTCCTTCTTGCTTGCCGGGTTCAAGCTCAAGGTAAGCCCCCTTGATCAGCGTATCGAGCCCTGACACGTCGGTGGCAGAAACCCGCGGGCGAACCACCCAAAAGTTCGTCCCCTGTCGCAGCAATCCACCCGAATCCGAATTCAGTTCGACCAGAACCACCACGGATTTCAAGTCTTCCGCCAGTTTCACCTCTCTCACCACACCCACCTTCACGGATCGGCAGCGAACATCGGTGGTCCCCGCCCCGATCCCTTCCGCCGTTTCAAACCGAACATGTGCCACAGGCCCTTGGGAGTTGAGGCTGCGGTAAATCATCCATGCTCCCAGCAAAAGGGCTAAAATCGGCACCACCCAAACGATATTCCATCGCTGGGCCGCACGGAATTCCGGCTTGATGGCCGGTGGACTCGTCGTTTCTTGTTCGCTCAAGGGTCTTCGGGGTTAGGAGTTGCTGGATCGTTCTGAAGCGCTTCTAGCCGATCCCATAAAAGACGAGGATCGAAGCTCATCGCTGCGAACATCGTAAGCACAACCACCCCAGCAAATGCAAGCGCGCCGAGGCCAGGGGTGACCGTCATGTAGTTGCCAACCTGCACCAGCGCAACCAAAATCCCCACAACGAATATATCCACCATCGACCAACGCCCCATCAGCTCGGTCACCCAGTAAATTTTCCCCAGCAACCCGGGCGACGGGTGGAGCTTCCCAGTCGCTGCCAAACAAAGCCACGTGAGTGCGACCATCTTTAAAAGCGGAATGAGGATGGACGCCGTCAAAATCACCAACGCGATCGGATACGCCCCCCCCTTCCAGAAATACGCAATCCCGCCAGTGATCGTGTTGCTCGTGGACTCTCCCAGCTCAACCATGGTCATCATGGGCAACACATTTGCCGGAATGTAAAGCGCTGCCGCCGCCAGCATGAATGCCACCGTACGCTCAACGCTGCGCGACTTCCGAAGGTGCAGGTGCGACCCACACCGTGGGCATCGCCCAAGCGATAAAGGAGAAACCTTGCCGCACGTGTGGCATCCTGCCAACCCGACGGCCGCCGCTCGCGGGTGGGTGGCGCTCATGCCTTCGCCACCTCCAAGCGATCCCACATTTCATCACGATCAATCCCAGAAATCGCCGCCGCCATGCACACCATCACCACGCTAAATGCCCAAAAGCCCATGCCAAAATGCACGTCCGCCAACTTGTTGAGCTTTAACAAACTGACCAACACCCCCAGCAAGAAGACCTCGATCATGTTCCAAGGCTCTGTTTGATTCATCCACTTGGCCACCACGAAAGCTCCTGGTGCCACCCTCCCGAACAACAAGGGCCCGCACACATAAATCAAACCACTCGCCAAGGCCAACGGCGTCACCAACGTGAACAGCACCAAGGCAAAACCTAACAGCGGACTCCCTTGATCCATCAAGGTCTTCGCCGCAGAGACCAAATTCAATGTCGTACGAATGCCCGCCGCATCCATCGTCAAGAATGGGAAAAAATTCACCACCACCATGAGAATCAATGCCGCTAGCGAAAATGCGGTAACCCGCACCAAAGAAGCTGGCCGATTCTGATAGAGGACCGCCCCGCAGCAACGGCACCTCGCAGCCACCCCTTCGGGCAAGGCGGCAGCCTCGTGCAGGGTATCGCAAAAATGACAAACCGACAGATAAGGCCCACCCGGCACCTTCGGCCAAGGGTGCAGCGATCTCAAGGTTCTGGAAAATGCGTTCTTCATTTCATCGATAAGCCACCACCCGCTGACCCAGCGCGCCCAGCCCCTCCACGCCGCACTCCACAAAGTCCCCCGCCTGCAGATATCTCGGCGGGTTCATGCCCATCGCCACACCGCTCGGGGTCCCCGTCGCAAGAACATCCCCAGGCAATAAAGTCATGAAGCGGCTCACGTACGCAATCAATTGCCTAACAGAAAACATCATGTCGCCCGTCCAACCATTCTGCCTGAACTCTCCATTCACCTTGCACCACAAACGCAGCTTTTGCGGATCGGCAATCTCATCCGCCGTGACCAGCCAGGGCCCCATCGGCGCGAAGGAATCCGCACTCTTGCCCTTGGTCCACTGTCCTCCCATTTCCTTCTGAAACGCTGGCTCAGAAAAATCGCAGAAGGCCGAATGCCCAGCGACATAATCTAGTGCCTCACGCTCGTCAATGTACGCCGCCGTCCGACCAATGACTACCGCCAGCTCCACTTCATAGTCCAATTTCGTCGACCCGCGTGGGATAATGACATCGTCGCTAGGCCCGCTCCACGCGCTCGTCGCCTTCATGAAAACCGTCGGTTCGGAAGGGATCCCCTCACCCAACTCTTTCGCGTGCTCAAGATAGTTTTTACCGATGCACACCAGCTTCGATGGGCGCTCAATGGGTGGGCCAAGCCTCACCGCAGGGTCAACCTCCGCTCCTCCGGGGCAACCATCGTCGACCCACTCGGCGAGAGACTCCAAGCCTCCCATCGCGAAAAAACCCTCGTCGTAGTCATTGAACTCACCGCTTGCTTCCACTCGCCGACCGTCAGGCAACACGACGCCCGGTTCCTCACGCCCTTCTTCGCCAAATCGGATCAATTTCATGCGCTTCGATGCGTTAACTCTATCGAAATTCAAGTGATCTTAAGAAGCTCAATCTCACAAATCCTTCCGCCCAAATAAAAAAATAAGCGGCCCGACTGATCATCACTCCTAGGAAAAACCCATTAACCCGGGAGGCATCTCAGTCGGACCGCCTTGTCTTTCGACAAGAGGACTTTCGCATCCCAGACTGAGAGCGCAAGTAAAAAGTTTTAAATTTTAAATTTAATTTTCCCCGCATTGCGCCAAAATCAATGGCATCAGCGGGCACGCAACACGGCTTGCAGCCAATCGTTGAACCCGAGTCCGGCTTTCGATGGAATCGTGTTCGCTGGGAAAAACTTCGTCTGAGGCCGCCCAAGCTCCTGAAAGTCACGGGTACTGCGACGCAAACAACGGTTTCCAAAATTGGAGTCATACCACTCGCCCCCTTCATCGAAGTCTATACCAACTGATGTTTAACCCTGTCGCCTAACAAATTATTTTTTGCCATCATTCTGGCTCCATTTGCAATCGAGTTGTGTGCTGACCCGCTTCGATTTTCTTTCTCACGCTATTGTTCGCA
>JAPJNB010000185.1 GCA_026461385.1 Akkermansiaceae bacterium
CCCACTACGAAACCAAACAAAACGAACCCGCTCCCAAGGACCCGTAAAAAGGATCAATAAACCTGACAAAAAACTGGCAACGAAAAGGAGACCACTTTACTCGTGACTTTTTATCTTCGATCTTGAATTGGTTTTTTGACTTGGCTGTGGCCGCTTGGATTCGCCCTTCGTTTCGGTATTGGAATGGCGCGCAATTCAGATTCCTAACGAATGTGTTGAAATTGTCACACTTGGCCAGTTGCCGGTTTTCAATCCTCCCCATAACAACCCCATGTTTATTCGGAACATTAACTTCTCTCTCACCCACCACATCATGATCCCAACGTCACGTTTTCCCAACGCCCTGAGGAATTTGCGCTTAACCAAGCATGCTGCACCCCTCGGATGGTGTGTTCTCTCGATCCACGGCTTCGTTTTATCCACACCGGCAACAGCGGTTGATCTCTCTCGCTATGTTCGTGTTGGACGCTACGACCTGCCCGAGCCAACGCGAACGACACCGCCAGCCAACAGCCTGCTCGCGCAAGAAGCCTCGAACGTCACCTACAACTGGGATACCGGCACCCTTTTCCTGACTGGAGACGGCGGCACCTCGGTGGTGCAGGTTTCGAAGACAGGCCAGCTCATCGATTCGATGACGCTTTCTGCCGGTAGCAGCCCGCAAGGTACTACATTTTATGACACTGAAGGTCTCACCTACATCGGCAACGGCGAGTTTGTAATGACCGAGGAGCGTGACCGCCAACTCGTGAAGTTCACCTACGTTTCCGGTGGCACCCTCACCCGTGCGGCGGCGAAGACGGTGAAACTTGGAACCACCATCGGTAACGTCGGCCTTGAAGGCGTATGCTACGATCCCCAGACCAGCGGGTTCATCTGCTTGAAGGAAAAGCAACCTGCGTCGATCTTCCAGACCAGCATTGATTGGACTGCACTCACCGCCACCAACGGCTCACCGACCGCCACCAGTTCGACCGATCTGTTCAATCCAGCACTGCTCAACACACTCGACTTCTCCGACGTGTTCGCGCTGTCTAACTTGCCCGCGCTCAATGGTGACTCCGAGTCCAGCCACCTGCTCGTGATCAGCCAGGAGTCCGGCCAAATCGTCAACTGCGACCGCAGCGGCAACGTCTACAGCCGCCTCACGATCGCCGCCGATCCGGGTAGCGTGCTCACGGTTCCTGACATGACGATGGAAGGCGTGACCATGGATCGCGATGGAAATCTCTATGTCACCAACGAAAACGGTGGTGGCGATGCCAATCATCCGCAGCTTTGGGTGTATGCGCCCTCGACTGCGACGAATCTCGCTCCAACTGCGGTCGCATTGCAGAACCCCACCACCTCGATCCCGGAGAATACCAGCACCGC
Source organism: Akkermansiaceae bacterium (assembly GCA_026461385.1). Lineage (GTDB taxonomy): Bacteria > Verrucomicrobiota > Verrucomicrobiia > Verrucomicrobiales > Akkermansiaceae > Luteolibacter. Next base: position 1,375 of record JAPJNB010000185.1, read on the forward strand.
CGCTGATGTGAAGCTTGCTGACCTTATCATCACCGACGACGGCCTCGGCGTGAACAACCTCACGGTCAGCGGCGCTGATGCCGCCTCGTTCAAGATCGTCGGCACCAGCTTGTTCCTGAAAGCGAGCACGGCCCTGAATTCCACCACCAAGTCCAGCTATGCCGTCACGGTGAATGTGGACGACAGCAGCGTCGGCAGCACGCCGGACGCAAGCGTGAACTTCACCTTGGCCATCACCGTCTCCACGGGCGGTACGCCGCAGTTGATCATTTCGGAGGTCGCCCCATGGTCGAGCGGCAATAGTATTGGCCTGCTGGCCGACTGGTTTGAAGTGACCAATATCGGCACCGCCGCGCAGAGCATCGTGGGTTGGAAAATGGATGATAACTCGAACCTTTTCGGTTCCGCTGTCGCTTTGAATGGCATCACCAGCATCGCCCCCGGTGAGTCCGTCATCTTCATCGAAAGCGCATCGCCAGCCACCGCAGTTGCCGCGTTCAAGAACCTTTGGTTTGGTTCCAACCCGCCTGCCAACTTGCAGATCGGAACCTACACTGGTTCGGGTGTGGGCCTCAGCACCGCCACCGACGCGGTCAATCTTTTCAATGCTGCTGGTGCCGTTCAGGCCCGCGTGGACTTTGGCGCAAACGCGACCAGCCCCTTCAAGACCTTCGATAACGCCGCTGGGCTGAACAACGTTGTTCTCACCAACCTTGCTGCCACGGGAATCAACAGTGCGTTCATCGCCACTGGTGATTCTAACGAGATCGGCTCGCCCGGCACCATCGGCGCGGCAGCAACCCCGATCGTGAGCATCGCCGCCACCGACGCGAATGCGGCGGAGTCCAGCAATGATGCCGGCACTTTCCGTATCTCTCGCAGCGGCAGCACCACGGGATCGCTCACGGTTAACTACACCATCGCCGTCGGGACAGGCCAAGCCGTCGCCTCCGACTACACGCCCGCCCTGAACGGCGCGGCCGTCATTGCATCAGGCCAATCCTATGTCGATCTCACGATCACCCCAGTGGATGATGCTCTCGTCGAAGTGAACGAAACCCTTACGCTCACCTTGTTTGACACCGGCAGTTACGATGTCGGCTCATCGAAGACAGCCACGGTGACCATCACCGACAACGACATCGCCAACGCGGCACCCGCTGCAGTGGTTGTAAATAATGCTGTTACTACGATCACCGAGCGCACGCCTACCACGAGTGCGGTCAAAGTTGGCGACATCGTCATCACCGACGACGGCCAAGGTACAAACACTCTTAGCCTGTCTGGCGATGATGCCGCTTCATTCCAAATCACTGGCAACAGCCTTTACCTAATCGCAGGCACCACGTTGAGCTCAAGCGTTAAGCCTGCGTACAACGTCACCGTCAATGTCGATGACGCCACGGTTGGTTCCACGCCGGATGTGAGTATCAACTTCACGCTTGCCGTTCTTGCCTCGCCGGCACCGGGTTCCATCATCATTTCGGAAGTAGCGCCATGGAGCAGTGCGAGCAGTTCCGTTGCTGTGGATTGGTTCGAGGTGACCAATGTCGGTAGCACCACCGTGAATGTCAGCGGTTGGAAGGTTGATGACAATTCGAACTCCTTCACGGTTGCTGTGCCGATGAGCGGTGTCACCAGCATCGCCCCTGGCGAGTCCGTGATCCTGCTGGAAACGAACGACCTCGCCAACAAGAGTGCCGCCTTCAAGACCCTCTGGTTTGGTGCGAATCCTCCGGCCAATCTTCAGATCGGCGCGTATACGGGTTCTGGTGTAGGACTCAGTTCCTCTGGAGATGCAGTGAATCTATTTGATTCCAGCGGCAATGTGATCACGGGCGTGACCTTCGGTGCATCCTCCACCGGTACCTTCTATAGCTTTGATAACAAGGCGGGTCTGGGAAGCTACACGCTCCCCGGTACGACGATCTCAACCCTCAGCGCCTCCGGTGTGAATGGAGCTTTCGCAGCGGTCAACGCCGCTGCTGAAATCGGTTCGCCAGGATCAAACAACACCATCGGCCTTACGGTTTCTGCGGGAGACGCCACCTCGACAAGCGCCGTGCTTTGGGCGCACAGTCTGAATGTTGGAAGTGTCACGTTTGATTACTCCACCAGTGCTACGTTCTCAACTGGCGTGATTTCATCCTCTGTGAGTGTAACCGACGCCACCTTGCCAGTGAAACTCTCGATCAGCGGCCTGACCGCTGGCACGCGCTATTACTACCGCGCCAAGAACCTGAATAACGTTGTGAGCGGCTCGTTTAAGACTGCGCCGGCTGCAGGGTCCTTTGCCGCCCTCCACTTCGGCATCTCCGGAGACTGGCGTGGGGAGCTTGCCCCTTATCCATCCGTGAAGAACGTTGCTGGCAAGAATCTCGATTTCTTCCTTGAGCTTGGTGACACGATCTATGCCGATGTATCCTCTCCTAACGTGCCGCTTGGCCAAGCTCGTACGCAGGCGGACTACCGCGCGAAGTTTGACGAGGTGTTTTCCGCCCGCTACGGCATGAATACTCTTGCGGATCTGCGCGCTTCAACCGCGATTTTTGCGGTCATCGACGATCACGAAGTCACCAACGACTTCTCCGGCGGTGAGCCTAGGACGAGTGATTCACGCTTTGTGGCCGACACGGGCACCTACATCAACCAGACCGAGACGTTCACGAATGGAGTTCAGGCATTCCTTGACTACCACCCGATTGCCGACGTTTCCACTGGCCTCACTGGCGATGCTGTGACGCAGAACCGCAAGGACCTCTATCGCTACAGCGTCCAAGGCAAGACTGCGGCCACCTTCGTGTTAGACACCCGCTCGTTCCGCAGCGCACCGCTGACCGCCGTCTCGAATCCAAATGATCAGGCACAGGTTGGAGCATTCCTTGTCGGCTCATTCACTCCGGGTCGCACCTTGCTGGGTGCCGCTCAAAAGGCCCGGTTCAAAGCAGACCTGCTTTCCGCTCAGGCCGCCGGTGTGACTTGGAAGTTCGTCTGTTGCCCAGAGCCGATTCAAAACTTCGGTCCACTTGCAGCGGAGGATCGCTACGAGGGGTACGCCGCCGAGCGCACCGAGTTGCTGAAATTCATCGATGACAACCAAATCACCAACGTCGTCTTCGTCACCGCAGACTTCCATGGCACCACGGTCAATCGCCTCAGTTATCAATTAGGACCATTTCAGCCGCAGATTCAGACGAAATCCATCGAGATCATCACTGGCCCAGTTGCCTATGATAAGCCCTTTGGCCCCACCATCGTCGACCTCGCGATGGCAGCTGGCCTGGCCGCTCAAGGAACAGACCTCTACTATCAGTCTCTCAATTCGGTTTCTCGCGAAGGACTTGTCGTCAACAATATCATCAACCCTGGCCTTGCAGCGCTTGGTTACAATCAGTTGAGCCTAACAAGCAATCCGCTCCCGAACATGCGCTTGGTCAACGGTCTCTACACCGCGACGAACAGCTTCGGTTGGACGGAGTTCACCATCGACGAGACGACCCAGAAACTCAACGTGAAGACCTGGGGCATCGAGCCTTATTCAAAGGCACAACTCGACGCGAATTCATCCGCCGTCACTGCTCGCACTCCGGCCATCGTGAGCGAGTTTGACATGAGTCCAGTCTACACCCTCCAAGTCCTGCATCTTTATGGCGAAAGCGGAATGCTTGGCGTGCAGACGGCCCCGATCATGGGTGCGATGATCGACATGTTTAAAACCAAGTATGCGAACTCGATCGTACTCGCGGAAGGTGATACTTTCATCCCAGGTCCATGGCTGGTTGGTGGGGCTGATCCATCGCTCAGCTCCATTTCGGGTATCGGTACCACGGCACTCGGTCGCCCAGACATCGCAATCATGAATGCCCTCGGTGTCACCGCCTCAGCCCTTGGGAATCACGAGTTCGACCTCGGTTCCTCCGTCTTCAAAGACGCCATCGTTGGCTCCGGAACATGGACGGGTGCGCAATTCCCATTCATCACCTCGAACCTGAACTTCGCCGGTGATAGCTACCTGAAGGGGTATGCGGATACGACGCTCGGCGGAACTGCTGGATCGATCGCTGGCTCGGAAACCTCCGCCATCAAGGCGAAGTTCGCGCCCTATGCGGTCAAGACGATCAACGGTCAGAAAATTGGCTTCGTCGGGTCCACCACTTTCGAGCTGTTGAGCAAAACCTCACCCAGCGGCACCATTCTCAAGACTTCTGGAGCCACCACCGAGGCGGGGAAACTCGCGGAAGTGGCGACTTATCTCCAAGCAACCATCGATGCGCTCGCCTCTGCGGGTGTGAACAAGATCGTCATGGTTGACCAACTCGACACGCTGGACCGCAACAAGCAGCTCGCCCCGCTCATCCACGGCGTGGATCTCATGGTCGCTGGTGGTGGTCACGAGCGCATGGGGGACTCCACGGACACTGCTGCCGCCTCCAATGGTCACGACGCCACCTTCATCAACGATTCATATCCCATCGTCACCGCAGGTTCCGATGGTAAGCCCACGCTCATCGTCACCACCGACACGGAGTTCTCCTATCTCGGCCGCATCGTGTTGGACTTCGATGCAGACGGCGTGGTGCTTCTCTCGAACCTGAACAGTGCGGTGAACGGGGCCTATGCATCCAATGCAGCGACGCTTCAGGCCGCCTATGGAACCAGCGATTCGGCCGCTACCATTGTCGCGAATAGCGTCACTGGCGCTAAGGTGAAGGCGATCGTTGATGGTATCAATCGCATCGTCGTTGCCAAGGATTCCAATATCTTTGGCTACACCAATGTCTATCTGGAAGGGGATCGCGTCTACGGTCGTGCTCAGGAGGTTAACCTAGGGGACGTCACGGCGGACGCGAATGCGGTCAAGGCCAAGGCCGCTCTGGGACTCGGCGCACATGCCGCAGTTTTCTCGCTTAAAAACGGCGGCGGCATCCGTGCCTCCATCGGATCCATCGACGAGGCCACGTTTGCGAAAACAGCCCCCGCTGCGAACCCCACCACTGGCAAGGCTGCTAAAGCCATCTCGCAGCTTGATATCGAAAACGCCCTGCGCTTCGACAACAAACTGATGGTCTTTGATACCACGCCCACGGGATTGCTCAATATTCTAAACTATGCGGCCGGACTCGCTGCTGGAAACGGTGGCTTCCCACAAATCGGAAATGTTCGCTATTCTTACGATCCTAGCAGGGCAGCTGGCCAGAAAGTTCGTAGCGTGGTGCTCACCGATGAGAACGGTGTCATCGTCAACCGTGTGGCGGAAAATGGAGTCGTCCTTCCTGGGGCGCAGGCATCGATCCCCGTCGTCGCACTGAACTTCACCGCCAATGGCGGAGATGGCTATCCGACGAAGGCCAACGGCAGTAACTTCCGTTACCTCCTCTCCAATGGAACCCTCTCTAGTGCAGTCAATTCCGCGCTTGATATGACTCTAGAGGCGACTTTCAATACCGTAGGAATAACTGGCACTGAGCTCCTCGGTGAACAGAGGGCTTTCCAAGATTACCTCGCAGCCAACTTTAGCTCGCCCGCCACAGCGTTCAACATCGTCGATACGGCTGCGGCCCAAGACCTTCGCATTCAGAACCTGAGCCTCCGCTCTGATGCAGTGTCCGCTGGTCCGGCCTTCTTTGAGGCTTGGCTCGCAGCCAACGGATATACCTCCAGTGGTACCGATGCTGATAGTGACGGCGATGGCCTGAAGGATAAGGTTGAATACTTTTTCAACATCAGTCCGAATAGTCCGATCAATGGTAATAACCTGCCTCAAGTCCAACTCAATGGTGCAAACCGCGAACTGAAATTCAGTTTCCTAAGCTCCGCGTCTGGAATCGAGGGCGTTCTGCATTGCTCGTCGAATCTTGATGGTGCTTGGCCCGTAGCGGTCCAAGGCGTCGACTATGACATCATCAGTAGCACTCCAAATGGCAACCAGACGGATGTCACCTATCGTCTGCGCGGCGCGGGTCCTGCGAAGTTCTATCGCTTCGAAGTGAAGTAAGACTGTTGCTCTAATCAAATCGCTGCGGCCTTTCTGGGAAACTGGAAAGGCCGCTTCGTTTTGAAATGCTAGGAGTCTTCATTTGGAATGAATGCCAAGATCATTGAAGCCCTGCATGGGAACCCCGGGGGATCGATTTCACGAACGGCCGCATCTTGAGCGTTGTCCTCCAACACGCCACCGCACAACCCTTCAAGTTAATCGGCGGGATTACGCCTCTGCCATGCCGCCTTGATAGGTCTGCGGAGCGGGCTTGTCTTTTTTCATCAGCGCCTTCCGCATTTTTTCGAGGGCTGAGTTTTGCAGTTGGCGGATGCGCTCACGGGAGACTCCGAACTCGCGGCCGACATCCTCCAGCAGCATCGGCTTGAGGCCGCTGAGGCCGAACCGGTTGTTGATGATGTGACGCTCGCGGTCGTTGAGGACCGATAGAAGGCCTCCGATTTGTTCCTGTAGATTTTTGTCGGTGAGTAACTCAAGCGGGTCGGATGCCGACTCGTCGCTGATCATCTCACCGAGTTCGGTGGTTTCGCCTTCATGGATCGGCGCGTCAAGCGAGGTCGGGCGCTGGGCCGCTTGCTTGAGCATGGCGATTTTTTGCCGTGGCAAACCGAGCTCGGTGGCGAGTTCTTCATCGGTCGGTTCACGCCCGAGGTCTTCGTTGAGGATGGCCGCAATCCGACGCATGCGCGCGATTTTGTCGACCATGTGGATCGGCAGGCGGATAGTCTTGGATTGGTTGGCAAGCGCGCGCTTGATCGACTGCTTGATCCACCAGGCACCGTAGGTCGAGAGCTTGCCGCCTTTTTCGGGATCGAAACGCTCGACGGCATTCATCAGGCCGATGTTGCCTTCGGAAATTAGGTCGTTTAGCGAGAGGCCGTAGCCCGAGTAGTCATGGGCGATCTTCACCACGAGGCGGAGGTTGGCCTGAATCATCTGGGTCCGCGCCTTCTGGTCCCCGGCCATGATGCGCTCGGCAAGCGCCTTTTCCTCCTCCACCGTGAGAAGCGGGGTCTTCGAGATTTCCCGCAAGTAGAGCTTCAAGTTGCTGTCAGATTCGTAGGCCATGGGAGTGGTGGTTTAAGTCGGAAAACTCCTGTTGGAAGTTCACCTGCTAGTTATCGACGTTCCAACGCAATCCGCAATCTTTAACTTTCACGAAATGCACTTTTAGGTGTGGATTCGCGCGCGGAAGCCCGCACTTGCAAGCATCACGCGATTGCGACAAGCTCGGACATGGCCGATGCGATGATTGAAACAAGGAATCTCCACCGCAGCTATCGGATCGGGCGTAAATCGATCGAGGTGCTCCATGGGATCGACCTGAGGATCGCACGAGGCGAGCGGGTGTTCCTTTGCGGGCCCAGCGGGGCAGGGAAGACGACTTTGCTTTATACCCTTGCCGGTCTTGAGGCTCCAGAGAAAGGCAGCGTTCACATCGATGGCGTCGATCTTTACGCGCTCAATCGCGGGGATCAGGCGCGGTTTCGCAACCAGCGGATCGGCTATGTTTTCCAGAACTATCATCTTTTGCCGGAACTCACCGCGTTGGAAAACGTGGCCGTCCCCGGCGCGATTTCCGGCAAGGATAGCACGGAGCTCGCGATGAAGGCGCTCCACCGCGTGGGCCTCGGCAACCGCGCAGATCACCTGCCCGCCGAGCTCTCGGGCGGTGAGCAGCAACGCGTCGCGATCGCACGGGCCATCGTCAATCAACCTCAGGTGCTCTTCGCGGACGAACCCACCGGAAATCTCGACTCAAGAAACAGCGCGGAAATCATGGGGATCTTGTTGGATCTTGCGTCGGAGCAAGGGGTGACCTTGGTGGTGGTGACCCATGACCAGAATCTCGCAAAGGGGGGCGACCGTACTCTCATCATCAAGGACGGCGCGATCCATGGTGCACTGGATTCCGTGGGTGGCACCTTGTGAAAGTGGCGCCACGTCTCAGCGTGTGATTTCTATTGGATTTTCCCAAGCGCTTCGAGTCGCTGCAGCAGCGGTGGGTGCGAATAGTCGAGCCAGATCCGCAAGCTTGATGGCGATGGATGCGACAAGTGGTCGGCCGTCATTTTTTTCAAGGCCTCGCCGAGGGGGGCTGCTTCCCCAGTGGCTTTTGCTGCGTACGCATCGGCCTCGAACTCGTGCTTTCTCGACCATGCATTGGCAAGCACACTCAGGCCTTTACTCACAGGTTCTAACAGGATGCTAAAAAGGACGAGTCCGACGTGAGGCGAAATTTCTTTCACGCCGAAGGCATCAAACAACTGCCGTGCAAACGCGCCATGGGGGTCGGTCGCGAGACCGAGCAGATAGAAAATGGCGGCCATTTGCAGGATGCCGACACCGAGGCGTTGTTTGATGTGGCCGCAGCGGAAGTGACCGATCTCGTGGGCAAGGATACCGAGGAGTTCGGGCGTGCTGCTTTTCTCGACCAGGGTGTCAAACAGGGCGATTTTTTTCTGCTTCCCGAGACCGGTGAAAAAGGCGTTGGCCTTGGTCGATCGCTTGGAGCCGTCCATCACGAACACTCCGGAGAGCGGGAATCCGCAGCGCTCGCCAAGTGCCTCGATTTCCTGCTTCAGCGGGCCTTCGGGCATCGGGGTGAACTTGTTGAACCATGGCATGATCCACGTGGGGGCGATGTAAGTAAGCGCCAGTTGGAAGCCGGTCACCACCATCCACGCCCATAGCCATGCAAGGCCGCCATGGCTGAAAATCCTCAAGACGACCGCAATCAGCGGCAGGCCGATGAGAGCGGCAAGCAGCAAGCCTTTGAGGCGGTCGGTGATGAAGGTCGCGGGAGTGGAGCGGTTGAAGCCGAATCGTTGTTCGATCCCGAAGGTGTCATGGATCGCAAACGGCAAGGAAACCAAACTCTGGCCTAAGAAGAGCAAGCTGAGAAAAATAAGCCCAGCACCCATCGGCGAGGGGGTCAGCGATCGCGAGAATTGGTCGACCCAACCAAAGCCGCCGAGCGACCAGAAGATCAAGAGCACGACCAAGTGAGTGATCGATTGGATCATCCCTGCCTTGGCATTGACCTGAAGGTATTCACGGGCGCGGTCGAGCTTGGTCGCATCCATCAGGCCATCAAGGATCTTTGGCACCGATACCGGAAATGCCTTGAGGTCCAACAGCGTCGCCGCGAACTCCATTTTCCAGACGATAACGAGTCCCAGCAGGATGATGCCCGACAACCAATTCCAATCACTCATGCCGTGGATCATGCACGGCTTGGGCGGTCGGGCAAGGGCGCTTGTGGCTTGGGCTTCAGTCGTGCAGGGGTTTCTCCCGAGCGGCGAGCGCTTGGAAAACAGGTCCGGGCACGTAGCGTTGCACCGTTTCCTCCCAACCGGTTGGTCCCGTCAGGCTCTTGATCATGCTGGAGGAAAGCTCCGCGATGTCACGAGGGGGCATCAGAAACACCGTGGTCACCTCCGGAGCCATGTCGGCATTGATGTGCCGCATCACGCGCTCGTATTCGTAGTCATTCGGCGAGCGGATGCCGCGCAGAATGTATTTTGCCCCCATCATTTGGGCGTATTCTACCAGATATCGGTTGTCGAAATGGGCGATCGTGAGGTGGTCACGGGCGTTGAGCGAGGCCTTCAAGAGTTCCAGTCGTTCCTCGACCGAGAACGAATAGCGCTTCGCCGGGTTGTTGCCGATCGCTACGATCAAGCGGTCAAACATTTCCAAGCCCCGCTCGATCATCCAGAGGTGACCGTTCGTGGGTGGATCAAAGGAACCAGCGTAAACCGCAGTGCGCATGGGCGGAGTGTAGTGAAAAATCGATAGGGCGGAACCGCTAATTCGCGCGATGGTGGAAATCGACGATTTTTTTATCCAAGCGGATTTTGACTTCGGCCCGGTAGGTTGTTAATACCTCTTCCTGTTGCGCCTGTAGCTCAGTTGGATAGAGCACCCGCCTTCTAAGCGGACGGTCACTGGTTCGAATCCAGTCAGGCGCGCATCGCGCCGTTCCTAAAAATCGGCCCGGAGGGCGGATTCCGGATGGACGGTGGAGTCAATCCAGTCAGGCGCGCATCGCGCCGTTCCTAAAAATCGGCCCGGAGGAGGCCATTGATTCATGACGGCGTGACCCTCCCGATGCGGCGTTCCTTCGGAACGTATGAATTGCGTCTCGCCCGCACCCAGGGTTGCACCCTAGGCTGGTATGCATGGCTCCGTTGGGCCAGATGTGGCCTCGCTCGACTCGCTGGGCAACTTCTTCGGCGGCGGGCGTCGTGCTCCGAGAGTTGCTCCGAAGCCATAATCCCCTAATAATCAATAGTTTTCCTGGGAGATCGCAGCAAACTGGAGCAAAAGCCGAGCAAATTGCTTCTCGATCGCCCCAAAAAGCTCCGTGAATGTGCCAAAATGGCGCGTTCACTTAGCTTTTTGCTGCTCGAATGCGCCAAATCGGCGCGATGGCGGAGCAATTTGCTGCGA
>JAPJNB010000186.1 GCA_026461385.1 Akkermansiaceae bacterium
CAGGGTCCGGACACCCCGTTGAGCCTCAAGACCGCCAAACCGGTCCGGTCGGTGACGGCCCAGTTCGATCAGGGGAAATCCGAAGTGCCATTCCGCATGAAAAACGGCCAAGTGCATTTGGACATCAACAGCAAACTGCAAGGGCAGGACGTGCGATCGTACGAATTGTCCTTCTGAGAATCGCACCGACCCCAAATCTCCCAATGAAATCGCTGCTCCCACTCATCACCGCTCTGCTGCTCGCACCACTGGCCGCGCTTCATGCTGCGGAAAAGAATCACGACAAGCCCAACATCCTCTTGATCGTGGTTGACCAGATGCGCTCAACGGCCATGGGTATGGCGGGGCGGGAAAAGGTGAATACCCCGAATCTCGATACGCTCGCGACGGGTGGGAGTCGCTACCTCAATGCCATATCAGGCTGTCCCGTCTGCGCACCTGCACGGGCGAGCCTTTTCACTGGGTTGCACCCCCTCAGCCATGGGGTGGTCAACAACGAACTCCGGGTGCGTCAGGATAGTGGCAGCTTGGCCCGCAGTCTTACTATGGGTGGATACGATTGCGGCTACATCGGCAAATGGCACCTCGATGGCGGCTCGCGCCAGGCATTTACTCCACCGGGGCCACGGCGCCTGGGATTTGATGACTACTGGGCGTCGGCCAACTGCACCCACGATTACATGAACTCCTTTTACTACGAGGATTCAGATCCGAAGCCAAAATGGATCAAGGGGTATGAGCCGGTATTCCAGACCGATCTGGCCATCCAGTATCTTGAGAAAAAGAGCCGGAGATCAAAACCGTTCTTCCTCACGGTCGCCTATGGTCCACCCCACGATCCATATCAGGTTATGCCCAAGCCGTTGCTTGCCCGCTACCCGTGGCAGCACATCGAGCTTCCCCAAACGACCAGCCGATATGTCCCTTCAGAAATCATGGATGCCAAAAAGCAAGTGCTTGCCGGTTACTATGCACACATCACCGCGCTCGACGAACAAGTGGGCCGCCTCATGGAGTGGCTCAAGAATCATCAACTAAGCGACAACACGCTGATTGTGTTTACCTCGGACCACGGAGACATGCTGGGCAATCACGAGGCCTGGTATAAAGGCCAACCCTGGCGCGAGTCCATTGGCATTCCGCTCCTGCTCCGGTGGCCGGGGCACATCCCTGAGGGCCGGGTCAGCAGCGCACCGGTTAGCCTAGTCGACCTGATGCCCACGATGCTCTCCTTGGCCGGCATCCCGATCCCCGCCGGGACTCAAGGAGAAAACCTGACCGCGTTGATGAAAGGGGACGAGTCCGCCGCACCCGAATCGGTTTTCATCAGCTTCTTGCCACACGTTGCCGTGATTCCCAATCCGCCGTTTCGTGGAGTCGTGACGGCAACCCATACCTATAGCGAAGATGACCGCGGCCGCCCATGGTTGTTGTATGATGACGCACACGACCCACTGCAGACCAACAATTTGATCTCATGGTCTAACCGGGACAACCCGGAGGTCGCAGCCCTGCAGCAGGCAATGCACGCCAAACTCGCCGCTTGGATGAAGCGTGTGGGCGATACGGGCGAGAACGGGGATGCCATCAACGACCGCTACATGCCCGGCAGCATCGGGGGGCAAATGCCGATTCCAAAGGACAAGGAGTTCGAGCGCTTGCGTGCACAGCTTGAAGAATGATGCCGACCATGAACGGCTTACCCATGAAGAAATTCACAAACAACCAAACCATAAAACACACGATTCCACTTCTGAGTGCTCTGCTGCTGGCTACTCTAGCAGCGATTGCCGATACTCCGTTATCAGCATCGGCACCGCCGCCACTCGTGCTCAAGACGGCAGCATTCCAGCATTACATCGAGGACTTCAATCAGGGCGACAACGAGCTTTACAAGAATTTCTATCCAAATGTGGCGGCCTGGGATTTCCTCAAGAACAACATCCCACTGCTGGATTGTCCGGACGAGGAAATTCAGAAGACCTATTATTTCCGCTGGTGGACGTATCGGAAACACCTCAAACAGACGCCCGACGGTTTCATTGTTGGCGAGTTTCTGCCCAATGTCGGCTGGGCCGGGAAATACAACTCCATCAGCTGCGCGGCGGGGCATCACCTATATGAAGGCCGCTGGCTGGCGGACCCGAAGTACCTCGACGACTATTCACGGTTCTGGTTCCACGGCGGCGACCCACGGCGTTACAGTTTCTGGGTAGCTGATTCGATCTGGGCGCGTCTGCAAGTCACCGGCGACGACCGGATTGCGAAGGAGCTCTTGCCCGACCTGATCAAGAATTACCAGGCATGGGAAACTGAAAAGCGCGACGTAAACGGCCTTTATTGGCAGACCGACGACAGGGATGGCGGAGAATTCTCGATCGGCGGCACTGGTTACCGCGCCACGATTAACTCCTACCAATATGGGGATGCCCGCGCCATTTCCCGGATCGCGGAACTTGCCGGAAAAATTGAAATCGCTCGTGAATACAACGCCAAGGCGGCGGCGATCAAAAGCCTAGTCCAGCAGAAACTCTGGGATGACAAGGCGCAGTTCTTCAAGGTCCTGCCGAAAGGCGAAAACAAAAATCTATCCGATGTCAGGGAGCTGTATGGCCTGGTGCCTTGGTACTTTAATCTTCCGGATGCCGACAAATCGGTGGCATGGAAACAGCTCATGGATCCGCAGGGATTCTATGCTCCCTACGGCCCCACCAGCGCCGAACAGCGGCATCCCAAATTTGCCATTTCCTATAAAAACCACGAGTGCCAGTGGAATGGGCCGAGCTGGCCTTACGCAACCGCCATCACGCTCACAGGTATGGCCAACCTGCTGAACAACTACACGCAGGATGTGGTCGGCAAGAAGAACTACTACGACCTTCTGAAAATCTATACCAAGTCACACCACCTCAAGCGTGAAGATGGCACGGTGGTCCCGTGGATCGATGAGAATTTGAATCCGACGAATGGCGACTGGATTTCCAGGACGCGCCTGAAGACGTGGAAGAACGGCACGTGGGATGCCGGAAAAGGCGGCGAGGAACGCGGCAAAGATTACAACCATTCGACCTACTGCGATCTGGTCATCAGCGGCTTGATCGGTCTACGTCCGAGGGCCGACGAGACGGTGGAGGTCAATCCGCTCTTGCCAGTCGGCACATGGGACTATTTCTGCCTAGATCGTGTACCCTACCACGGGTGTTTGCTGACCATTTGCTACGACAAGACCGGTGAACGCTATCACAGGGGAAAAGGACTCAGGGTATTTGCTGACGGTAAAGAAATCGCGGCTTCCGCGAGGCTGGCGAAGCTGACCGGCGTGCTTCCAAGGAAAGCGGAATGACTGCGTTTAAAACTACAAGTCACCCGAAAACCATGAGTCACAGAATGACCAAGTTTTCCATGTCTTGCCTTGCCTTGGCGCTTGGATCGATCGTTTGTGCGGCAGATCAACCCAGTGCGGCAGATCAACCCAGTGCGGCACCGATCAAAACCGAAGCCGCCGCCCAAGAAACTTCAGCCCACTGGAAGAGTTATCCAGAGAATGCGAGTCTCTTCCAGTCACCCGGTGACACGACTTATCGCATCGATCCAGCCCACGGCAACGACACCAATCCGCCGGGCAAGCCATGGAAAACCTTTGGGAAACTGAACGCGATGCGCCTGGCCGCAGGGGACAAAGTGGTGATTGCTCCGGGCGTTCAAGACGAGACCCTCAAGCCTTCGGGCAAGGGCACCGCCAAGAAGCCGATCATCATCCAGTTTCTACCCGGAGTTCACACCATCGCGATGAAAAACGTGATTCGGTTGCCGATGTTTATCTCCAATTCGCAGGATTCAACCGATCCAAAACCCATTGGGATTTTAATTCAAAACGTTAAGCACTTGAAGATGCAAGGTGGCGGCGTTGAGGGGCCGGGCAAAACCCTCATCCTCTACGACGGGCGCATGATGCAAATGGTGAACGACCACTCCGAGGACATCACTTTCACCGGACTGGTACTCGACATGAAGCGTCCGGCGGTTTCGGAATTTCGCGTGCTGGAAGCGCAGGGGCCGATTGGAACCATCCAGGTGGCGGAAGGCTCCGATTACCAGGTCGAGAATGGCAAGTTTTCCTGGCGCGGCGATTGGTTGGGTGGAAAGCTGCTCACTCAAGACTTGGATATAAAAAGCGGCATCTGCAGGCGCAGTGGAGCCCCGCGCGGATGGACCGTGGAAGGTCAAACCGAAGCGATGGCCACGGAGCTAGGAGACCGTAAGATCAAACTCGAATTCGCCAGTGGCGAAAGCGGTATGATGCCCGGCCATCAATATCATTTCCGCAATGGAAACCGCTTGATGGCGGGCGTGCATACCACGCGCAGTGCCCGGATCACCTTCCGCGATTGCGAGGTGAATGCCCTGTCCTGCATGGGCTTTGTCAGCCAGTTCACCGACACCATGACGATTCAGCGGGTGAATGTGGTTCCGCCCGCCAACACGATCAGAACCTGTCCCGCCTGAGCGGATATTTTCCAATTCTCCAATTGCCGGGGTGAAATCCTCGTGGATTCCTGTCGACTATCCGGGATGCAGGATGATGCGCTCAACTGCCATGGCACCTATCTCCGAATTGTCGAAAAGCGAGGCGATCAGCAGTTGTTAGCCCGCTTTGTCCATCCGCAGACCTATGGTTTTGCGCCCTATACGATCGGGGATGAAATCGCCGTGATGAATGCCAAGATCTTGCGTGAATACCCCAGCAATCCCCGGGCGATGGTCAGCAAGGTGGAGAGGATCACCGACAAAGACTGGTTGATCACGATCCAAGGAACGATGCCAACGTTTGATAAGGACGATGTGATTGATAATATCACTTGGGATCCCTCGCTGCTCACGATCCGCAACTGTCACGTCAGTGTTGACCCGGTGCGCGGCTTTTTATTGGCCAGCCGCGGCAAGATTGTGGTCGAGAATAATACATTGGATCATTGCGCGATGTCCGCGATTCTAGTGGAAGGCGATGCCATGGGGTGGTTCGAATCAAGTCCGATTCGTGACTTGCGGATCGAGCATAACCACTTTCTAAGCTGTGGTATTTCCATTACCACGAGCGTCAAGGAGCCAAAGCTCGATGAACCGGTGCATGAAAACATTCGGATTCTAAATAACAATTTCAATGGCGGCTCGATCCAAGCCAAAAGTGTAAAAGGAATGCGGGTGGAAGGCAACCGATGCGTCGGGTCCGCACTCATGGTCAAGCCGGACGAGTCCTGTACAGACATAACCGTGAAAGACAATATAAGTAGAGTCGTAACTGAATAAAGCGAAACGTCTGCGTTTCAAACTACAATCAAACAGAAAACCATGAATCATCAAATGACCAAGTTTACCATGCCTTGCCTTGCCTTAGCGCTCTGCTCTATCGTTTGTGCGGCAGATCAGCCCAGTGCGCCACCGATCAAAACCGATGCACCGCAAAAGGAAACGTCGGGTGGCTGGAAGAAGTTCGAGGGCAATCCGGTGATGGGCGGAAAATACGGGACGTGCTTCGACATTTCAGTCTTAAAGGAAGGCGAGAAC
>JAPJNB010000187.1 GCA_026461385.1 Akkermansiaceae bacterium
CCAAAGGACCTCTGGCCCCCAATTCTAGGGACTTACGGCCTCTAACGGACTGTCCGGTTTTGAACAGGCGACAAATCCGGTTTTGAACCGTCGCCGACACTCCCCGAGTTCGTCCTTGAAGAATTTTCCCACCGATGAGAGATCCGCTGCCTCGATAAGGTAGCCGAGCAATTTCTGTGCCTCCGACCCGTCGGCAATTCCTATCCGATCCAAATGCTCCCATTCGGATCGTCGCGATTGCCAGTTTCGTGCCTGCCTCTCAATGTAGGCGTGTACGGGGACTCTGGAGGCAATCGCTTTCACGGGAATATCATCCAATTCATCGGGATCGATGTTTACAAAAGCCCTTAGCCCTGCGCTTAGCTTTGTGACGGGATCAATCAGCTCCTCTTCTTTCCGGGGCTCCTTTAGCTTTTTGTCTAGTGCCGTCAGCCAGGCATCGATCGAGCGATTGCGTTCTTCCATCGCACTCGACTCCCCTGGGAGTCCTTTTTGAATCAGCTCCGACAGGTCGCCCAACGTTTTCTGCAGTCGTTCTCCGAGAATGGATTTTCTCTTTGATGCCTCGGCCTGACGGGTCATCAGCGAAAAGAAATAGTCCATGCCACCGTTCGCAAACATTTGCCGGAACGACTCGGCGCTATCACCAAATCGGAGGTCGAATGCCGGGTCTTTCAAGATGGCCTCCAACGCGGTTTGTTTTTCCTCCTCTGTGCCTTGAATGGTGCACTCGTTGAATTGCGGGTAGTTTGTCGCAACAGAATTGACGGTCTTTGGATCTGCAAGCCATCCAAGCCCCTTCAGCTGTTCAAAACAGGGTTGCAAGCCCTGCCTGGTTCCCGATTGGATAACTTGGTTCACCAAGTTCGCACAGAAGGTCATGACCAAGTTAATTGGCATGGGCTTTCCATTGGGAGGAGGAGAGTGGCCAAATGCCTCAAGCCAACTGCTGATCCCCGCCACGAGCTGGCGTGGCTGCGCGGGAAACTTCCCAAGTCTCATGAGCAGGGAAAATCCGTCAATGTCGCGCGCCCGCGCCCGCGACACGACAATCGAGGCGGTCTTGCCTCGCTTCAGGACTTCGGTGAGCGCGATTCGAAGATCCGCGCCAACCTTCTTGTCATCGTGTCTCTGGGCGCTCCCGTAGTCATTTGCCACACCAGGGAAATCCATCAGATCTGCAACACTGAAAAAAGAATCGAGAGCTGGTGCACGCTGAGTCAAAATCGATCGATTCAGGCAAAAATGAAGTTCCCAAACCAATCCCTGGGTCAGACCAAAGTCATCCTGCCCCGATACTAGGGCGCTCCCTTCGCCTCCTATATCAATCACCACGGAGTCTCCGTCTACCCGGAATCGGAGGGAACTAACAGTAGCTCCAACTTCCGGATTTTCAGCAGACTTCTTGAACGCATCGATGTCCAACAGCAGTGCGGCAACCTTATAGGAACAACGAATCACGCGATCTCCCCACTGCGACACCAAGGATTGCCGTTTCGCTGTGAGACGGCGATAGGTGTCCGTGATGCTCTTCCAGCTATCCCAGAGGAACTCGAATGCGAATGCCTCCGCTTGATCCTTCGAAGCTTGAAACCATGGTGTATCCAATAATTGCGACCGAAGGATGCTGTGCCAATTTGCTTTTAAACTGGGGTAGCGAATCGCCTCGGACATCACCAGCAGGTCGATCGTCTCAGCAAGGCTTTGCAGGAACTCAAAGCCTTCGCGTGTCGGTGGCTTCGCTGGCCCTGCGGGTTTCATCCTATCGATTAAGGCCTTGAATGAATCGCTATCCCAACTGGTTACTTCGCCTTTTGCATTGCTTGGCTCACATTCCGACAAGTAGCCGACCGCTAGGGCATGTAGGATTTGCATATCCGACGCCATGACAATTTCCACCGGGTGCAATGGATCTGGCACTTGATCCTTGGCAGAAAACCTGGAGACGCATCCCGAAGCATCGGCTCCAAAATTGAAGGGATTCAAAACAGTCACCCGGGATGATTTATCTCGCCCCACAACGAAACGAACCGGGTCGCCCTGATGCCAAGTCAACGCAGACTCCAGGCCAAGATCGTCGTCAGGTTTGTCGATGTAGCCGGACAATAGGGTGGATTTACCCGTCTGGGATGGCCCCCAAAGAGCCATACAGGGCTTGGGCACTTGCTCGGCGTCGACCAAGGAGCGAGAGAGATTCCGGCACCGATAGACCCGATCAAGCCATGTTCCGCGCCGTAGTTCATAGCGTGGATCAGTCCGGTTCACCCCGTGCGTCCAATACCATTCGATACAGGCAGTCGTCTTGTCCAAGAGTTGTTGTGGAGTTGCCATAAGAAAAAATGCCGTGCGCAGTTCAACCGGTTTTAGCCCCGTGCTTTGAGAGGAGCTCATTCACGGAATGAGCTATTACCTCTCCGATCATCCTCATACGCCAGATGCCTTGCCGCTCATAAATTTCCACCAGTGTCGCGCAACTTGAAGACGCGCAAGCCGGATCCAAATGCCTCGATTCGGCCACCACGAGGTCCCCCGCCCACAGTCTGATGCCTTCCACCGTATTTCCTAGGCTGGCACCCGAATCAGATGACACCACGGACACCTCAAGGCGTTTGATAGAGATCGGAAGAATAGAGGCGCGGAAAAGGATCTCCTGCCCCTCGCCCGCCCGCACCGCGTGAGAGACCCCCCCACAAGGACTAACTGGCTGGCGGGGGCCCACGCAATAAGCAGACCCCGCAACAATCTCGTCAGCATCCAAACCAAGGCAAATCAGCTTCACCGCTGCAGG
Source organism: Akkermansiaceae bacterium (assembly GCA_026461385.1). Classification (GTDB taxonomy): domain Bacteria; phylum Verrucomicrobiota; class Verrucomicrobiia; order Verrucomicrobiales; family Akkermansiaceae; genus Luteolibacter. Next base: position 2,789 of record JAPJNB010000187.1, read on the forward strand.
ATTTGATGAAATCAGCTCGATCGAAATTTGAGGATTTTCAGCAAAGATTGGACCAAGATCTAAGCGTTCACCACGAACCAACTCCTTCCCGGCTTGCGGGCCAGATGGCGGCCGCGCAATTGGATCACCCAAAAGCGGCGAAGGGGATGCTGAAGATGGCAGAGAGGGAGGTGGGGGCGACTGGGCAGGAGCGGCCTGAACCACAGGCTCTACTCGCTGGGGTTCAGGAATATGAACTCGCTCTTGAACAGCGGAAAGCTCGATTTCAAGGCCTGCTGCGGGCACATTGACAACATTAGCAACAGGTGAATGGGCAGACTGAGGCAGCGGGTCAAGTCCATCCCAGTCAACATCCCATAAAATTTCCTGCTTCTGAACCGACGCCATATTTAAGAACTGCGCAAAACTACTTTTTTAAGAATAACGAACAGAACGACGATGGGTCTCATTATGCAGCCTCTTCTGCAGGCTTTCTGAAAAGTCCAACAACAAAACGAAAAGGCAGGAAAATCAAGCTGAGAACGCTTCCAACAATCCATGAATATCCCTTCATCGGCCAACTCACGATCCTGAATGGCACAGCAAGCAGCTTTTGCATGATCGCTGCGCGCTCGTAGATGAGAGACAAGGCAAGGATGATGCAGATGCCAATGAATTTACCTAAGGGCCCGACTCCGATGTGCAATGTGAGCTCGGCTAGCAGGATAAAACCAACGTAACCGATTAGAAGGAATGCTGTCTTTTCTAAAACTGGGAATTTCTCAATAAGTTTCATGCAAACTCCAGCGAGAAAGCGCAGGGCTAGAATGCCAATAAATACACCGGTGCAGACAACCCAAAGTTTTGGGCTGATGGCCACGGCTGCAACCACATTGTCCACGCTCAAACTAAGATCCATGAACTCAATGGCCAGCACCGTCATCCAGAACCAACGGAGTTTACCGCCCCCGTCGGCATCATTATCGCCATCCTCGTTCTCTTTTCCGCTAAAGTGCGCAGCCATTAAATAAACCAGATAGCCCGCACCAATAATCTTCAGCCAAGGATTCTCAATAATCCAAGCGGCTCCCCACATGCACAGGCCACGAAAAAGATACGCCCCAATGATACCGTATTTCAATGCAAGAAATTTTTGCTTGCCAGGTAGATGCTTGGCCATCGCCGCGATTGCCAATGCATTGTCTACACTGAGCAAACCCTCGATGATGATCAGTGAAATGATCACAGGAACAGCCCCGATTAGCTCTGGGGTTGAGGGAAAGTTAAAAAACGAAATGAAATTGAAAAATTTATCCATATGCGACCGCATGCTGACAAATACCCCTTCTCTAGCAAGAAATTTTTTATTAAATTTCTTGAGCCGCCCCGATCCATATTTTCCCCAATCGACTTGCTCACATCCTTAGCCTCACTCGTCGGCCAACCCTTGCCGAAAGAAGATGGCGAGAACGCGATCGACGTACTGCTCGGCAAATCCCAGACATGCAGGAAAGCGATCGTTTGGGAAGGGATTGCCGGCCTAGCAGTCCGCGCCGGAGAGTGGAAATACATAACACCGCTGAAGGGCAATGCCGAACACAGGGGCAAGCGCACCGACAATAGCCCACAGCCCAAGCTCTATCACCTCACCGCAGATCGGGAGGAAAACCATAACCTTGCCGAGCAACACTTGGAGAAAGTCACTGATCTCGCTGTAATGATCGAGGCGATCATTGGCGGATCGGCCTGACGGTGCCACCAATCGTTCCAGGGTCGGCCACTGGGAGATCGACACGGTCATGGGCAAGAATCGGGCATGCATTCTCACACTGGTGGATCGAAAGACGGGTTATCTGATGATTGGCAAGCTATCGGCTAGGACCATACAGCAAACCAATCGACGACTGCGGAAGCTCACTGAAAGGCATCCGGAGAAGTTCCACACCATCACTGCTGACAACGGCTGTGAGTTCCATGGATACCAACAGGTGGAGCAATCTCATGGTTTGGAGTTCTACTTTGCGCCCCCACATCATTCTTGGGAGCGTGGCAGCAATGAAAACGCCAATGGACTGATCCGGCAGTATCTACCAAAAGGGATGTGCTTGAATAATCTGACGCAGGCCCAGTGTGACAGAATCGCACACAAACTGAACACTAGACCAAGAAAACGCTATGGATATAGAACCCCAGAAGAGTTATTTAATTAGTTATCAATTCGTTGCACTTCACTCTTGAACCTGAGTTGATCGGGCGACGCTGAGTGCAAAGCCCTTAACGGTTCTTTGTGTGAAATCCGTGTGGAATTCGGGGGATTCTGTCGCGGATTTCGAATGGATTTGAACCCGGACAGAATCAAGCCGTCGCCCGGAATCCGGAATTCGGTCACCATCGTACATCGTCCAGACCTGAAATTCTGGGTCGTGGACCACACTCCAAAGGACCTCTGACCCCCAATTCTAGGGACTTACGGCCTCTAACGGACTGTCCGGTTTTGAACAGGCGACAAATCCGGTTTTGAACCGTCGCCGGCAGCTGTTACCTAATTTCTTGCTTAAATTTTCGGCACCAGTTAACTCTCGCCTAGCAAAATCAATTGCCATGCCCGAACAAATTCCCTACATCGACATACCGGTTGAAATCTACGACAATCCCGAACCGCGCTGTCCATGCGTTCTACTAGTGGACACATCAGGCTCCATGTCTGGCGCACCGGTAAATGCGCTAAATGATGGGATCCAGCAGTTTCAAACCGAGCTTATTCAAGATCCAATCGCCCAAAAGCGGGTCGAGGTTGCCGTTGTGTCGTTCGGCAATGGGGTCGATACCGTATGCGACTTCACCCCAGTAACTTCTTTCCTACCACCACGATTCGAGGCAGCCGGGGCAACGCCAATGGGAGCTGCAGTTGTCCAAGCTATCTCGCTCTTGGAAGAACGAAAAAGGATCTATCGGTCCGCTGGCTTGGCTTACTTTCGCCCCTGGATTTTCCTGATTACCGACGGAGAACCCACCGATATGCATACCCATTACTGGCGTCAGGCAGTTCAATTGGTGCACGAAGGTGAATCCTCGAAGAAGTTGCTTTTCTTCGGAGTCGGTGTGCAAAACGCAAATTTTTCGACACTAAACGAACTATGCCCACCCAATCGGCAAGCGCTCAAACTTCGTGGGTTGAGCTTCGGGGAGCTCTTCAAGTGGTTGTCGGCTTCGCTCAGACAGGTTTCCTCCGCAAATCCTGGAGCTACTCAGCTTAATCTTCCGCCACCGTCAAGCTGGGCATCGATCGACGTTTGACACCTGATCGTGATGAACTGGAAACATGCGGTGATTGGAGCCACGGGCACCTCCCATATTTCGACCGGCACCCCATGCCAAGACGCTTGGGACTCTCGAATGTTTGGGGAAATCCTTGTATGTGCGATCTCGGACGGAGCTGGCTCAGCGAGGTATTCTGACAAGGGAAGCAAGATTATTGTTCAGGCCGCACTGGAATTCTTCGCCAGCATGTTCGCTGATGCCGAAAATTCTGATCAGACAACCCACGACTTGGACCAATCTTCTGCAGTGAGCCTTGTCACGGAGATCAGGCACCAACTTGTCAAAGAAGCAAATGCCTCGAATTGCGACATTTCTGACCTTGCTGGTACAATGTTAGTAGGAGTATTCCACCCAGATCGCTCCGTATTTTATCAAATTGGTGACGGTGTTTGGTGCGTTTCTCATCTCAATGTTCTTGGCGCTGTAACCTGGCCACACCAGGGTGAATATGCAGGCCAGACGGAATTTGTCACATCACCCAACGCCATTAATTCGATCCAATTCGAGTCAATTCAGGGAACAATCGACTTTGCCGTCGGCATGAGCGATGGCCTTGAGCGCCTTGCGCTCAATCTGCAAGCGCGCATCCCACATGCCGGATTCATTACACCTCTGATTGAGATCATCAAAGCTAACCACGATGAGGTGCTTTTACATCAAAGCCTCCAGCGCTTTCTGGAATCTGAGCGGATTTGCGAACGGACAGATGACGATAAAAGTATTGCACTGATCGCTAATGTCTAGTTGTTTTGATGAAAGTCGAACTCAGTTCTCATTCGGCGAAAAACTCGCGAGTGGCGGCGAAGGTGTGGTGTGGCGTTTGCAAAGTACTTCTGAATATCTAGTTAAAATCTACCACTCTAACAAAAAAGCAAGCGCCGAAAAACTGAAGGCCCTCCGTTCAAAATCAGCAGCTCTTAAAAATTGCGCAATGATGCCGATTTCATTAGCGTTTATGGACAAAAATCTGCAGTCCCACATTGGAATTTTTATTCCCTATGCGGCAGGGCATGATATCCACCAGCTTTATGGCCCTCGTTCCAGATTGCAATATTTCCCGTCAGCTACGTTCAAGTTTCTTGTCCGAGCAGCATGCAATTTGGCCGCAGCATTCGAGGAAATTCATGATCAAGGGATTATTATAGGTGACGTGAATGAGCAGAACATCAAGGTCTTAAATGACGCAACTGTCCGGATCATAGATTGCGACAGCTTTCAGATTACACACAACAGCAGAACTTTTGCATCAAATGTCGGCACCCCGCTCTGGACCGCTCCTGAGCTTCACGGCAAGGATCTTAACGGGCTGGTGCGAAGTCGAAACCACGATCAATTTGGTCTAGCCCAACTGATCTTTCTTCTTCTATTTGCGGGGCGTTACCCATTTGCTGGAATTCCTCGAACAAATCACCATCTCCAACCTGAGGAAGCTATACGCCAACACGCATTCGCGTTTGCTCCAGAACACCTGAAGCTTCCGCTGGCACCCCCTCCTGGCTGCCCGCGGATGGACGTTCTTCCGGAGAATTTACAAAAGGCTTTTCTTCGCTCCTTCATGAGTGACTCGATTCGCGAGAACGCCAGGCCTGCAGCCGGAGAATGGCGTAGGTTACTCGCAGAACTGGCGAACGAATTGGTTGCGTGCCAACGTAATTCGAATCATCACTTCTGGAAAGGGGCTCAATTCTGCCCTTGGTGTAGCGTGGCGAGAGAAGTAGGCATAGACTACTTTCCCCCAAGCAACCCGACATTCTCCGTTCGCGAACCATCAACCAGCAGTAACCACAGAATTATTCCGGGTCCAAATCCCTTCACACAAACGATTCCCCAGCCAGTAACCGGACTGAACCCGTCACCGCTTCCTCCTGAGCCTTCAGGCTGGGTGAAGGGCATCAAAATATTGTTTTCTTCAAAAAGTTGGCAGCATGGCTGGCTAAAGCCCCACCTAGACCAGCTTCGGAGCACAGTTCAAAGCTCCGAGTCGATCATCTTAAAATTACAATCTGATCAAAGAAGCATTATATCCACGTATCGCAGCGAATTTGGTGCCTTGGCTTCAAAATTGAAGTCCATGTTCGAAGACCTCAATCAACCATCGAATGTGATGCAGCGCGAGATGGCCGCGTACGCGAAAATCAGGATGGAAAGTGAGCTATCCACTTTTCTTCGGAAATTTTTCATCCGAGGTTCTTCCATCGCACAAATCGGTCCTGCAAGAAGGGCTACGCTAATCTCATTCGGTATTGAGACAGCGGCGGAAATCACGAAAATCTCGTTGCGTCGCGCTGAACTTCCTACCAACGCCCGCGACTCACTTTTGGAATGGAGGAAAAGCTGTGAAGCACGTTTCAAATTTGATCCTAAGCGAGCGATGAGCCCATCTCAAATCGATGAGGTAAAAATGCTTACTTCGAAAACCATGGATAAGATTAGAATAGAAGCTACCGCTAACGAACTCAAAATCAATACGCTGAATAATGAAGCTGCTCGGAGACTCCGTGAGCTGGACGTCGAGATTCGACGAGTAGCACTCCGAAGGGATCAGGCTAATCTGGACGTTGATAATGTTTTACGCGTATTGAAAGGCTGATACGTTTAAAAGAGTCGACTCTCGAACGATCTATTGTCTTTCTGGACACGACTGGAAAGCTCGAGCTTGAGGAAGCTGAGATTGAGGGGAGAGAATCTTCCGGTTCGTGATTCAGTCGATTGAGGAGACCCACTCGCCTACTACGACCATCTCGGGAGCTTCGTGGGGAGTAACGATGATTGGATCGTAGCTACGATTAAACGGGTGAAGTTCGATATGTTCGTGACTCCATTCATCCTCGGTGACCCGCTTGACCGATTGATACTTTTTGACCGTGAAACGTCCGCCGTTTTCGAGATCACCGCGGGATTTGAATTGGACGAGAACGATGCGGTTTTTCCGGTCGCCCGCCGGGCAGAGGCGGAAGAGGTTCCAGGAGCCGTCCTTGATCTTCGGTTCCATCGAGTGGCCGCAGACGCGGGCGATGAACATGCCGGGTTTGATGGCGGTCCCGGCGGCCTCGGCCCAGCCGATTGCCTCGGGTGTTGTTTCTGGCCCCCAGAGGCCGGCAGCGGCTTCGAGGCTGTAAACGGGGACTAGTCGGGTGAAATTTTCCTTGGTGGCGGGTGCCTCTACGAAGCCGGGGAGGTCGCTTTTTTCGCGCTCCTCGATTTTTTCGGCGTCTGGGCTGGCGTCCATGACTCGCAAGGGGGTGGCGACAGCGACCGGTTCGACGGCCCAGCCGGTTTCGGACTTGGTGAAGGCGACTTGGTAGTTGGTGCCGGGAACGCCGGCGTTCTCGCCGAACCAGCCGCGCAGGAGATGGAGGATCTGGTTTTCCTCGGTGCCGAGCGGTGAAGCCACGTTGCAGGCGATCTTGACGAACTTGAACACCCACTGGCTGCCATCGGGAAGGGTGGCGGTCGTCGGGCCGATGGGGCGGCCGGGCAGTTCCTCAACGGTGGGCAGCCGCAGGATGGGTTTGCCGCCGGAATGGCTGACCTTGGCGACGAAGCGGCCCGCAGTGAGTTCGGCGGCTTTCTCGATACGGGTTTTTGCATAGTGGGCGAGACGGTAGTCCACCAGCTCGGCGGTCATGGATTCGAAGTCGGGCCGGAGGTTTTCCGGGCACGGGAAGGCGGCGAGGAAACGGTCGCCCTCGCGCTTAAACCATTGCCGCCCGGCCTGCACATCCATCCAGCGGGATAGCGGCCATTCCAGCCACCATGCGGCCCATGCTTGGATCGGTGCCTGGGCAGGATCGGGAAACTGCTGGGTGGGTGGCAGATCGTGACGGAGCGACGGATGGGAAAGAATGAACTCGCGGCAGGCGGCGGCGAGTTTTTTGGTTTCCATACCGTCCCACAGCGCATCGCGATCCAGTAGCACGCGCAGGACGACCATCTTGTAGGATTTGTTGAGGTTGGTCGCCTCCAGCATGGCGAGCCATGATTCGAAGGAGGCGAACACCAGCCGCTCGTCGGTGGTGAGATCGTCTTGTTCTGAAATGAAGCCGAACCATGAGCTGAAGCGGGCGGTGAGGGTGCGGGGTAGGTAGCCGTAGTGGAACAACTCGCTGGGCGAGGGCCGGCGGCCGAGTTCGTCGCGCATGCTGCGGTAGGCTTCGACGACGGCCGAACCGGTGTTGGGCACGAGGCGCAGCATCAGTTCCTTGGCTTCGACTTCGAGGTCGAGCAGGCAGCCTTCGGGCAGATCCGGGGTTCCGCCTTTGAGGAATTTCTTCAGGTCCGTCCAAGTCGCGGAATGGTTGTCGAGTGAGAGCAGGTGGGTGAGGCGGCTGGCGAAGACCCGGTGATTGCCGACGAAGTCGATGACTTTCAGCCGCAGCTTGTTGTCCGCAGCGCGAAGGCCCCGGCCGAGTTGTTGGAGGAAGATGACCTTTGATTCGGTGGGGCGCAGCATGACCACGCGGTCCACATCAGGCACGTCGAGGCCCTCGTTGAAAAGATCGACCACGCAGAGGACCTGGAGTTTGCTAGAGATGAAATCGGTGAGGCTGTCGCTGCGCGGATCGCCGCCGGAGCCGGAGAATACCGCTGCGGCACGGACATTGCGTCGACGAAGCCAGTCGCGGGTGTAAAGCGCGTGACGGCGGGAGCAGCAGAAGACGAGCGTGCGGGCATCGGGATCGGCCTGCCATGCGGTCCACAGGCGTTCCATCCGCTCGCTGTTTTCGAGTTTCTCCTCCAGCGCGGCGGGATCGAAGCGGCCGTTGCGCCACGGGATTTGCTCGAAGTCCACATCGTCCTTGAGACCGAGGTAGTGGAAAGGAACCAGCGAGCCTTCCGCGATCCCGTCGCCGACGGTGGCCTGCCACGCCAGCACGTCATCGAAGAGCGATGCCACGTCCATGCCATCGGTGCGTTCAGGAGTGGCGGTGAGCCCGAGGGTGAAAGTGGCATTCATCCGGGCCATGACCCGCCGGTAGCTGGGTGCTTGGGCGTGGTGAACCTCGTCAATGACGACGTAGTCGAAGTGCTGGCGATCCAGTTCGGCAAGGCCTTCGGGTCGGGTGAGTTTTTGGACGGACGCGACGACGAGGTCGCCGCTCATGTCGCTGTTCGCGCCGAGATACCAGGTGACGCGGGTGTCTTCCCATTCCGACTGCATGGCAATGCGGACGGTGGCTTCAGCTTGGACCAGGATTTCGGCGCGGTGGGCAACGATCAGAACGCGAGGTTGCCGATTGAGTAATTTGCCGGCTGCCAGCACATCGAACGCCGCGAGCCAGGTTTTTCCGAGGCCGGTGGCGACGGCGACGAGAGCCCGGCGATAGGGTCTGGCACGGATGCCATCGAGGGATTCCAAGGCACCGATCTGCCATGGGCGCGGCGGGTAGAGGATCGTGGGTAAATCGACGGATTCCGGCGGGATAAACTTCCGGTGTGCGTCCTTGGCATGCAGGGCATAACTGGAAACGAGTGCGTCATCGAGTGGAGTGGCCTGCTGCCAGAGATCGGTGAAAGCGTGGGCCAGCGCTAGGTCGATGGGCTCGGAGCCAGTGGTCTGTCCAATCAGGTTCCATTCAACTCCGGTTTCAAGCGCCGCTTTGGATAGATTGCTGCTGCCGACGACAAGCAGCCCGCCGGAGGAGTCGACGATGCGCCATGCTTTGGGGTGGAACGAATCCGGCTTGGATGGGAGTTTCGAAATTTCCGCCAGCCGGACTTCGAGAGAGCTATTTTCCAGAATTTCATCGGCCAAAGCCATCCAGCCCACCAGCCGCCGCAGCGCTTCTGCTGAAGTGATGTAGAGATAATCGCCGACAAGAATCCGGATTCTCGCGCCAGCCCGCAGTGCGGAGAAAATCGATAGTTGGATGAGATCGAGGCCGGACGGCTGGATGAACGAGGCGAGGAGATCCACCTCGACGGCCGAGGAAACGCGCTGGCCGATGCTTTTCCACAGTGGCGAGTAAGGTTGGCCGGCAGCGAGTGTCAGGGAATGATTGTTAGCGGATTTCGCCGGCTTGCTAACCTGATAGTTGCCCTTGTCCGGGATGACATGGCGCACGCCGCCGCGTGGATCCAGCATATCTCCCAGATATCGAGGAATCACATGGATGTGGACATGCGGCACCGTCTGACCGGCCGCGCCGCCGGAGTTGAAGCCGACATTGTAGCCGTCGGGTTTCGGGGAAAGTTGGATGTCGAGCAGGCGCTTGGACTCCTTCACCAAAGCCATTAGTGCGGCCTGCTCCTCGTCGGTCGCGTCGAACCACGTTTCGACGATGCGGCGGGTGGTGACGAGGAGATGCCCCGGAGACACCGGGAAGCCATCGAAGATCGCGAAGGCCAAGTTATTTGAGCAGAGCCAATCACTTGCCGGAACAGCAAGGAAAGGTGACTCGAATAGGCTCATGGGTGGATGAGACTCGATCTGAGTAAGGCGTTCAATGAAATTGAAGCTTCGCGGCGTGTTGTGAGGGATTTGTGAGAAAGTTCAGTGATCCTTGCCTGCGAGTGCTTCAAATGCTCGGAAATGCTGAATGCGGAGCGTGAGGCAGCGATATTGAAATCCCGCAGCCAGGCCCCGGCGCGGCGCTCGAGTGTGGGGCGGTCGCGGCGGAAACGCGGGCTCTGCGGCGGTTTGTGGATGGTGTTTTCAATCCTTCACGGGTTAGGCTTCAGCCAGGCCTCCCAGTTCCCCAGCACTTCTCCGAGGACGACGGTGTAGGTGAGGTTGCCGTGCTTAAGGTCTACATCGGGCAGGAACTCGTCGTCGAGCGCAGAGAGCAACGGCTCGATATTAGATTCGTCGAGGCCCGAGCCTTTGAGGATGACCACCGTGCCGGCGACCGTTCCATTGGCGAGGTAGTGAAGGTCGACTGCTGCAAGGTCCTTGCCATTTCGGAGGGCGAGAAAGCGCTCGGAGGATGGCGTGCGAAGGGTGCGTCTCCAAGTGAGGTTCATGATAGAGAATTGAGGATCCAGGTAGTGAATGCCAGCGAGGCGGGGATAGCGGCGAGCAGGATCAGGCATCCGCTACCACGGTAGCCCACGCCAGTGCCGGGAATGCTGAAGGCGGAATAACGACGGCCACGGGCACTCGTGCCGACGCGGAATCCTCTACCCCCGACCGAGTAGCCGACGCCAGATTTGCTCAGATTGACCCTGAACGGCCCAAAGTTGATGGATTTGCGGTAGAAAAAGCCCATTTGAAAGAGGTTAGAGGTCTGAATTTGCTCAGTTCTATCACAAGGGGTGGGTCAAATAGGGGGACACCCTCAAAAAATCTGAAAAAATTTCATTTTTGTTCATTTTCCGTACCTGCTTACCCCCTTCGACCACTTTTTAGGCCGTTTCTCAAGGAGAATCCTAACTTTCGGTTAGTTGCTGGAGGACTTGACCGGAGCTGGCTTGCACTCTTTTGCCTTTTTCGAACTCCCCTGATGCTCTCCCTCGGGAGCCCCTGCCCGCCCTTACCAAACAAGACCAGGCCTGACATATCGACCATTGCAATATTTATGAGAATTATGTTGCAATGGTTTCGTTTGTCTTGCTAAAGAGAACTCGTGACCAGCAAACACCCTATTCAAATCCCAGCGGAGGCACTTGATGAACTGCGAATGCTCGAGCGATCCGATTCGAGCTACCGCTTGGATGACTTGGTGCTGCTCGTAAATACGGCTGCACTGCGCTTTCTTCCACTCACCGAAGGGAACGACGGTCGGATCAAAGGCGAGTTTACCGCCAGGACCCTCAGGCATTACCAGACACTCGGTTGCCTGCATGCTCCGGAACTGGATGGTAGGATTGCGATTTACCGATTCCGCCACTATCTTCAAGCGCTACTGATACGAAAATTGCTTTTTGAGGGATTTTCATCCAAGCAAATCAAATCCATCATGCTGAATCGAACCGGCGAAGGCCTGCTCGAGTTGCTCATGCAAAACGTCGAGGTGGCCAAGAATAGAGCGCACGGTACGGACAGAATCCCTGCCCCTCATGAGCCAAATTTCCTCGCAGAACAATGGACGGAGCTAAAGCTCAATTCCGAAATCACCCTCAGAATTCAAGGTTCTCACCCCGCTCTCACGGAGGCCAGATACAAGGAATTGCTGCATCAAGCACTTAAAGCGATTCAACGCCGCCTAGCCTAATCCAACAAATCACCCAAACAAACACCAGAACTATGAACAAACCATTACAGCAACAACTGCAACATGATACCGCCAAGTTAGCCATGAAAGACGGCCGCCGTGTCGGCCAACCCGGGCATGCGATCGCCATCGAGTTTCTCCGTAGCCGCATGGAAGAAATCGGGCTGCACCCATTTGCTGGCGACAGCTTCCTACTCCCATATGGTAAAAATCAAATTGCCACGGAGCAGAGGTTTGCATTCTCAAGCGCAAGCACCATCGACGATGAAGATCACGAAATCCTTCGCGAGGAACTTGCCATGGAGTTTTGCGGATCTAATTCCGCCAGCCAGACGGGCCTCGACTTCTGCAACCTCGTGGGAGTGATCCCAGGGAGCGACCGCACGCTACCGCCGCTTCTCATTGGGGCCCATTACGATAGTGTGATTGATGCTCCATGCGCAGATGACAACGCCACCTCCGTCGCCCTCAATTTGGCTATCGCAGAGGCCTTTGTCAGTTCCCCACTCCAGCGAGATCTAATCATCGCCTTCTTCGATGCCGAGGAGCCACCGTATTTTCACGGGCCATGCATGGGATCAAATCGGTTTTTTGAAGACTACTGCGCCGACATCCAATTCGCGGGTGTAATTGTCACCGATCTCATCGGACACGACTTGGATATTAGCCGAGGAATCAATGCATTGAATGGGAAAATACCAGGGATCGAGCTCATGACTCGGCACTTCAAGGAAATCGTTTTTCTCATGGGTGCGGAGAGCGACGGGATTTTTCCCGAGGTCGTCGAAAAAATCGCTGAGGGTCGCAAGGGCCTGCGCATCCTCCCGACTCTGAACCAATACGTTGGCAACATGTCGGACCATCACGCTTTCGAACAGGC
>JAPJNB010000016.1 GCA_026461385.1 Akkermansiaceae bacterium
AGCGGGTGAAAATAGACTCGCTAGCGACCACCGGCCCTCGAAATCAAACGCCTCACTCGGAGGCGCTCCACGAACACGGCCATTTTCCTTTTTAGGATATAAAATTCAGCAGGAAAACGCATGAGAGAACAAGACACGTCAAAAAAAGTGGCTAAGAAGTGGCCAAGTGACCACGTGAACCACTGGAGGGAAAAGGTCCACTTCCAACAGTGGAGTAAGGGCGGCAAAAGCCAGGAAACAGCGGACCTTTATGTGCGGATTCAAGTCCATGGGAAACGCAAGGCTTTCAATCTCGGAACAAGCAACCGAGAAGAAGCCGCAAAGAAAGCGCGGGACCTTTACATCAAGATCAAAAACCACGGATGGGAAGCAGTTGAGAACGCAAAACCAGCCGCCGCCCCAGTGCTCCCAACAGTTGGAAAAGTGGTTGAAATCTTAGAAACCCGCGCCACACACCTTTCCCCGAATTCCTCCACTCAATACGCAATAGCTCTAAGACAGCTCGCTTCGCAAATTGCGGGCATTAGTGCGGCCAAAGTCGGCCGACCTTTATGGAGACCTGCAGTGGATAACCTTCCGCTTACCACAATAACACCCCAAAGCGTTCGCGAATGGCGAACCGCGCGACTGAAAAAGGCCAAGGATCCAATCGAAACTGCCAGGGCGAGCAACTCCATCAACTCGATTCTTCGCAATACCCGGGGGTGCTTTGCGCCAGTAATGCAGGCCCATTATCTCGACGAGGGCCTCGGGAAAATCCCCTGCCCATTTAACGGTGTTAAGCTCGAACGCCCCAAGAAAAGCCGCGCCTACCGCTCAACCATCGATGTGCAACACCTGGTGAACTCAATCGCCCAGCACCCTCAACTGGATGTTCGCATTATCCTTCTTCTTGCGCTTACGCTTGGACTCAGGCGTTCGGAAATCGATCGACTGCAATGGAACCATTTAAATCTAAAGGCCCGCACAATCTCAATCGAAACCACCGAGGAAGGCTCGGTCAAATCAGTTCACTCAGAACGAGTCCTGGACATCCCGGAATGGCTCGCGGAAATATTAAGCGAAAACAAACCCGCGCAAAGCAAACGGAAGCACCTCATTGCGGGCACGAAAACAGAAAGCCACCGCTACCGTGCTGAGAATGCTTTCAAAATAGCGGTTCAATGGCTGCGTGCGCGCGGCATTTCAGGGGCACACCCACTCCATACCTTACGCAAAGAGTTCGGAAGTCACATTGCGTCAACGCACGGACTACACGCTGCGTCGAAGATGCTTGGACACGCAGATTTTAGCAACGTTACAGCATTATACGTTGATGCAAAAGGCGTGCTTACAAGCCATCTGAAACCATCAGAATAGAGTAGCAATTAGTCCGCCTCATACCATGGCCGCGAAAAAAAGATTCATAGTTCTAAAAATATATTTGACTTTTGGTTAGGTTTCTGTCATATATAAGAAATCTTAGACCAAGTGAAACGTTCAAGCGTTTCAGACCAGAGTGGGTCGGACGTGATTCCCGAAATTATGGAGTCTAAGATAGCCGGAAATCCAAGCCCCTTCGGGGGACCAGTATGAACTGACTTTGGCAAGGAAGTTTACAGTAGTGGTGCAAGTCCAGTCAAACCAGCAACCGCAGCCTCCGGAACCAGCAATATCCACAGTGGATATTGTAACCGGCTGTGTTTACGGCGCGATTCAATCGGTGGTTCAGCTCTTCTTCTTTGAAGCGTCCTGTACCTAACGAAAAATTGAATCCAAATCATTTGTCATTACTGACGATACCACAAATCGCCGAACGCTGGCAGGTCTCAACTGAGACCGTCACGCGTCGGATCCGGAGCGGCCAACTTCCTGCCCTAAAGCTGGGACGTTGCGTCCGCGTATGCCCCGCTCAACTCGCGGAATATGAAAAAAACCGTACCCTTAAAGCAGCATGAATAACACAATAGAAACATCGTTTCCAGAGTTCCGATTTAAGACGTCTGAGGGGCTACACCAGTACCTATTTCGTTACGCATGCATGTGTGCCGATGAAGATATTGACCCAGAAGAACTTGAGTATCACATGATCGGAGTCGTTGGTTTGCTAGATTACCACCGAGACGTTCCTGACCGAGAGATCATAACCACTATTGAAAACGCATATCGTATTGCCTCGGATGAAAAGCCAAAATCCACACAACGGCGACCAGCCTACCACCCCCGTGCGGCTAAAATGATCGCTAAGGAGTTTGGGACAACGCTAGAGCACCTGCAGGCGTCGTCGCCTATTACGCCGCCGCTCGATCCTGGTGAGGCCCTTGCCGCCTTGTTTGGCCCAGAAGAGTTAGTCTGCTTAGCGAGGAAGTTAGAATGGGCAAAGACGCTACCAATTGCACACTGGCTTGAGCTTGATGACCAACTAAAGCACTACCAATTCGTTGTACCCAATCCAATGACGTCGAGAACGGGCGTAACAAAAGATGGCAGACGTAGCCCCCGGACGGCTTACAACACCGGACAGCGTCGCCGCATTGTTTGTGACTTTGACAAGCCGAAGCCGGGCATACAACCCGCCCTAATTGCCTACTTGTCCGACTACTGCGAGGAGGAACCGGAGCTTGTACTAACAAGCGGTGGCAAATCACTCCATGCGTGGTGGCGAATCGACCACTGGCCGCCTAAAGACATCATTGTCTTCGAAGAAGAAGCAGCCCGAATCGGCGCAGATCCTCACTTGTTGGGGGACGCAAGTAAATGCCAATTGGTCCGCTTGCCAGCGGGCAAACGCAATAACGGCAACCCACAATCCATCCTATTTTGGAACCCAAAAAACTAATTTTTATGACAGAAACAGACACTACAACAAAAAAAACACCCCTCACGCAAAAGAAAGCCAAGAAAGACCAAAACCACAAGGATCTAGAAGCCTTTATCAAAAAACAGCTAATGGATGTCAGGTATAATGCACGTGAAGGAGTTCACCTGGTCCGAAAAGGCGATCAGATTGTACCCGACAAAGGCTACTTGAAGGGCTTAGAGTACCCAATAAAAGCTTGGTTAAAGGAATCCGACGAAATCAGGTACGCGATCAACGCTCTGGATGCAAGGATCAAATACGAATGTTCGATCCAGTATCACGGTGCAATTGCTGGGAGGAAGACTAACGACATCGTTAGCTGCAACGGGATCGATTGGTTGGTAACCAGCTCACCTAAACTCGTTGAACCTGTACCTGGAGACTGGACCCACATGAAAGAGCTGGTCGAAACTCTCCTTCCGGAGGAGCAAGCTCAACTTGCAACCTATTCATGGCTCAAGGTTCAGGTTAATGCTATTCGGTCGGGGATGCACTCCAAATGCCCAATGCTGATTCTTGCAGGAGACGCGAATGACGGTAAGAGTTTTTTCCTAAGGTTGATTACGGTTTTAAGAGGCGGTCGTGAAATCAATCCAATGAAAGCCTGGAACGGTGAAGGAGCAGCCTGGACCGACCATCTTGTTGGTGCGGAATGCTTGAACATCGACGATTCCGGAGCCCAGAAAGATTATCGATCACGGGAAAATTTCGCCGCGAAGTTTAAGGAAACAATCTATTCAGATTCAATTACCATCGACAAACGGCACACAACTTCATTCACGCTCGATCCACGGCCCGTTTTGGGCCTTTGCCTAGCACTAAACGCCAACGGCAATGCAATTAAAGTCCTACCCGCGCTGGATGGGGATGACATGAGCGACAAAGCAATTGTTCTACGTACCCAACACGCGAAAATACTATGGCGTGAGCAAGGAGACGAAGCCGCAGCGCAACGGATGAAAACCTATTTGGATGAGCTTCCCGCTTTTATGAATTGGCTGCTTAACGAATTCAAGGTTCCCTCCGAGCTGCCGAAGGGTTGCGAGATAACAAGATCAGGCGCAGTGCTTTACCGTAATCCTGAAGCGATGAGCCTGCTTCATAGCGTGTCGCCAGCGGGTCAGCTCGAGGAAGCACTAGACGAACATATCGAAAGATATGGGCTACAGTACGTTCCCGAACCGATGACGTCCCAGTCCTTATTGAAGTGGTCCCGCAAAACGGAGCCAGCAGCTTATTGAAACTTTTGCTGGTCTGAGAGGGGCGATTTACCCCGAAATCAGACCGATGAAACGAAAAAGAAGACACCTAACCGCCGAGTTTAAAGCCCGCGTTGCCGCCGAAGCACTGAGGGAAGAAAAGAGCGTCCATCAAAGCTGACGGAGAGCCGCAAATAGTCAATTCCGAGTCCAACACTTTGAACTAGATTGACGACTTCAAAGTTTTTGTCTTCGCTTGCAGGATTTGGGGGAAATTTGGCTCGCAGAACGGTATAGTGAATCCCGAACTATCAATCGTCGAGCCCATTCGGAGTGACAGGCTGGTTCGAGCATATCGCCATTTGAGCGGAATACCGCCGGAGCATCAGGATGGAGAATCCGTCGGGCATCGTCGAGATCATCGGCACTTGGCTCATAGGATTTCCAGATGGCTTCGACCTGGCTTGGATGAATGGCCGTCTTGGCGAAAAGCCCCCGGTGGATGTCTTCCTGGAGTTCTCTCTCCAAGGTGGCGAGGTCACTGATCCGATCACAAACCGGAGCACAGAGTCTAACGCCCTGGGCGCAAAATGCTTCCAGTAGACTGTCAATCACTGATCCCACTGGGGTTTCGTAAACCGTCAGGTTGCGAGGTCGACGGAGCCCTCCCAAAAGTGAGAACAGATCGTTGGCCCCAATTCGGGCCCCGGGTATTTGCGAAGGATGTGCGGCGCACGCTAGGGCAAGGTCTCTCCGCCCACTGGGGTCAAGTGCGTCACGGGTTTCGAGTATGGGGATGATCGTATGAAGCCCTAAGCTCATCTCGATCCATTGATGGATTGCAGAGGCGCTGGCTTTCGGCAGAACGAAGCCAGCGATCTTGTCCATGGGGAGGTTTTCGAGCATCCAATCCAAGGCTTCCGTGTCGGCAGGACGGACATAAATAGGTCGCTGGATGTTTCGCAGTTGATCCAGTACTCGCCGGAGGGCGTCTGCAGCTGATTTCCGGTTATCGGATCGAACGGCGTCTTCAAGGCAAACAACCAGTGAACAGACTCCCAGGTTGCGATTGCCACCGAGGATCTCGTGCAGATCAGATCGATCGCCAGGCACGTAAAACATCGGTGCCAACATGGTCAGATCAGAGTGGAGTCGGTTCATAAGGTTTTTTTGGTTGAGGTTCAAACGGATGCGATGATGGCGACTGCATCGAAGTGCAATTCATCCTCGGATATGACGGGCACCCCCCGGATGGAGGCGAGCCGCCGGATGAGTTTGGCATCGGTGGGATTTGTCCTTTCGCTAAGCAAGACCGTGTGCGGCATTCGTCGGAGCAGTACCCTGACGGTTTCCCCGATCCCAAGTTTGATGCGGTTGCAGTCGGAAATACGGTATCGAGCCATCATGGCATCAAGGAAAGACTTGGTCTCATCACGCCTTGGTTGTCCGGCACTGGCATTGCAGGGAGCCTCCTCCAAGCGTGGATGTTCGGCAACCAGAGGACGCATGTGGGAGATGAACCATTGGCTCAAATCATAACGCCGCAGGGATTCCAAGGGAACACATCCATGAAAATCATCGCCTCCTTCTTGGCCGTAAGGAAGAACGCTTCGTGAGACCAGACCGGAGAGGGTACCGCCAAGCAGTGTTGAAGGAATGAGATAGTCGCTGGAACTGGCGGCGAAAGAAGCGGCGCCACACACATCGAGCGGAACCCACAGCCCGTGATCGAGATCCGGTGGTACTTCCTTCCATCCGGCGAGTGAGATTTTGATCTCGTCGGCGATTGTCCCTTTTCCCGTCCAACCGTCAATGAAGCGCAAGCTGATGGCCGGGTGTTTCTCAAGCATCCAGCGCAAGGCCGCGAAATCAATGCCGCGATCCCGGATCACCGAGATTGAATAGTGCTTGATGCGGAGGTGGGGGGCAATCTCCCGAAGCCGGTGCCATAGCAGCACGCCAATGGGAGTGCCTGCACGGGCTATGGAAACCACAACGAGCTCATCATTGGTGGCGGAGGCGGCTAGGCCATCGGCCAAAACCGACAGATCACGGGCCATACGCAAGCCATTGGATTTGAGGCATTGCCTGAACAACCTCAGTCGATCCCGGGTGGGGGCATCTTCGGGGCCAATCATCTCACTGTAGTGGCGCTGCCCGCTCTGGATGAGCCGCTCGCGCTCCTCCAGCGGTGTCGTGTCCAGATGCAGACGCCGCATAAGGAAGGTCACCTCCTCCTCGCCATAGCTTCCTGAAAATCCCTCGTCTTTCATGTCAATGACCGTTCCAAAACCGAACCCACGGGCATCGCCATCAACCCTCCGAGGCACATGAACTGAAGATCCTGCGGCATATCCCCCATGCACATCAACGGCGGACGACCTCCGAAAAAACGATCCCGCACTTCCGTGACCGCCTCGTGCTTACCCACTCCAGGAGGCAGAACCTGCAGCTCCGTGCCAAGAACCGCCACCTTGCATCCCGCCCAGTCCCTGCCTCCGAGAACTGCTTTCCCTTCCGTCGAGTTCCACCAACCATCCTCCGCCTTCGCCACAAGGTAAGCCGGCAGGTTGCCCGGACCGGTCACCAGCCTGGGGCGGGCTCTACCGGTGCTTCTTGCGATCAGCCATTCGCACAATCCGTTGAGTTCAGCTTCCCATGGGGAAAGCAGATCCGTCATACGCTTTTCCCAAGAGGCATCCGGCGTGCCGTCGGTACCGAGGATCAACGCCCCGTTCGCAACCACCGCCGGTCCGCCGAGGTGCAGCCCGCTTACACTTACACGGGAAAAGGAATCCATGTCCCTGGCCGTCACCGGAACCAGCGCGAAAGACCGACCCAGCGCCTCCATCAGGCGGTGGGTGCTGCCCCGTATCCAACTCGAAGGCACGCGATCCTCTCCCTCCGCCGCAGGGTGCCATGTTGCCACCACTGCATCCTCGCCCCCCCACGACCGGTGGAAAAGCGTGTTGTCCAGATCCGTGGCGATCCAGTCCTTCAAGTCCATACCTCAAGTTTAGGGATTTCAAAAACCGGGTGTCCGGACGCAGGTGCCGCGTCTTCCAGGCAGAGAATCACCCGGTCGTAGCCATGCACGGTTGGGACATTGTAGAGAAACTCAGTATAGCCCTCTCCGGAAAGGGCTGGGAAACTCCGAATATGGCTAATCGCACCACCGGGGAGGATTGGAGAGCGGGTCGTGGCCATTACCCGCGCCTCAGCCCCCATTTTTCCCATGGCTTCAGCGAGCAGCAGCGGCTGGAAACCGTATTCCCCATTGCCGATCACTAGGATTTTCTCACCCTCCCGCGCATCAGCCTTCCAGTGCAGGGGAAGTTCTTGGGGGCGGCTGCCCCCGTGACGCATCCCTCGCGGAGCCAGCACCCGGCTATCGATCGCATCCCTCGCTGCCGGAGGTTCCGCGAGTCCGCCCACTTCCTCGAACGAAAACCTGCCTTCCACCAGACTCGCCATGCCCTCGAACGAAGTCTCATCGCCGAAATCATGCTTCCAACGTAGGATGACCGCCAGCCATGCAAAGAAGCCAAAGCCATCCTCGCCCCGCCATTCCCGCATCGCGCGGACGAGACCAGCTGCCGTCCTCGCAGTCGTCGCCTCGTCATCGACCACCACCACTTGCCCCGCTCTGTGGAGCAGGTCATGCGGATCATCATCGGGTGAAGGCTGGTGGATCACGTGAGCCGTCGCGTGGGAGTGGGTTTCCGAAAACGAAAACGCCTGCGCGCCTCCGGTAGGGCGGCGCGTGCTCTCGATGTAAAGCCCTTCTCCGCCCTGGCGGAGGAACTCCCTGAAGACCGCCTGACCCAGTGTCGTGGCCGTCTCCGCCATGCCGATAAAAACCACAGGCTCCGGCTTCAATGTTGCGTGCAGTTTCCCGGCAAGCGTTGCGGAGACTTTTCTCAGTTCTTCGGGACTCACGGGAATATGTCGTCCTAGCACCTTGCTTACAAAGAGAAAACGTCGCTTCGCATTGTTCCGCACCGCCAGGTCACATATCTCCGGGAAAGCCATATCCTCCCGCTCCATCTCGAAAGTAAAATTCCCTCCGGGCAGAGTTGCCGCATATTCGCCACCACCGCACATCGTCCACGCTGTTGGAGAAGTGGTCATATCTTATCCTCCTCCGCGAATACTTCGGATGCGTGCCGCACCCTTAGCGGAAGCTTTGGGACGGGAATCTGCGGTAAAGCATCGCCAGGTTTTCTCAGCGCGATCCGTATCGCCAGCAGGGCTAGGTTGAGCCCGGAGAGGCCGATATAAGGGAGGCCGCCGGACATGCGTCCGTTGATCTCAAGCAGATGGGGTCTCTCAGGAATCTCGGCAGGACTGCGAAACTGCACGTTGAATATCCCCCGAAGGTGAAAGTGCGCCGCCAGTTTCTTCACCATTTCCTCAATCACCGGCTCCCTTGCGAGAAGCTGGCACTGCCCTTCGCGAAGCCGACTCATCCTTGAGGTTCCCGCCACATGCACCCTACCGTTGAAGGGCTTCCGCCGACACACCATTGCCAGAACCTCGCCTTCATGCGCCAGAACATCAACGCTGAACTCGCTGCCGTCTAGGTATTCCATTACCAGCAGTTCCGGAAATGGCTCGCCCGTATCCAGTATTCCGCACAGCTCGGCAGTGGAAATCCTGTGCGTCTCACCGGCCAGCAGCCGTTTCTGCGCCGTCAGCCCATCATCAATGATATGGAAGCCAAGACCGAAAGTCCCCACGGCGGGCTTGAAGCAGACGCGGTGCCCGGACTTTTCGATTTCTGCGGCAGCATCCGAAAACTCCATCCAAGTCCGCACCCGGTGGAACGAATGAACCGGCACACCTTCCGGGAGCTGCGAGAGGAATCGCCCTTTGTCTTCCAGCAGGCGGAGGGTGTCGCCGTCACCGGCCACCACGAGCTCCGTGCCAACGGCTTCGAAATCCGCCCGCCTGTCTGCGATCCTGTCACGCAGCCTGCCCGGTATGAAAACATCGACCCGGTTCCGTTCGCAGAAACCTAGGCACCAGTCCACGTAAGCCTCTGGAGAAAGCCCCACCGGCTCGGTCTCAGCAAGATCGCAGAATGCCAGTGGGGCGAAATTCCCGTCGGAGTGGCTGCCGATCAGAAACAGGCCAGCCCCCCAGTCGGTACGCAGCTGACGGAGCACTCCCTCGACGCTGGAGAAACATTGGTTGAACCAAACTCGGGTGGAAGGATTGCATTCTGCCATTATTCCAAATGTTCTACCATGAAAATATCACGAGTGATAATAAGATAACCAAGGTGGCCATAAGCAGGATCGACGAGAAATTGAATTACAGCGGTTTTTGTGTATATGTATACAATGTTCCAGGGCCTTTAAATGTATAGCTCGAAAAACCTTCGCCTACCAAAAAGCTCTTTATAGAGAATCCGCTTTTGATCTTTAGAGCTGAGGTTGAATACCCGAAAATTTCCGCCGGGTCCACGGTGATCACTTGATCCACTGCCAAAGTTTTTATATCTAAACTAATCAATCGATTTTTTTTAAGGAAAACAGTTCCATTGCCGATTAGCTTTTGCTGAATCAATCTTCCAAATCCAAAAACACTTCTCCCAAGGCTAAAATCAAAGAAGCATCCAACGCTTACACCTGAAGTTGCCGCAAAGAAGCAACCAGGGTGAACTGTAAAATCACCGCCGAGATCAAGCAAATTTAGTACCAGTATATCAGATTTGGCATGATGTAGATTGTGCCATGTTTTACCCAGAATATCGTAACGAAGTTTAAGTGTTGCTGCAGCCATTCCATTATTGGAAAACTTGACCATGGGAAAAATCGATTCTCCTCCTAGGAAGCGTTTTACCGATTCGATCACAGATGCTCCAAATGGTTCATATAAAACGTCCCCGTCACAAAATGCCATCGACCCGCGTTCACCTAAGAACGACTCTCCGGGCTTAAGAAGCACATCGACAATTCCATAGGTTTTAAGATTAACAATCATAAAGTCAAACAGGAGAAATACTTTTAACTAATCTTTTTTGTCGCCCGCTTTTTTAATCAAGTTTTCGGCCTTCTGCATAAGTGAGTTGTACTCACTAACTTTATCTTCGGAGTCAGTCATTAAACCGTCACTCAAAGCTCGGTAAGCGTCTCGGCGAGTTTTGCAAAAATCTATAAAAATTTGGTGCGACTGCGCTGATTGCGATGAGGATGGAATGGAAATTTCCTCGAACCGAGATGCCATTTCAGCCCATTTGGAAGCAATTTTCTTCTCGCAAAGCTCAGCAGCATCGGGCCCGGTAAGTATCCCGGATTTTGCCTTCTCCAATAAATTCTCAGCGGCTTCATTAAGACTCTGCTCTTCAGCTGCGAAGGTTGCGCACTCGCTAGAGAACAACTGCTCATTTTGAGACTCACCACCATTTTCGGAAAATGCAGGTTGGCGCACCATTTCTACTCCTATCACTATAGAGCACCAACCAGCGATGCCCAAAACACCCAAGAGCAAAGGCCTCCCCCATGCCTTCTTCCGATATTGAATATTGTGATCCTTTACATATTTCACCTGATCCCTTGCGCTTAAAAAATACCAAGTAAAAAGGAATATAAGCGTTGAGGGGGTTCGAGGATTGTCAGGCAAAACCAAAATCACGAGAAAGAATACGAAGCCGAAATACACCCACAACATCGATTTCTTGGCCTTATCCGGCTGATTCAGACCCTGCCAATTTTTAGCATGTATCCAAGCTCCGAAAATTGGCGAAAACAGCAAACACCAGTTAGCAGCCGTGTTCGGATTCCACAATTCGACGCATTCTTCTGTTTCTTTATAGTCATTCATTTGATTTTTGGGTTTGTGTTTTCTTTTAAATCGCTGCGATCATAGCGGGCATCAGGTGGTCGAAGGTTTGGCCATCAGCGTTGTCACCGATCGCATGCATTTTCCACTCCCCGTTGTGCAAATAGACCTTCGCCATGAGCATCGCGGTGTGGTTGCCCGTGCAGCTCAGATTGTATCGCGCCAGCTCCTGGTTGTTCGCACCATTAACCACCCGGCAGAAAGCGTTTTCAATCTCGCTGAAATTCTGTCCGGTGAAGCTGTTCACGATGAACACGATGGACTTGACGTTGGAAGGAACGCGGGAGAGATCAACGATGATCTGCTCGTCGTCCCCATCGCCTGCACCCGTGCGGTTGTCCCCTGTGTGGATAATGCTGCCATCGCGGCTGGCGAGTTGACCGAAATACACCGCATCGAGCGGGGTCTTGGCCTCATCGAAGAGAACGCAGGATGCATCCAGGTCGATTTCCTGCTCTTTGCTGCCCATTCCGAAAAAGCCCTTGGTCTTTTTCGCGTCCCAGCCGAGACCCATCACGATTTTCGTGAGCCCGCCTCCGCCCGCCTCTTTAGTGAGGGATATTTTCTGTCCTTTTTGTAGATTGATGGCCATGGTTTCTGCTTGTTTTAAAGTTTGTGTTAGACGTTGACCCCGAAGTTCTTTGCCATTGCTTCAAGACCTCCCTGGAAGCCCTGGCCGACTGCCCTGAATTTCCACTCGCCGGAATGGCGATAGACTTCGCCGAAGACGATTGCAGTTTCCACGCTGAAGTCCTCACTCAGGTCGTAGCGGACAATTTCCGAATCATCGCCTGCGTTGACGACCCTGACGAATGCCTGGCTGACCATTCCAAAGTTTTGCCTCCGCGCCTCAGCCTCGTCGATAGTTACGCCTATCACCAGCTTCTCCACGTCGCCGGGGACATGGGAAAGATCAACGGTGATCTGCTCGTCATCGCCTTCGCCTTCGCCCGTGCGATTGTCGCCAAGGTATTTCACCGAGCCGTCCGATGAAACGGTCTGATGGTAAAAGATGAAATCCGCGTCGCTGCGGACTTTGCCAGCGGCGGAGAGCATGAAAGCGCTCGCGTCGAGATCGAAGTCTTCGCCATCGGTGGCACGGGCATCCCAACCGAGGCCGATGAGGATGTTGGTTAGTCCGGGGACGGAATTGCTGAGCGAAACATTCGCTCCTTTTGTCAGATTAATAGGCATGGTGTTGTTTGTTTGTTTGTTTGTTTGTGGGAGAATCGTGGAAGTGTGACTTGTAAAAATCCAATTATAGGATACGTAAACAAATTTTTTGGTTACCCAGCACAGAACAAGACCAGCTGGCAAGAATATTGATGCCATAGATATAACAAACATAATAATGATTTTTACTATGGATAAATCTGCAGACTGTGGCCTAATCCTGTCTAGAAAACTTAATAACCCTAAAATAATTGGCAAAATATAACATGGGTCGGGGGCTGATAGATCTGTAATCCATAGCATCCAAGGTGCGCTAATTATATTTTCAGAAGACCATATTCCCCAATATAAAGGAAAATATACGAGCGGTAAAATCAAATAAGGTATGCACCCAAATAATGGTTTGTAACCCTCGTCACGATAAAGTTTATTTGTAGCTTTAACAAGTTTATGGGAATCATCTTTAAACTTTTCTTTGATATTAATCAAACTCGGTTCCATTTTTTTGAGGCGCGACGCGTTTTTTTTGAGAGGCACTCGAAAAGATATGACTATAAGATTAATTAAAATAGTTAATATAATGATTGACCAACCCCAGTTGCCGACAAAGTTGTGGATTGCCTCCAGCAACCAAGACATCGGATTAAATAGAGTGGTGAGTAAAATCATAAGTTTCTAATAGTCATCAGCCATCGCTCTGCCTGACATTGAAATTACTCCTTTCTCCCGTAGGATTCCGTTTGAGGACGGTGTTGCATCCGGGGCACTGGATGTCGGACAGATCGGTTGCGTCCGAGCAGAACATGGTGCCGCAGTTACCGCACTGGCCGCCACCCGGGTTTCCGCACCAAGGGCAATCCGGAGCGCCGTTGAGGAGCTCGCTGGAAATATCGGGTAGCTGTCCCTCGCCAGTGGCGAGCGCTTCCTCCTCAGTCAACTGGTGGGAGATGGTGGGCTGGTAGCATCCTGCAAGGGAATCAAGCCGGTAACGCATCAGGTAGTGATGGCGCTTCACCGAGCAGCGGATTCGCAGGAAGACCTGTCGGGGCGGTCCACCTTCTAACGACTTGGCCGGAGCTTCGACCTTCTCGATGTTGTCCGGGAGTTTCTGGAGATTGATCTCCCCATTGGCGGTTTCCCCAACTCCCTGGCTGGCGCTGGAGACGGAGGCGGTGAGCCAGACGAAGAGCTTCCCGAAGGACTCCGGGCTCATGTCATCCATGCGGAGGACCACATCAGTGATCCCCTGAAGCACGGAGTAATCCACATCCACCCCGCAGCCGATGCCGTAAATATTCGCCGGGCGGGGGCGAACGGCGGCTCCGATGCGCTGGAGCGGCGCGCGCCAGTCGTCGCTGGGCTGGCCATCGGTAAGCAGCAGGACGAGCGGGCGGTAGTCGCCCTTGCTTTCGTAGCTAGTCTTGCGGACTTCCGACTGGATCTGGTCTGCAAGCAGGGTGAGGGCGGAGCCCAGCGAGGTGCCGGGACGGAGTATGAGTTGTGGCTCCTGAAAGTCGATCAGCGGCGTGAGCGGGCAAACCAACCGGGCTTTCGCATCGTAGGTGATCACGCTGAGAAAGACGCTTTCCAGGGCATGGGGATTGCGCCGCAGGGAGCCGATCATGGAGCCGAGTCCAGCGCGGACGGCTTCGATTCCCTGCCCGATCATGGATTCCGAGCAGTCAATAAGGAGATATACGGGGAGTCGGCGGATCATGATATGCTAGAATCTGAGTTGGAATTGGACATGATGGTGCCAACCGGCGGGGTGCAAACGGCGAACCGTTTCTTCAGGGATGGGTTGTTGAATTCGATTTTCATAAGTTCTTCTTTCACTTTCCATGCACCATCTGCACCTGGACGAGGCGGTAGTTATCCTCTGATCCGAGGAGGAGCTGGAGGCCGTCCGTTAGTTCCACTTTCGCACCGGGGGGGATGTCCGTTTTGTTGGTCACATCCTTGAGGCGGGCAAGGGTCTGGTTGACGAACCACCACCGGCCGATGTGGAGAACGAAGTAGCCGACGGGTATTTTCTGATCCGGGGTGAGTTTCTCATTGGGGGCGACGAGACGGTCGACATGCCAAGGGTAGAGGTATTGATCGGTATAGACCATGAGGCGGTGGTTTTCCGGCCGAAAGGGATCGCTAGATTTGCGCCGTGAATAGAGATTCAGAACGGGCAGCAGGCCTTTGTAAGCCGTCCCGCAGAAGGGGCAGGAGGGCTTGGTACTATTGTCGAAAACATACCATTGCTGCGCGCACTTCGGGTTTGAGCAAGGCTGCAGCAAATCCACGGTCTTCACCAAGGCCGTCTCCCAATCATTGGCGCTCGGACGCAGGTGTGGCTGGTGTAGGCCGTCAATGAAGGCTTTCTGAAAAAGTTCGTTGAGATATGGGCCGCAGGCGCTTGCAGGAATCTTGGCAGGATCAGCGAAGGGGAGATCGGTGGGACGGCAGTCGGAGATTCTTGGTCGGTTAGATTTATCCACTGGGTGTTCGACGAAGAGTGCCCGTTCGCCCATGTGTAACTCCTCGTCGCGAGTGGGATCGGGATCATGGATTTTCCCACCGCGCAAAGGGTGGCGGTAGAGCAGATACATATATATAAGCACCCCAAGGGCATGCCGATCCGTCTCAATACAGGGAAGCGATCTTTTTGGGTCAGTGATCTTTAAAGACAGGGTTCTGAGAACTTCCGGTGCGATAAAATCGGGCGTGCCTACCACATCCGGAGGGAAACGCTGGGGAACTACGAGGCCGTCGATATCGATCACCGAGGCGGAGCCGGAAAGGGGATCGATGAGGACGTTGCGGTAGGAGAGATCGGAGTGCGCAAGGCCGGCGGCGTGGAGACGTTTCACGGCGCGGGCGATTTTAACGCAAAGCCCGAGGTAGTTCCGCCAGTTTCCCAGTTCCCGTGGATCGATGAATTTCGCGCGATGATGGGATGTGGAGAACCACTTTCCTTCCTTATCCCGTCCCTTGATTCCAAGCATGTCATTGTTCTGTGAGCCGTATTGGAAAAAGAATTCTTTGCGGTAACAGGGAGCGATGAGGGCGGTCTGGCCAGTCGTGGGGACAGTCACGATGTCCGTGGGCCAACAATAGACAGTTTCCCAGAAATCCCCGCCCGCCTGATTGAAAATATTTTCCCGGTACTTTCCGACGATGTTCTGGAGGCGTTCGAGGGAGTTCGCGTCCTGTTTGGTCTTGAAAATCTGGACGACATAGCTCTTGTCTGGGGAAAAATAGACATCTTTCATCCCACCGCTGCCCGCGTGCTTGGCCGGGTCGTACTGATAGCTTTTCCCGGTGGCGAGGGATTTGACCGTGACGAGGCTCATGCGTTGGCGGGTGCGCTCGCGGGCAAAACGGCCACAAGGGTGCGGTCGTCGTGGTTTCCGGGTGAGAAGAAATTCATCCATTCAAGCAGCGCTGCTGAATCCTTTACTGCGGGTTTCAGCTCGTCCCAAAGGGCGTGCCAGCACTTGGGATCCGCAAAGGCGGCGTCGCTGGGGAATTTGGGATCGGTGATGCCGTCGGTCATGGCGAGGACGGCGGTGAAATCGGGTTCGATGGTCTGGCTGTAGCGGCTGACTAGGTTCTCCTCCTTGTCGGCGAGGGATGAGGCGATGGTGACGAAAGTGGTCTGTCCGGCATGCTCACCGCCATCGGCGTGGGTCAAGGGGGTGGCGGTTTTCGGCTCCAAAAGGAACCCTGCCCCCCCGTCTCCCACAGAAAAGGTTGCGGCAAAGTAACCAGCTTCCGTTTTTTTCATCAAAAGAAGAATTAGGGTGGTGTCATAGTTTCTGATCACCGAAGGTTCGGGCAGCGTTTCGCGGGGATTTTCCGCTTCTTCCTTAATTTTGTAGTGTGCGAGGCGGGCGGCGTCATACAATAAGTCCCTGATTGCTCTCTTTGGATTAGAGGGTTGAGCAGGATTTTCTAAAGACTGTGAATTTCCCAAGCTCGCATATTCTGGGGAGTCGAGAGTGCTGACCAGCCAGTCACGGGCGACTTGCGAAGCAATCCGCGAGCCTTGGCGGGAGTATTTCGCGGAACCCGCACCATCGGCGACAGCGACCACTAGCCAACCAGTCGAATCTGCGTGGCCGATGGCGAAATCATCGTCGCGGAAATCACCCCGGTTCGCATGGGACCGTCCGCGGCGGCTGGCGGCGACCACCCGGAAATGGCCGAGGGAGTATTCCTTGTGATCAAGGGGTTCCTTCTGATAGGGAGCGTCCGGGTTTGTGGGCAGGTCTTTCCA
This sequence comes from Akkermansiaceae bacterium, assembly GCA_026461385.1. GTDB lineage: Bacteria > Verrucomicrobiota > Verrucomicrobiia > Verrucomicrobiales > Akkermansiaceae > Luteolibacter. The sequence continues at coordinate 16,328 of JAPJNB010000016.1, forward strand.
GAGGCTGGTGGGATCGGGATTGATAAAGAGGGAAGCCTTGCAAGAGATGCTTGCTGCCGAAGGGGACGAGATGTAGTCGAGATGCAACTGCTGCTCAAGGTTCCTGGATGGCACGCCGGAGACCGCTCCGGTGGCCGCGTCAAAATAGAGGCCACAATCGTCCGGCAGCTGAAGGTGAGCGATTCGCGCGCGCGCAGGATTGTCATTACATTGGGCGGCAATAGCGCGGGCGATTTTGCCGGGCTCGATTTCGTAGGGTTTGCCGACGGTCCCATTTGGCAACGCTATGCTGATAGGGATGCCAGCCGGAGTACGCACTTGCTGGGGAGTTTCTGCGGGTGGGGGCGCCAGTTCAGGAACTGGTTGGTCGGCTGGCAACTCCGGGGCTTCGGAATGCTCCTCATTAAGAGCTTCGAGAAAATCAGACATCGCTCGGGGATGGCAATAAGCCTCTTCTGTTTTCTCGAGCAATTTGAGAAACGGCAGGGGCAGTTTTTCATGTGGATAATGGCTAGCCCTGAATAAGGAATGATCCTGGGACGAGGAACGGCTGATCCAAAACCTAGCGCAAGCCATGAAAGCCGCAACATCTTCCGTAATTCCAGCATCATACGAAGTGTTAGAGATGGCGGCCGCCCGGAATTTCAGCGGATCGAATGCGGCACTGTCGGTAGCTAGCCAGGTCTTTACTTCGTCCTTGATCGCGCCATGCGCCTTACCCTCGCGGTGCATGGCGGCCAACTCGATAACGAGGCTGCGGATGAAGTCAGATAGGGATGGCGAGGGAGATTTTTCCGGTAATAAGTTTGACATGGCATCAGTCAGATAACGACCTGAATTTCAGGAGGTGGTGGTGGCAGGGTGATACTGGCTGACGCACCCATGCTGCGGTTTCCAGAGGAGACGGTGGAGGAAACCCATTGGAAAAGCCCAGCGAAGGAATGTCCGTCCATGGTTTCCAGATTGAAGATATTTTCGGTGAGTTTCTTCAGCGGTTCGTGCTTCGCCTTGATTCCGGCGGCGCAGGCGATCACCGAGGCGAAGGGCCTGCGCCTGACTTCCTCCGCCATTGCGTTGTAGAGGGCTGTGTCAGAGGGGCTACCATCGGTCATCAGGAATGCGAGAGGGCGCCAGTCGCCCTTGTCTGTTTCTGTGTTTTTTCTCACCTCTCTATCCATGCATTGGCATAGTAGTTCTAGAGCGGCACCGGTCATTGTCGCACCGGACTGCGGGCAGTCGATGAGAGGGGTCTGGAACGTTTCAAGGCTCTCCAGAGGACTCAGCACGCGGGCCTCGTTGTCGAACGTGATGATGGAGATGTAGACGGATTCCAGGGCATGGGGATCTTGCCTGAGGGAGGAAATTAGTGACTGAACCCCAACCTTGAGCGATTGAATCGGCTCTCCCCGCATTGAGCCTGAGGTATCGAGCACAAGATAAACGGGCAGTCTTCGGACGGACATGGTGAAATGGAATTAAAAAGGGGTTATCGAAGGAAATTAGACGACGACTTGGATCTCTGGTGGAGGCGGTGGCAACTGGTCGAGTCCCTCAACTTCCTTGCCGCTCTGCACGCTCTTGCTCGAAAGGCCGATGGAGGCGGTTACCCACTTAAAAAAGGCGGACATCGAGGCGCTGTCCGAGGTGTCGAGCTGAACCACAGCTTCCGGTGCGATGCGCTTGAGAATGCTTACGTCCGCGTTGTTGACGGCGCAAGCGACGACGGCACCCCATTTTTCCTGCTGGAATCGGGCGAGGCCTTTCTCGAAGTCATCGGTGGGCACTCCATCGGACATGAGGAAGACCATTGGTCGCCAGTCGGCCTTCTGCGTGGAACTGGCTTTGATGACATCACGTTTCGCACAATCCGCAACCAAGGAAAGTGCCTCGCCCATCGAGGTCACTCCGCTGGCGGTGATGTCGGGGGCTTGGAACGAGGGGAGATCGGTCAGCGGGACAAGCTCGTGGGCGGATGAGTCGAAGGTGATCACGCTTAGAAACGCGGTTTCCAGAGCCTGCGGATCCTGCCTGAGTGCGGATACGAGCATTTGGACACCGTTTTTCACGGCTTGGATCGGCTCGCCGGACATGGATCCGGAGGTGTCGAGAACGAGAAATACGGGTAGGCGGCGCATGGTGTCAGTTGTGTTATTGTTGAATGTGTGTTCTGAGAAGGTGGACGAAGCTATCGTAAGGGTGGGCCTCTCCCAGGGCGCGGAATTTCCAGCCGCCGTCCCGCCGATAGACCTCACCGAAGACCATGGTGCACTGCCCGTCGTAGACCGACTCGGAGCTGAGCGGGTAGCGGGCCATCTCCTTGCCCTTGCCATCGACCGCCCGGATATAGGCACTCTCTACTTGTCCAAAATGCTGCTTCTGCTCAATGCCCTTGTAAATGCAGACGATAAACAGAATGCTATGATAATTCGCGGGCAGGGCATTGAGTCTAACCACGATTTGCTCGTCATCGTTAGCCCCGGTGCCTCCCTTTCGTTCGTCGCCGCTGTGGGTAACGCACCCACTAGGGTGCTTCATGCTGTTGAAAAACACGATGTCGCCTCCGATAAGTTTATCATTGCCGACGTTGCGAACTTTTCCGTTTTCATCGAGGAGAAAGGCGATTGCGTCGAGGTCGAACTCGGCATCGTCTTTCTCTCCGAACTGCCCGCCCAGCAGGCCTTTTTTCTCGCGAACCTTCCAGCCAAGACCAATGGTAATCTGTTCGAGGTCATTAGTGTCTTTCCGCAGATCGATCGTCTGCCCTTTGGTTAGATTGATGGCCATGGTTCTGTCAGTTTTTAATGATAATATTTGGCAACAAAGTCACCCAGGCCGCCACGGATACCATTTCCCATCGCTTCAAAGCGCCAGCCATCTCCTCGTTGATAGAGTCGACCAAACTCCACTGCTGTAACGGCGGAGAAATCTTCATCCAACTCGTACCTGCAGATTTCCTGATTCGTGGACGCATCGCAAATCCGAATGTATGAATTCCGAATTTGCCCGAAGTTCTGATTGCGTAATTCCCATTCGTGAATAGTCACGACGAAAACGACTTCACTGATTTGTGGGTCGATCTTTGAAAGGTCGACGTCAATGACCTCGTCATCACCACCATCACTTTCATCACCCTCCTGATCATCTACGGATCCGATAACTGCCCCGTCCTGTGAGACTGGTCGCTGCACTCCGTCCACGGTGGTCTTCAAGCTGCTGTTATAGAATACTAAAAAATTCTCATTTGGAATCTTTCCTTCCTTCCCGACCATGAAGGCCGAAACATCGAGGTCATACTTATGTTGTGAATTTTTGGCAGGATCCCAACCAAGTCCAATCAGAAATTTGGGAGCTAAAATATCAACACGTTGTCCTTTTGTTAGGTTAATAGCCATTGGTTTACTGGTGGTTTGGTTTATTCGATTCTGTTCGTGGTTGTTTAAATGAAGGCTTTCCTCGACGTTTAATTATGAGCGTCACTTGTCCTTTGATGGCGGGCTGTTCTGAATGTCGACCTCCGGCTTCGGCTGCTGCTTGATCTGCACATCAAGCTTCGCTGCTCCACGCATCTCCTTACCGTCTTTCGTACGACCTAACACTGAGAGCGCATGTTTTCCCACCGGCAGCCAGTGACTGACCTTTGGATCGCTGAGCGGCTTACCGTCCTGCCCTTTGAGTTCTATTCCGTCGAGAAGCCAGATCGCACGATCCATCTGAATATCCTTGTAATTTGCATCCTGCGCTCGCAGGCCTAAAATCACTTCGACTTCGCCCTCACGGAGATCTTCACCGACTTGCGCTTTGATTTCGAGTTCTCCCGGTTTGAGGACCGCTGACACGCCCGGCTGCGCGTCCGGCTGCGCGTCCGGTTTTGCGGTGGGATTAAACGGGGAGGTTTCCTTGATGCGGATCTTGGTTTCCGTTAACTCGGCAGTGGTTGTTGTGCCAGGTTTTGGCGCATCGGTGTTGTTTGCTGCAGCAGTTCTTGATTCAGGTGATATGTCGCCAACCGGGGCATCTGGATCGCTCTTTTTGGTAGGTGGTTCGTCACCTTTTCCACCCGGCTGTGGATCTAGACCTTTGCCCCCCACGAGAGGTTGCATCGGTGGCGGTGTGTTCCCAGCAGCAGCCGGGTCTTCGGAGCTTGGTTGGAGCGGTTCACCCGTGCCAGAAACTGCAGAAGCCTTGTCTGAAGATCGTTGACCACCTGGGTTGTTTCGTGAGGTTTGATCCCCACTTTTGCTACCGGATCCCGTGGCAAGTCCTGGCTCGGCACCTTTGTCCGCTGTTGTGCCGGTCATAGGTCGACCTTGGGAATTTGAAGTTTCTTGTAGCGGATTGGCTACTGGATCTCTGGAGATAGGATTAGAGCTAGGAGCTCCGCCATTCGTGGATGCGATTCCCGACTTTTCGTCAGCACTGGTTCCCCCTATGGTGCCAGCCGACGAGCCATCTACCGGAGTTTTGGAAGGCCGGCCCTCCGTGTTTGCTCCCGCGAGGAAGGACCCACCAGATCCTTCCTTGGTCCCAGCGCTGGCCTCCTGAAGGGGAGCCTCACCACCAGAATTACCATGTCCTCCCACGACTTTATTCCCCTTATCACGCTGCCAAAAGAACAATCCCAGCACCGCAAGAAGGACCAGCAATCCAACGAAAAGCATCGATTTTCCGTTTCCCTTGCCAACGCCAAGAGGTTCTGTGTGCACCATGTTGATGGCTTTCAAGGGGGGTACCGCACTGTCCACCTCCTTTTCCGCGCCCCAGAGTACGACCAAGCGCTTGTTCTTGCCGCTGCCATAAATGCGGTAGAGCTCAGGATCTTTTTTCGGATCGGGCAGCCGGAAGCAATCGATTAATTTGCGGGCCTCCGGGTCACACTTGGGATCTTGCGTCTTGGCCTTGAACGCCGTCAAAGCGGACCGCAGTTGATCTAGCTGGACCCTAGGAAGTGGGTTGGCCGCTGTGACGGGTTGCGAGCGTGAACAGATTTCCTTGCCGTCTTCATAGTGCTGAAAAAGGACAAAATTACTTGAGTCAACGGTGGCCCGCGGAAGGAACTGCCCCAGCGCGTCACGGATCAGCTGCTGGTTATTGTGCTCCCAGAACTCTCCGCCTCCCTGCCAAGTCCGAATCCGGTAATAATTCGCCAGGTTGAGGCGTATTCCGGAATCTGGCTGGATTACCAACGGCGTCTTATCATTTGGATTCATGGCTTGCATTGATTGTGGTTAAACGGTGACTTCGGCACGATGAATCGGCCGTCCTTGATTATCTGAAACGCACCAGGAGCGAACGCTTGCAACATCGGGAGCGCTTCCACTTCGGGGGGTGAAACTCATCCATTTGTTGTTGGCGGGGTTGCCAGGAACGGCGACTTGAATGGCGCAGCGCTCCTCGCACTCCGCGTTGATCGAGGCTGCCCACGCTTCCGCAACATCAGCAGTAGATTCTTCGCTTTTTCCCAAATCCTTCAACCAATGGTAAAGGCGGCGTCCCAGATCCCGCAATGCGTCTAAAAGAATGCGATTGTCCGGATCGCGCAGGGAGGCGTTGTAGTTATGGATCGCTGCAAACAGAAGGGAAAACGAAGGTGGTGAATTCGCTGAAAAAACGTCTTTTTCGATCAGCTCTCTCCAGTGCCTCAGGTCCTCACCACACAACCACTCCGGCCAGAGCTTGCGCAGCAATTCACCGGCATCTTTCACCTGCTCCAGTCCGATCCCTAACTCATCTTCCCGGGAAGCAAGGAGCCTGCTTTTCGCCTCAAGGTTTACTTCTTCAGATTTCATCGCCTGAAGATGTTCTTCGACAGCTGAACGCTCTTGCTGCAGGATTTGGAATTGCTCCATTGTTAGTTCAAAAGCCTTAACTTCTGTTGTCAGTTTGGCTTTCTGCTCCTCCAGTTCTTCCAAGGCTTGTTCGGTAGATGTGAGGGCGTTGCGTGCAGCTTCCAATTTTGAATCCGTTTCAACAAGTGCTAGCACCAGCTGATCCAATTCCTGCTGAGCTTTTTCTACATCTTCGTTAAGATCAGCAACTAAATCTACCGCTGAATCATTTGAAGCGATGCCACCGTGATCGATTGCAAGTTGAGTCAAAATCGGCAAATTCTCGTCGTCGCTTTCGCCGGCAGCAATGAAATCGTCTGAATGACCCGCATTGGAGGCACCGGCAGATCCTGCGCCACGCATGGTGCGGATCTCCGTTGTCAGCTCCTCAATGGCGCTGCGCAGTGACATGATGAGGTCATTTTCCATAATGATCAGCTCCACATGACTTCGAATTTGCCGCTATCCAACCAGAACTCCTCGTCGTCGAGGGTACAGGGCTGCAGCTCCACATCGACCCCGATCTTGTATTCCCTGTGCTCACCGCTTCCGGAAGACTCTACCTTTACTAACCTGAGCTGCTCGATCTCATCCGAAGGATTCTCATAGAAACGCTGGAGCGTCACTTTCAGGATTTGGTTGATAGCACCATCCTTGGGTTTTCCCTCCTCGGTCCAGCGGAATCTGTAGACCTGCTCGGGCTTGGCCTCCCTGAACCGCATCCTACCAATCTTTGTTCCGATCATGATTTCTAAATAATCAACCGTTTCATCCGGGCCGCTGGTAAAATATGGGTTCGTCCGGCTTCTATTACCCCTCTTTGGCATAGCAACCCAGTAGTTGTCGAAATGTCCGCTTGCCTTGGTCGGCGGTTGGGTGCTCCGGTTGATTTTCCAACCATCAATTTTCCCATTCCGCACTGCTTGATAGAGAGCAGCTCCGACGGCAGTCACTGTTTTTGCGTCGTTGATGCGGTTGTCCGAGGACATGGGGTACCAATCGCCCGCCATAAAGTTCTTTGCCTGGATGATCCGATGGCACTCGATAGGCAACAACTCCTCCAGCAATTCCCTTACCTGAGGCAATTCAGAGGGTTTGCCGCTTAGCGTGACAAGATCCACATCAAACGCGCATACATATTTCGCAAGGGATTGAATCACCGGCCGCAGAATCCACTTAACGCAATCGGCAACATGTTCCGGAAAAAACCCGATTGACTCTGAATCCTGGAGCACGTCCTCACCCAATGAGCTTTCCCGGGCGAATAGATTCAACTCATCCAAAGCGTCCGCATCAACAAGTCGCCCTTCGCTGCCCAGAATCCGATCGGGAGACCAACCCAAGCCCGTATCCGGGTCACCGTAGGTTCCTTTTGCCAGATCCTGAAGCCACTGTCGCACGATGGGAACCAATACCAACTTCGTGATGCGAGACCATTTAGCCTTCAGTTCATCCGAGGTGTCGTGGCTCAGGAAAAAATTCTCAAACTGCTCGGCCTTGATTTCATCGTCGCGAAAACGTCCGCCAATACTTGGAAGTAGCACCTTTTCGATGATTTCCTTAACGATAGCATCTCCTGCTGTGGATGCCGAATCCCTGAATAGAAGTTCGGCATTTAGGTTTACACCTTCGCCTTGAAGCGAATCACTGTACTGCACTACCGCGATGTCCGTCGTGCCACCTCCAATGTCTATAGTCATCAGTCGAACTTTTGCTTCCTTCTCTGAGTCACCCCGGCCGACCAGATTTATCCAGTTCTCACCGATGTCCCCCATCCGCTTGATCTCGGAGTAGACGAATGGAAGTTGGCTGGCCACGGCCTCGTCCAGATCCATAATCAGTTCAGGTGTATCACCGCCCTCTACAACTTGCTTTCGGGACATCAGGCGAGAAAGGGAGAAGATATCAATGGCGCGCTGCCAGCGAGACTGATAGGCATCTTTCTCGGGTTCGCTCCATCCCGATGGATAGGTCACCAGTATACGCCTGAGCCGACGGGGTATGAACCCTTGGTTGCCACTGCTCCACTCCTCCGAAGTGATCTGACGATATGACAACTCAAGGATGTGGAGTGCGGCCCAAATCATTGTGTCCCCGCGTGAGTAGGTCGCCTGTTCCGGGCGTGCCCGGGGGCGCCTCGCCTGCTCTTGCTCTTCGTTTGGCGGATAGGAAATATTCCAATCATCTCTGCCGTCCAAAGGTAGGAATCGGAACATGGAACCACCCAGCTGCGGCAGGCGATGGATCGATCGCGATTCTGGGTTCCACCTGTTCAAAACCATGGTCCAGCATGAGACTCCATCGCGTCCAACGGGATCACGATCCCATGCATATCGCTTGGGGGAGCTGAGAGAATAATTCCCTCCGTCCTTCAGGTTGATGGTCGCAAGGATATCGCGTGCGGCATCCCCCATGACTACGGGCGATAATTCCACGAACATTTGGGGAACTCGCGCTGTTGCAAAATAGCGCTTCTGGATCGTATCGCTTTTCAGCAAGCCGCCCTTGACGGTTGTCTGTTCTTCCTCGATTTCGGTCACAGGATTGAATCCGGGGGCAGGCGGCTCGGAATCGGAAAACATCGTTTCGTGAAGCACGAACCAGGAATCGATGATTTGGCTGGTGTCTTTGGCGCGATCTTCCCCCTTCAGCTCCTGGTAATCCCAGCCCTGCTTCATGAATCGGATCGGGCGGCAAACCGCCGATAATTTACCGCCTTGGCTGGCAACGTCTTCGAGCGCCAGCACCACTGATCGGGTGTTACCAAAATCGATCACCAGATCCACATTGATTGGCTCAACGGCGGCTGGTTCTTTCCACACGACTTGGAACGAGACGACCTCGGTGGTCACACCGTCGACGGGCATCTTGATCTCAACGATATGCTCACCTTTCGGCAATCTGGTGACGTCTGTTGAGGCATACGGAGTTGGATTTTCCCGGTCGCCCGTCGGCACTTCGCGTCGCGGTTCGAAAATGGAACCCCGTTTGATCGTTCCCATGTTGCTTTCGATTGCGACCCACAACCCCGGGGCGCCATCTTTGCTGGCAAAGCGTCCCCTGATCCAGGGGTAGTTAAGCGGTCTCCATCCCTGCTTACCCTGATCACAGAGCTGCTTGATTTTCGGGGTTTTGGATAAAACCTCTTTTGCGATCGGAACGAACGAATAGTGGTGGCCGGTGTTTGGAAATACGAAGATCTGCTGCATGGCTGTTAGGAAGTTGTTAGTATCATGGCATCTGTGAAATCGCCACAAGTTCGCTATCCCCCGGCTGGGGCGGGCGATCGTTGGTTCCTTTGGTCTTAATAGCACTGAGTGAACTGAGAAATGGTTTGATCACTGAAATGTAGTGAGGGGAATTCTCCGGACTATCGTCCTGCTGTTCCTCCGCAATCGCCAGCCGTTCCAGCAAAGCCTGTGTTTCGGTTGGATCCTGATGCTTCGCCCTGTGCCCGTTGCCGTTCAAGAGTGCGTTGCCTAATGAATGAGCAAGATAGCGCCTTGATTGCTTGCAATCCGCCCGCGAAGTCAACTCCCCGAGTTCGTCCTGTCGGGGCCGGAACAAAACCGGACAGAGACGGTTCAAAACCGGACAGGGAGACGGAACAAAACCGGATTTCTGTTTTGTGGCAATGCAATTGGCTGG
>JAPJNB010000188.1 GCA_026461385.1 Akkermansiaceae bacterium
AGTGAGAAAGCCACTGATTTCGGTCAGTGGCTTTTTTCATGAAAAATCTTAAAACGCGGCTGGGTCGTAGGACTCTTGTTCATTTACGGAGTCAATAGTAGGACCAGACCATGTGTTAATTTTGTCCGGACCATCAACGCGGAAGGTGTTGGCACCCTGCTCGACGAACAGAATTTCAAGATTCCGTTGAAGTTGGCACACCGCCAATATGTGTTGGACGGCGAACGCGCGGTTTGGACCGGAACCATTCAGGATTTCCTGACCAGTCGCGCTGAGGTCGAGCGACTTAACAGCGTGCGAAATTTGCGCCGGTAGCTTCCACTTTGCTGTTCGATGAGGTCGGCAGTCACCTGCGGCAGGGCCCAGCTTATGGAGTCGGCAATGGAATTGGCATTCACAGGCCACGCCGGACAGGGTGGCGATCGACCCGCCTGGTTCGGCAAGCAACCGGGGCACTGTGCTACTGAAGAGCGGATGCGTCCTGGACTTCACGGTACCCCATACCTGATCGGCGGCCTCGCAGCGGTTCTGCTTTCACCGACGCAAACATACTACTGTAGAGCACAATCTTGCGCTGGCGCATTTAGTGCGGTTTTCGAAAGGATCTGGCTACGATGAATACCTTAACGGCCCCTGTGTCACGGACCCCCTACTTCGCGCGTGCCGTCACCTACCGTGGTTTTGCCCGTGACGATGGGCTCTGGGATATTGAATGCCAGCTTCTTGATACCCGGGACCACGCAGAGCGGCGCCATGAAGGCCCGGACCTCCCAGCAGGCGCGCCCGCGCATGACATGCTCGTGCGGCTAACCTTTGACGCCACGCTGACGGTCGTGAACATCGAGGCACAGATGAGCGCAACCCCGTTCAGCGAATGCCAGAGTGCTGTGCCACCGATGTCCCAGATGATTGGCGCCAAGATGGGCCGGGGTTGGCGAAAGGCCGTTGACGACGCGATTGGGGGTGCGTGTGGATGCACCCATTTGCGTGAACTTCTCTACAACCTGGCCACTCCTGCAATCCATACTTACACCCTGCACAATCGGCAGAATGGTGGTGAAGACTTTCACGCTGCTTCCGAGGCGCGGACAGCCCCCAGCTTCATTGGAAGATGCGTCGCATGGCGACTGGACAGTCCGTTGCTGGGACGCACATATCCCCAGTTTTTCAAGGCGGAATCCGGCGCGAAGCCGGCAGCAGGCCACTCCTGAAGTCTTGGCTCGCCAGATCCTGGACGACCGCCTGCATGCCCAAGCCAGCTTGTCCAGAATTTTGCGTTTGAGGCATCACATGGCTGACAGGGGTATGAATGCCAAGCAGAACGAAGGTGAAGAATGCGGCCACCGCTGCCAAGGCGACGGAACTGCCGAGGATCCCCGAATAGCTTGTTGACTAGGCTGTCAGCGGCCCGACAAGCGCGCCGGGCGTGAAGGAGGCGTCGTCGACGTTCAAGAAGGCACTGATCGAGCGCGTGATAGGTGCCGAACTGGGCCACTGCCTGGGCGACCCGGCCAGCGCGAAACCCGAGGACGCTGGCAACAAGCACAACGGCACAAGCGCCGACACGGCGATCATTGATGGATGGCTGGTCCGCATCGAGGTACTGCATGAATGCGACGGCAGTATCCACCCGAACCTGATCCCCAAACACGAGCGCCGATTTACCGACACTGACGACAAGATCGCGGCCATGTCAGTCCCCGGCATGACCATGCGCGAGATCCAGGAAACCCTGCTGGAGAGATACACGGTGGAGGTATCGCGTGAATTCATCTGCTCGGCTAGCCGCGAAAGTTTCACGTCGGAGACAACTCCTTGCAAGGGAAAACCCCTAGTTCAATTTCGGCCTGTAAAATGACAAATTGTTTGACATTAAAAATAACTCGGATAGCATCAGGGCTCAAACCCGCTTTGCACGGTAGCGCGTGCAACCAGGGCCCCAAGGCTGTAAGAACTTACGTTAGGAGACGCTGAAATGATTGAAAGACGAGAATTCCTTGCTGCGAGTGCCGCGGCCTTGTTGATGCCACAACTGGCACGAGCGCAGACACCGGGTGTGACCGACACAGAAATCAAAATTGGAAACAGCTTCGCCTATAGTGGTCCGGCATCGTCGTTCGCCACCCACGCGAAGACTGCTGCGGCTTATTTCAAGATGATCAACGACCAAGGCGGAATTGCCGGTCGGAAACTGAACTTCATTTCCTACGACGACGCAGCATCGCCACCCCGGGCAATCGAGCAGGTGCGCAAGTTGGTGGAGCAGGACGAAGTCGCCGTTCTTTTCAATACTTTTGGGACGGCCGCCAATAGTGCCACCGTACGGTACGTCAACGAAAAGAAGATCCCACAGCTCTTCGTGTATTCGGGCGCCGACAAGTTCAGCGACCCGAAGACCTACCCTTGGACTCTGGGATGGCAACCCAGTTACCGGACCGAGGGGCAGATATACGCCAAATACATCCGCGCCGAGAAGCCAAATGCAAAGATTGGAATCTTGTTCCAAAACGATGACTTTGGAAAAGACTATGTTGCAGGCTTCAGGGACGTCCTGGGCGCTTCGGCCGACTCAATGTTGAAGACAGCGGCGCACGAGTTGACCGATGCGTCGATCGATTCGCAGCTGCTTCAACTGCAGTCCGCAGGCATTGACTACCTCATTTCGGCCACAGGACCCAAGCATGCGGCTCTAGCCATACGAAAGAATGCTGAAGCAGCGACCCGGCCACTGCACATCGTCACCAATGTTTCTACCTCCGTGGCGTCGGTCCTGACGCCCGCAGGCCTGGACCGAAGCGTGGGGCTGATCAGTTCGTCCTATCTGAAAGATCCCACGGACGTCGTGTGGGCGGACGACGCGGGTATGAAAGAGTGGCGTGCATTTATGGCCAAGCACTATCCTGAAGGCGATCTCAAGGATATTAACAATCTGATTGGCTACTGCTTCGCGTTCACCTTGGTCAAAGTTCTGCAGGCTTGTGGGCGGGACTTCTCTCGCGAAAACATCCTGAAGCAAGCTACGAACATGAACAACGTCACCGTCCCGGGGCTGTTGCCAGGCATCACGCTAAACACATCAAGTTCCAACTACCGCCCGATTCGGCAATTGCAGCTAACACGTTTCGACGGCAAGAGTTGGGTGCGATTCGGTCAAATCATCAAGGGCGCGGATCTCTAAGCACCTTGAAATGCGGACACAAGCACACCGTTGAGTACGCATTGAACGCCCTCACGCAGGTTCCCATGTCGAACATGTGGGTCGTGAATGAAGGATCGACACGACACTCCTGCTTATGTGGTGCCATGTGGCCAGTGCTGGCAGAGGGAAACTGATGGAAACCGGATATACGGCGCCGCCGAATTCAGCGGAAACGATACTTGAAATTTCGGAACTGACAGTCCGATTTGGTGGGGTTATCGCTCTCAACGGTCTGTCGTTCAAAGTCGCAAGTGGACAGGTGGTTGGTTTGATCGGGCCGAACGGTGCCGGCAAGACGACGGCGTTCAACTGCTTGAGCAGAATCTATAAACCCAATGCGGGCGACATCAAGGTCGATGGGCAGTCCATTCTCAAACTCGACCGACATGCAATTCCCGCTTTGGGTGTAGCGCGCACATTTCAGAATGTGGCCCTGTTCGACAACCTCACTGTGATGGACAATGTTTTGGTAGGAGCCCACCGCGCGAGCATCAGCGGCTTCATGGCCAATGCCTTGTGGCTGCCAAAAGTCCGTAGCGCAGAGCGGGCAATTCATGATCGGGCGCGGGACGCGATGGCGTTCCTGAAGATCGAAGATTGCGCTGATGCCTTGGCAGGTGCCCTTCCCTTTCCTATACGCAAGCGTGTGGAATTCGCGCGCGCGCTGGTTTGCAATCCACGTCTCTTGCTTCTTGATGAACCTGCGGCAGGCCTCAATCATGAGGAAGTGGAGGTCCTGCGCGAACAGATTTCCAACGTTCGAGATCGCTACCGGTGCGCGATCCTACTTGTCGAGCACCATATGAGTTTGGTAATGGCAGTATCCGACCGTGTCGTGGCGATGGACTTTGGAATGAAAATCGCCGAGGGAACACCTGAAGAAGTTCAGCAGCATCCAAAGGTGATCCAGGCGTACCTTGGAGCAGACGCAGCATGAGCGCGTCACAGCAGACTGCACATCCGGCAGCACTACTTGATGCCCGAGGACTCCGTGCATATTACGGGGATGCTCCAGCCCTGCATGGCGTCGACTTGCGAATCGAAGTAGGAGGCAAGGTTGCTTTGCTCGGCGCGAATGGTGCAGGAAAGACGACGATGCTGCGCGCCATCTGCGGATTGATTCGAACCCAAGGGGAAATTGCCTTTGCAGGACAGGAGATTCGTGGTTTCGCCACGGAAGACATCGTTCGCTTGGGTATCGCCCATGTGCCGGAAGGACGCGGGACTTTCGCTGAGTTGACGGTGGAGGAGAACCTGCGTCTCGGGGGAATCATTCACTCAGACAAGGCGCGGACCCGTCAAGACATAGATCGATTCTTGCGCTACTTTCCCCGACTGAAGGAGCGCATACGCCAACAAGCAGGCACCCTGTCAGGGGGTGAGCAGCAGATGCTGGCAATCTCACGCGCGCTTATGTTGCGGCCACGACTGATGCTGCTCGACGAGCCCTCCTTTGGATTGGCCCCACTGATGGTGCTCGAGATTTTTCAGATCTTGAAACGCATCAATGAAGAGGAACGAGTCAGCCTCCTGATTGTTGAGCAAAACGCTCGCCTTGCACTGGAATTGGCAGACCATGGCTATCTGCTAGAAACGGGCCGGATAGTGCTACACGGTTCATCCGCGGAGCTCAAGGCAAATGAAGAAGTGCAGCGCGCGTATCTTGGGTACTCGGGTAGCAAAGCACGCCGCCCGGAATCCACTCCAGGTTAACCAGATCAGGGAAACGCGACAACATGGACCAGCTACTTCACCAAGTCGTCAATGGACTTGCCACCGGCGCTATCTATGCTGTGATCGCGCTGGCCCTGGTGATGAACTTCAATTCCACCGGGCATATCAATTTTGCGCAAGGTGAGATGGCGATGTTCAGCACGTACGTGGCATGGACACTCATTGCAATGGGAATGCCCTATGGAGTCGCATTCCTTGTAACTGTCGCGATCTCCTTTGTTGGCGGCATGTTGCTCGAACGTTTTGTGCTGCATCGATTTCGAAACGCGCCACTTCTATCTGTGGTAGTTGTCTTCATTGCGCTGTTCCTCGGTTTCAATGCTGTCGCCGGTTGGATCTGGGGTCCGGTGCTGAAGGATTTTCCGAGTCCTGTGTCCAGCTACAAGACGGGCACGTCACTGGTTGGAGCACATGAACTGTTCGTCGGCGCAGTCGCAGGTGCAATGTTGTTGTTGCTTTACGGCTTCTTCCGGTTCACTACGCTCGGCCTCAAGATGCGGGCAGTTGCCTGTAACCCAACATCATCACGACTGGTTGGTATCCGGGTCTCTTGGACGCTCGCATTGGGCTGGGGGCTGGCGGCCTCTATTGGAGCCGTCGCCGGCATGCTGATTGCGCCCCTCACTTTCCTGGACCCACACATGATGACCGGAATACTGTTGTACGCCTTCGCCGCCGCGCTGTTGGGCGGCGTGGACAGCCCACCGGGCGCCGTGATTGGTGGGCTGGTCGTTGGCGTTGCCGAGAACCTGCTTGGCGCCTACGTCGTCGGAGCTGAGCTGAAGATGAGCGTTGCGCTGGTGATAGTCGTCCTGGTGCTCGTGTACCGACCCCAGGGCATCCTCGGTCGCGTCACCGTGCGGAGAGTGTGATGCAAAGCCAGATGATCAAGACCTCCAGCTCACGACCTTTGGTGGCGGCAGTGTGCATGCTTGCTATCCTGCTACCTCTTTTTGTCTCCGATTTCAGAAGCTTCCAGGTGACGCAGATATTGGTGTACGCGATCGCAGTCCTTGGGCTCAATTTGCTGACCGGCTACAACGGACAAATCTCACTCGGGCACGGAGCTTTTTTCGCGCTCGGCGCGTACGTGGCGGCCATTCTCATGGACAAGGCCGGTGTACCGTATTGGGCCACCATTCCGGTGGTTGCGGCTGTCTGCTTCGTCGTCGGGTTTATTTTTGGACTGCCCGCTCTACGGCTTGCCGGTCATTACCTCGCCCTGGCAACGTTTTCGCTGGCACTGGCGACGCCGCAGCTGCTGAAGCACCCTGCTCTCGAAAAATGGACGGGTGGGGTGCAGGGCATCTTCCTGTCGAAGCCGCAGCCTCCGTTCGGTCTGGCGATGAGCCAGGACCGGTGGCTCTACTGGTTTGTGCTGCTCCATGTCGTGGTACTTTTCGTCTGCGCCGCAAACCTCCTGCGTGGGCCGGTGGGCCGTGCAATTCGCGCCATTCGCGACCAGCCACTGGCGGCGGAGACGGCCGGCATCGACAACTCACGATTTAAGACAACCGTGTTCGGCATCAGCGCCATGTATACGGGAATTGCGGGCGCTCTAAGCGCCATCGTGCTCCAATTCGTGTCGCCGGACAGCTTCACCATGTTTCTGTCGATCTACTTCCTCGTCGGGGTCGTGGTCGGGGGCGTAGGATCAATATGGGGAGCATTTCTCGGCGCTGCCTTCATTCTGATCGTACCCAATTTGTCTTCGGAAGTATCCAAGTCCGCGACAGGGATGCTCTACGCCATGGTGCTGTTGTTGCTTATTTGGCGCATGCCCAACGGACTCTGGAGCGGAGTGTTGTGGATGTGGCGGGCAGCCACGCGCCGCCCTGCTTGAAGATCAGACCCTGCGTCAGTGAAGTGGGTCACTTCACCGGGCGAGTCTCGCATCTGTCAGTTCAGGAAAGTCGCTGTCAAAGAACTCAAGCTCGCCACGGATCCCTGCCTCCCTGCGTACCGCCTCCGTCTTACGAAGTTCAGTTCTACGGATCTTCCCCGACACGGTCTTGGGCAGTTCGCAGAATTCGAGAATGCGAATCTTCTGATAAGGTGCCAACCGCGACTTCGCAAACGTCAGGATCGATTGCGCTGTCTCGCGACTCGCTGCTACTCCGGGCTTCAAAACGACGCAGGCTTTGGGAACGCACATTCGCTTGGGATCTGGACTTTCCACTACAGCGGCCTCCGCCACAGACTGGTGTTCGAGTAAGGCGCTTTCCAATTCGAAGGGCGATATGCGGTAATCCGAGCTCTTGAATATATCATCCGTGCGTCCAACGTACCAATAGTAGCCGTCGGCATCCACGGAAGCTACATCGGCGGTTCCATAGTGTGTGCCACCGAGCGCGCGCCGCGTGCGTTCCTCGTCTCCCGCGTAACCATCCATCACACCGGCTGGCCGAGGGTTCAGGCGTACCGAAACCTCGCCTTCAGTTGCAGGCTGTCCATCCATGTCGAGGAGGTCAATCTGATAGCCCGGCAAAGGCCGCCCCATGGAACCATAACGCACCGGCTGACCCGGCGGATTGCCAAGCATGGCCGTTGACTCAGTCTGACCGAATCCTTCGCGAATAATGAGCCCCCACGCGGCATTCACCTGTTCAATCACTTCCGGATTGAGCGGCTCGCCAGCGCTGATGATCTCGCGCAACTTGATGGGGTACTTTGACAAGTTCTCAAGGATCATGGATCGCAGCGCTGTGGGCGGCGCGCAGAGCGTCGTGATTCCGAAGCGAACCAAGACATCCAGCGTTCTCGCAGCATCGAAGCGTCCCTGGTTGTAAATGAAGATTGTCGCGCCAACTGTCCATGGCGCGAAGAAGCAGCTCCAAGCATGTTTGGCCCAACCCGGCGAACTGATGTTGAAATGTACGTCGTCCTCACGCAAGCCGAGCCAATAGAGCGTGCTCAGGTGACCCACGGGGTAACTCCGTTGAGTGTGCAGGACCATTTTTGCCTTGGAAGTCGTGCCCGACGTGAAATACAGCATGCACGGATCGGTGGCGAGTGTCGGCGCGTCAGGTGCGAAGGATTCTGGGGCTCGCGTGCTGTCTGCGTAGTCACTCCAGCCACCGAGGGAAGCACCGCAAACAATGCGCAGGAAGCTGCCAGTAATGCCGTCAAATTTGGGGCAACAACTGGCGTCGACAATTGCGGCCCGCATCTCCCCACGCTCGATGCGGTCGGCAAGGTCGGACTCTGACAACAGCGTCGTCGCCGGACTCAGCACAGCACCGAGTTTCATCGCGGCAAGCATTATTTCCCATAATTCAACACGGTTCGGCAACATCACGAGCAGTCGATCGCCGCGGCGAATGCCCATGTCGCGCAAGTAGTTCGCAGCGCGATTCGAGGCGCGACACAGGTCATCAAAGCTGCGACTTACCTCTGCCCCTGAGTCGTCAACAATCCAAAGGGCCTTGCGTGAGTTACCTTGGGCAAATGGATCGAAGTGGTCGAGTGCCCAGTTGAATTCGGGCAGATCTGGCCATTTGAATTTTTCGTAAGCGACGGCGTAGTCGTCTCTGTGGTTGATTAGTAGGTCGCGCGCGGACCGAAATTCTGCTGTTGCGTTATAGGTCATCTCGTCCCTTTCAATTTCGAAGGAGTTTCGGCGCGACGGTTGATCACAATAGTTGACCGTTCAATGAACAGCAGAATGATCGCGGTTGGCTCGCGCGGGCACCGCCAGTTCAGAGTGTGATCACTTTGGGCGCCACCGGTTCTACACTTTGGCGGTAAGCCTGCACGTGCCGCTGCATGCGCCTTCGCGCCGTCTCGACGTCGCGCGCCACGATAGCTTCCTGAATGCGATTGGCTGCATGCACAACTGCCTCTCGTATCTCCGCAGAGGCAAAGCCCGCGACATGGGGATCGAGAAGGCCGGGGCTCACAGCATCGTAAAGCGCTATGAGCACGTGGTTATGGCTTGCATGGGCGATCAGTTCATGCCAGCGCATGTTGACGGCCAGGAAGCGTTTAGCCCCGGTGGTCGTTCGCAACTTCTGCAACTGCGCTTTGAACAACACGACGTCCTGCTCCGTGTGGTGAAGTGCGGCCAATGCGGCAAGGCTTGGCTCAAGTGTCTCCATGGTCTCCATCAGCATGGAAAACTCCACCTGATGGCCGCGAATGAAGAACTCAAGGGAGCTGCTTATGAGCTCGGCGCCAGGACGCACGGCGCGGCGTCCCTGCCCGCGTCCCACCTTCGTGGACACCAAGCCTTGTGCCTCCAGAACCCGCAGTGCTTCGCGTACCGAGCCACGGCTGAGTCCCGATCGCTCCACCAATTCCAGTTCGTTGGGCAACGCGCCACCAGAAGCGATTTCACCACTCAAAATCTGCTCACGCAGCGCGGTTGCCAGAGCCTCATAGCGCTTCTCCACGCGGATATCGTCAATTTTTCCCATGCTGTCTCCCTGAAACTTCATCTACAGCGCAGGCACGCCCGATAGGTGAATTTCGATCGGACTATAGCACCCGGAATTCGAAAAATAAATGTTGGATGGTTTAACAAAAAAACATCCATCAAAATGTTTGACAATATGATGTATTGGTGATTCAATTCTACTTGAAAAATCCGTCGAGGACGGAAAACCAGGAGACATGTATGAGTTCTGCCATTGATGGCTTGCGAACACCCGCAGGATCCCAAAGCTTCCGTCTCACGACACGCCGTGCAGGCCAATCAGGCAATGACGATTTCGACCTTCGCATCGGCTGCGGTCCACTTCAGGCTTGCTTGCCATTCGCCGCTCAACAACCACGCTGTGTTGGGTCAATGGAGGGGGCGAAGTGAAGTCAGAAGTAAAAATTGGATGCTGGGCCGCATTCTGGGGAGACACCGACCGCGCCATCGGCCAACTTCTTACCGCGCCACACCTCGACTACCTGGTGGCGGACTACCTGTCGGAGATCACCATGGCTCTGCTCGCGCGAGCCCATGCCAAGGATCCCGCTACCGGATACGTGCCAGACGCAGTACAAGCATTGACAAAGGTCTTGGCAGAGATTGCTCGTCGCGGGATCAAGGTTGTGACCAACGCAGGAGCCCTGAATCCTTCTGCTTGCGCCGAGGTGATTCGTGATGCGATAAGGACCGCTGGATTGTCACTCCGAGTGGCTGCTGTGGTCGGTGACAACTTGTTGTCGCGTGCCTCCGACATCGTCAACGAATCCTCGCGCGACATGTTCACCGACGAGAAAATTCCTTCGTCGCTCGGTTCGTTGAACGCTTACGTGGGCGCGTTTCCGATTGCGCAAGCGCTGGGAGCGGGTGCCGACATTGTCATTGCCGGACGCTGCGTTGACGCAGCCGTGGTGCTCGGCCCACTGATACATGAATTCGGCTGGAAGACCACAGATTACGACCTGCTGTCTGCGGGCGCCCTTGCGGGTCACATCATCGAGTGTGGTCCGCAGTGCACGGGCGGTAACCATACCGACTGGGACCGTGTTCCTGGATGGGATGACATCGGTTATCCGATCGCCACAGTCGGCTCTGATGGCACCATCGAAATATGCAAGCCCGATGGGACTGGTGGCCTTGTCAGCCGTGCCACGGTGGGGGAACAAATTCTTTACGAAATTGGCGACCCTGGCGCCTATTTGTTGCCCGACGTCACATGCGACTGGCGCGGTGTTCAGGTAAACCCTTCGGGAATAGACCGTGTTCGTGTCTCTGGTGCAGTTGGAACCGCGCCTACAGACACCTACAAGGCCACATGCACAGTGACAGATGGATTTCGCGTGATGTCTACAGCGATGTTCGCTGGCATGGATGCATCTGGCCGTGCCCGTCGCGCAGGGCACGCGTCGGTGGCGCGTGCCCAACGGCTGATGCTTGCGGATGGGTTGGGTGGCCCCACTGAAACGTCTGTCGAGGTCATCGGTGCGGGAGCCACCTCGGCGGACTCCACATTGCGTACGACCGATGAAGTTGTCTTGAAGGTTGGCCTTCGGCATCGAGACAAGGAGGCCCTGGAAATCTTCTCCAGGGAGTTCGCAACCATGGGACTGGTGGCGCAGGGTCTTACCGGCCTTTTCGCCGGTCGTGCGCGTGTTGCACCCGTCTATAAGGTTCTACACCTGTTGGTTCCGAAATCCAAGGTGCCGCTGCGAATTGAAACGGGGGACACCGCCTTGCCAGCCGACGTCTTTCTTGGCTCGCCCGATGCAGTGATCGCAACGCCGCAAATGGCAGAGCCGACCGCCACACGACCAGGTGAAGACACCGTGATCGTGCCGCTGCGCGCTATCGCATGGGCACGCAGCGGCGACAAGGGTGACAAAGCCAACATCGGAGTCATTGCACGGCGGCCCGAATTCGTGGCCATCTTGCGCGAGCAAGTCACTTGCACGCGTGTCACCGAGATGTTCCGGCACTACCTGAAGGGGCCGGTACGGCGCTGGGAATTGCCGGGTCAGAACGCAATCAACCTGTTGCTCGACGCGGTTCTGGGTGGCGCGGGCGGAACGTCCACGCTGCGGTATGACCCGCAGGGCAAATCCTATGCCGCAATGCTCCTGGCGATGTCGGTATCCGTACCTTCCAGTTGGGACCATCAGGGCCTGTTGGGATTCGAGACAGTTCCATGAGTCAACCAGCGCCACTCTTTTCCAAGGTTCTCGTCGCCAACCGCGGCGAGATTGCTCTGCGAATCATGCGCACCCTGCGGCGGCTGGGTATTGCCAGCGCCATCGTATACCACGATGTCGACCGCGACGGCCCTGCCGTGCGTGATGCCGACGAAGCCATCCGCATCAGCGGTGAGCCACCTGTTTCCGCCTACCTGGACATCGCGCAGATCGTTGCTGCCGCAAAGTCAGTTGGCGCCGAGGCGATCCATCCGGGCTTCGGGTTTCTCTCAGAAAAGGCAGCATTCGCCGAGGCGGTTATCGCCGCCGGGCTGGTGTTCATCGGGCCACCGCCCGCCGCCATCCGTGCAATGGGCGACAAGATTGAGTCCAAACACTTGGCCAGGAAGGCGGGCGTGACGACGGTTCCAGGATCTCTGGAGGCGCTGGAATCCGGCGACGAGGCAGTGGCCGTCGCCGACAAGATCGGGTATCCGGTGTTGCTTAAGGCCAGTGCCGGTGGTGGTGGCAAGGGAATGCGTATCGCCAACAGCGCTCAAGAATGCAGAGACGGATTGATCCGTGCCAGCGCCGAGGCCAAGTCGGCATTTGGTGACGGGCGTGTTTTCATCGAGAAATACGTTGAGGAACCGCGGCACATCGAAATCCAGGTGCTGGCCGACTCTTTCGGCAATGTCGTCCATCTCGGTGAGCGCGAGTGCTCCATCCAGCGCCGCTATCAGAAGGTCGTCGAAGAGGCTCCCTCCCCGTTCATAGATGCGGAAACACGCGCGAGCATGGGAGAGCAGGCCTGCGCACTCGCACGGGCCGTTGGCTATACCTCCGCTGGAACGGTCGAAATGGTTGTGGACAAACACCGCAACTTCTATTTCCTGGAAATGAACACGCGGCTGCAGGTGGAGCACCCTGTCACAGAAATGACCACCGGCATTGACATCGTGGAGCAGCAGTTGAGAGTGGCTGCGGGTAAGGCGTTATCGTTCACGCAACAGGACATCAAACTCAAGGGCAACGCCATCGAAGTGCGAATCTATGCGGAAGACGCAGATTCCGGCTACCTGCCTGCCACAGGAAAACTATTCAAAGTCCGGTTTCCAAGCGGTGAAGGCATCCGTGTTGACCATGGCGTGGTTGAGGGACAGGAGATCGGCGCGGCCTTCGACCCGATGATCGCCAAGCTCATTACCTACGGTGCCAGCCGTGAGGAAGCGATTGAGCGAATGTGCCGTGCTCTGGAAGAAACCATTTTGCTGGGGCCAATCACGAACACAGACTTTCTGAGGCGCGTAGTCGGGCACCCGGAATTCAAAGCAGGCCGCATTCACACCGGCTTTCTCGAATTGCACAAGGAGTCGTTGATTGCGATCGATCCGACGCCAGAGCAGAAAAAGTTGCTTCTTGCCGCGGCTGCGCTGTCCCACCCAGACTTTGATTTCCGATTCGCGACGCCGGAACCATTGGCCACAATGGGCGACTGGAGAACCCGATGACATTCAGGGACGTTTCAATCAATGGCGATGTGCCCCACAACGTGGGGCTGACCCGCGGCGGCAAGCGCTCCCGCATATGGTTCGGCGCCTCATGTCTTGAGGCTGCGCGCGCAACAGTGGGTCAGAACTGGGAAGTCGAGGTCGACGGCCTGTCGACCCATGTTTCCTTGGTGGTGGACAAGGACATGGTACTGATCCATGCCTTCGGCCGCACGTGGCGCGTCAGCGTGACGGATCCGGCCGAGCGTGCATTGCGGACCGGTGACCAGTCGGATGTCGCCAAGGCACCGATGCCTGGTGTCGCGATCAGCGTGATGGTGAGCTCGGGTCAGGCGGTGATCGACGGACAACCCATGGTGATCATCGAGAGCATGAAGATGCAGACGGAAATCATCGCCGGTCGGGATGGCATTGTCGACACCGTGCATGCGCGCGTAGGTGAGTCGTTTCCATTGGGCGCAACGTTGGTCTCGCTCGTTCCCCTGACAACGGAAGGTAGTTGAGATGCAGCGTCTTCATTCACATGTCATTTCTACGTCGGACGCGTTCCGGGAGAACCGCGCGCATAACCTGAAGCTCGCCGAACAGTTGCATCAGCGACTGCACGATGCCCGATACAAGCGCCCGCAACGTGCCTTCGATCTGCTTGCGGAGCGAAACAAGCTGACGGTCAGGGCGCGCTTGGACTTGCTGCTTGACCCAGGAACGCCATTCTTGGAACTGTCGCCGCTGGCCGCCTGTGAAGCCTACGACGGAACCGCACCACAGGCCGTGATCGTGACTGGCATCGGCGTGATCAATGGCCGCGAAGTCGTGGTGACCGCAGGGGACAGCACGATCAAGGGTGGGTCGTGGTATCCGCTCACGATCAAGAAGCTGATCCGGGCCATGGATATTGCAATCGAGAATCGCCTGCCCATGGTTCACCTGATCGACTCCGGCGGAGCGTATCTGCCTCTGCAGGACGACATCTACTCGATGGGGGGTGCGGTCTACTACAACCAGTGTCGCATGAGCGCAATGGGCATTCAGCAGATTGGGCTTGTGCTGGGACCTTGCACGGCCGGAGGAGCCTATCTCCCCACGCTGTGCGACATCTCGATCATCGTGCGCAAGACTGGTTTCATCTTCCTTGCTGGGCCACCACTTGTAAAAGCCGCGACCGGGCAGGACGTGAGCGCAGAAGATCTTGGCGGCGCCGACATGCAGACCGCCGTTTCCGGTGTTGCGGATTACGCGGTCTCCTCGGAACAGGAGGGGCTTACGCTGGTACGCGAACTGGTGGGAAATTGGAGCCGTGGTCCCAAAGCAGACACCGATCGCCGCACCCCTGAACTGCCTTACTACGACCCGCTGGAACTCTACGGAATCATCCCGCGCGACACCAAGCGCCAGTTCGACATGCGCGAGGTCATCGCACGTATCGTCGACGGCAGCCGTTTCACCGAGTTCAAACCAAGTTATGGCGAGACTTTGGTAACGGGCTGGGCCTTCATCTGGGGAATGAAGGTTGGCATCCTGGGCAACAACGGCGTGTTGTTCACCGATGCCGCCAACAAGGCCACCCAGTTCATGCAACTGTGCGACCGTGATGGCATCCCCTTGCTGTTCCTGCACAACGTGACGGGCTTCATGGTGGGCCAGGAATACGAGCGCGGCGGAATCACCAAGAGCGGAGCCAGGATGCTGATGGTTCAGGCCAATGTCACGGTGCCCAAGCTCTCGGTTTTCGTCAATGCCTCGCAGGGTGCAGGTAACTATGCAATGACCGGCCGCGCCTGGCGTCCAAGATTCCTTTTTGCCTGGCCAAACGCCCGCTCCGCAATCATGGGGCCCGAGCAGGCGGTCACCACCCTGACCGAAGTCCGCATCGCAAGCATGCGTCGCGAACAAGGGCGGACGCCCACGCCCGAGGAGATCCAGGAAATCACGGCAGACGTCGGCGACTATTTCGACCGCACCTCCGGCCCGTATCACATCACCTCGGAAGTGCGTGATGATGGCCTGATCGACATGGTGGATACGCGCAACAGCCTGGGCATGGCGTTGTCGGCTTCGCTCAATGCGCCAATCTTTCGCGCGCCAGGTGGCATTCTCAGAATCTGATAGGAGATGGATGTGACTCAAGAAATCT
Organism: Akkermansiaceae bacterium; assembly: GCA_026461385.1. GTDB lineage: Bacteria > Verrucomicrobiota > Verrucomicrobiia > Verrucomicrobiales > Akkermansiaceae > Luteolibacter. The sequence continues at coordinate 15,161 of JAPJNB010000188.1, forward strand.
TGTATGAGGTTCGCGATGGCATCGCCTGGTTGACGATCAACCGGCCCGAAGCGCGCAATGCGATGAACAAGGCGGTGCGCGAGGGCATACGTGAGAAGGCTCAGGCTTTTGCGGACGATTCAACTGCCCAGGTTCTTGTCATCACAGCGGCGGGCGACAAGGCGTTTTCGGCCGGGGGCGACCTCAAGGAGATGGCTGGCACCCAAATGCAGATTCCTCCACGCGACTTCTTTGTGTACTTCAACCGGTCGCTGACAACTGACAAGCCGATCATCGCAGCTGTGAATGGTATGGCGTATGCAGGTGGGTTTCTATTGGCACAGATGTGTGATCTGGTCATCTGCGCGGATCATGCCACTTTCGCAATCACCGAGGCGCGAGTCGGTCGCGGCTCACCGTGGGCAGCTCCTCTCGCGTGGATTGTCGGGCCGCGGCTGGCCATGGAATTGCTAACGACCGGGCAACCAATCTCTGCGCAGCGCGCCTACGAAGCGGGGTTCGTCAACAAGATCGTTCCGGCGACTGATCTGTTGGCAGAGGCTGAGAGGATGGCACGTACCATTGCTGACAATGCGCCCTTGACTGTCCGCGCAGGGAAGAGGCTGGTATACGCCTCGGCGAGTCTGGGTTACCACGACATGTTCGAGGAAGGCCATCGCATCTATGAAGCCGCCTACTTGAGCGACGACGGACTCGAAGGGCCGCTTGCGTTCAAGGAGCGCCGCAAGCCGGTCTGGAAGGGTCGCTAAGCAAATCCTTCGTATGCGCTATTTCATTGTTTACGCTCATCCCGAGCCACGATCACTCAATGGTTCTTTGAAAGATGCGGCTGTCCAGGCGTTGGAAGCCGCAGGACATCAGGTGAGAGTATCCGACCTGTACGCAATGAGGTTCAAGGCACAAGCGGACGCAGATGATTTTCCGACGCGCGATTCCAAGGAGCGGCTGTTCTACCACCGTGCGAGCGGCGACGCCTTTGCCTCAGGGGAGCTTGGAAACGATATTGTGCAGGAGCATGAAAAGCTGTTCTGGGCAGACGTGCTCGTATTGCAATTTCCGCTTTGGTGGTTCAGCGTCCCCGCAATTCTCAAGGGCTGGATTGACCGTGTCTTTGTCAATGGTCTGGCAATCGGAGTTCAGAAAGAAGGTACCAAGCAGTGGCTTCGCTATGGTGAAGGCAAATTTGCGGGCAAGCTCGCCATGCTCGCAATAACCACTGGCGGTCGCGAGGGCCAGTTTTCCGAGCGCGGCATCAATGGGCCAATTGATGATTTGCTGTTTCCATTGAATCACGGTCTATTTCACTATGTCGGCATGGCGCCGCTGCGTCCGTTTGTTGCTTTTCAAACTGTAAGGACAACAGACGAAGAGTTTCAGCAAATGCAGGCTCGTTACATGCATCAACTCCTGGGAATTTGGCAGGATCAGCCAATCCCCTATCGGTTTGAAAATGGCGGCGACTATGAATCGAACGGTATTCTGCGAGCAGGCTTGGCTGAAGGTCACACAGGTTTTCGCGCGCACTGCGTCTGATTGAGAAAAATGCGAGTTCTTGAAACACGTACAAAAGGAGACATGACATGAATTTGAGCTGGTGGTTAGAGCGTGCGGCAACTGAATATCCAGACAAGACGGCCATTGTCGACGCGTCGGATGAGAGCGTGACATACCGCGAGTTGCAGGGATTGGTGAATCGGATCGGCAATGTGCTGCGCGAGGACATGGGAGTGCGGCCTGACGATGTGGTTGTCACCTGCATTCGCGACAACTACCTGCACGTCGCAACCATGTTTGCTGTCATGCGCATTGGCGCGATTTTCAGCGGCCTCAACAACAAGCAGTTGCATGAAAAGTTTCACGCTGACATCGATCGCTGCAAACCCAAGGCGGCAATTGTGGCCTCAGAGTTTGGAGAGATTGCCGAATTGATCGGTGCCTATCCGGGTATCTCGATCGCCATGACAGATCGACAGCACCTGCGATTCAAAAATCTGAAGGAGCTTGCGCAGAACAGGTCTTCGGAACTTCGAGTCGAGCCGCGCAGCCGTGACGATATCGCAGCCATCAATTTCACGGCCGGCACCTCCGGCGCCTCAAAGGGCGTCATCTTTACGCACGGAAAACTTGAGACGTCTTGCTGGGGCTCCATCTTCCTGGCCGGCGTCAACAGCAACTGCCGCAATCTATCGTTGGTTGGCATGTTTCATAGCGGTGGTATTGCCGACGCGGTGCGGCTTGTCATGGTGGGCGGTACGCTCTTGTGGAGCGAAGGTTGGGACGTCGAGCGCGTTGTGCGCATCATCCAGAAACACAAGGTGAACTTCGCCTACTACATCGTTCCCACCATGTTGCGCGATCTGATGCGCCACTCTTCTTGGAAGGAATTGGACATCAACGGTATGCGGACACACATTGCTGGCGAAGTAGTGCCGCCGGAAATACAACAAGCAATGCGCGAGAAAGGGGCCCAGGTTGGCGCTATGTACGGCATGACCGAACTGATGCCGGTTTGCGCGCTCTCATCGACGCTCTACTACCGTGACGAGGGTGATCTGCCAGTCGGTTCTGCCGGAAAGCCCAACAAAGAGTTCTGTGAGGTTGTCCTCAAGGACCAGCATACTGGCGAGACGCTGGAGGGCGACGACGTCGAGGGCGAAATCTGCGTACGCGGCGACGTTGTGACACCCGGCTATTACAACGACCCCGAGCGGACTGCGGCCGCCTTCGATGCCGATGGTTTCCTTCATACGAGAGATGTCGGGTTCCGTGACGCTGAAGGATGGTATTTCATTCGTGGACGAACAGACGACATCATCAAATGTGGTGCCGAGAAGCTGTCCCTGCTTGAGATCGACGATCTGTTGCGAAATCACCCGAATGTTCGTGACGCCGCCTGCGTGGGTGTGGCACACGAGCGATTCGGCGAAGTTCCAGCGGCCTTTATCGTGCTGCGTGATTCGCAGGAAGAAGAGGCGGCGCGCGCGAGCCTTGACGAGTTTTGCATTGCCTCGATGGAGCGATGGAAGCGGCCACGGTTGTACGTGTTTGTCGATGCGGTGCCCCGAACCGCTGCAAAGCAGACCAAGATGCAAGGCGCAATGAAGGCCCAGATCGTCGGTGTCAAAGTCATGAACGCAGATGGCGTGACGACGCTGAGTGCACTGAAAGCAAGGTCAACTGGCACACCGATTGCGTGACCTTTGCGCCGGATATGTCTGAAACGAAACTGTCAGGACGAGTCGCAGTAGTCACCGGCGCGGCATCTGGTATCGGAGAGGCGATAGCCAAACTTTGCGTTGCGCAGGGCGCTCGCGTCGTGATGGTGGACAGCGACTCGATACGCCTTGATGCAGCCGCGAAGTCTATCGGAGGCGATACCGTAACCCTTCACGCCGATGTGGGGGCTCCCGATACGGCAGCCCTCTATGTGGCGTTGGCGATGCGACACTTCGGCCGTCTGGACACTGCGTTTCTGAATGCCGGCATTGCAGGGAAAGTCTGCCGAATTGAAGAAGTGGCAGTGTCGGATTTCGATGAGGTGATGCGCGTCAACGTGCGCAGCGTTTGGTCTGGCATTGCCGCGTTGTTCCCGGTCATGCAATCTGCAGGCGGCGGCAGCATCGTTGTCACAGCCTCGACAGGGGGCGTGCAGGGCGCACCGATGGTTGCACCCTATATCGCGAGCAAACACGCAGTGATCGGCCTGGTGAGATCTGCGGCGCTCGAAGGTGCGCGCTACAACATTCGTGTCAATGCGGTGGCTCCGGCGCCCGTTGACACGCCAATGATTGCGCACATCGCAGCAGGGTTGGGGCGTGGTGACATGGAGCGTGCGCGGAATCGCACGCTCAGCCACATTCCGATGCGCAGATACGGGGGAGCGGACGAGGTGGCAAGAATGATGTTGTTTCTCGCGTCCGACGATTCAAGTTATTCCACCGGTGCGGTGTTCTTGTCCGACGGCGGATCTACCGCAGGCATTTCGCTCTGACAAGTTCTTTTTTTTGATTGGATGTCTATTATGAAACTCAAAGGGAAAGTGGCCGTGGTCACTGGCGGTGCGAGCGGTCTGGGTGAGTCCACAGCCGAACATTTTGCGAAAGAAGGCGCCATCGTAGTGGTCGTTGACCAAAACATTGATGGAGCTAGCCAGATCGCGGCGAAGCTTGCGGCGTCTGGTGCGACGACACTGTCAGTGCAAGTGGACGTGGCAGAAGCGAAACAGATCGAGGATTGTGTCGCGAAGGTCATTGCGCGCTTCGGCCAGATCGATATTCTGTTCAATTCTGCGGGTATCGCGCGCCTGAGACCTTTCCTAGAAACCAGCGTTGAAGACTTTGATCTGGTTCACAAAGTCAATGTGCGAGGCACCTTCCTGATGGGGCAACAGGTGGCGCGTACGATGGTCGGCCGGGGCGGCAACATTATCAATGTCGCCTCTGCATCAGGGCGGCGCGGAAACTACGGTCGCACGGCCTACGGCACAGGCAAGGCTGCGATCGTCATGATGACTGAAATCATGGCAGTCGAGTTGGCCATTCACAACATCCGGGTGAATGCTATTGCACCCGGACCGATTGAGACGCCAATTGTGGCGCCGCAACTCACGGAAGCTGGGCGAAAGAGTTGGACCGCGGTTGTGCCCATGAATCGTTGGGGGCGTCCGGCAGAGATTGCCACCGCCGCTGTTTTCCTTGCATCTGAAGATTCGTCGTTCATTACCGGCCATTGTCTTGACGTTGACGGTGGCTTCTTTGCCGGCGGAATTCTCAAGCCGTAAGGTTCGAAATGGTCTCTATTCAATCTGTCACAACCAAATGATCACTCAGACCGGCCGGACCATCGAAACCCGCTTCACCCGACTCGTTGGCGTGCGCCATCCTGTCATGCAGGAAGGCCTTGGACCTTACAAGACGGTGCACCTGGCGGCGGCAGTCGCCAATGCAGGGGGGCTGGGCACCGTCAGCATTCCTGGAATCACCGAAGAGCCAACGCGTGGCGCCAGTATCCTTCGTGGCTATATCGAAGAGGCATGTGCGCTGACCGATGGGATATTGGCAGTGAATATACCGGTGGGCGCGGACAAGGCGACGGGTAAGGTGCTCCCCTTTAGCGAAACCTATGTAAGGGCGGTAGTGCAGGCGGTGCGTGACCCGATGATTGCCCGGCGACTGCGTGTCATCACGACTTCTGCCGGCGCCCCTGGCGCTGCCCGAGGGCTGATCGCCGGTAGTGGCCTTATTCACATTCACAAGGTCGGCGGCACCAGTCAGGCAATTCGGGCGGAGCGCGACGGAGTGGATGCCATCATTGCTTCCGGGTATGAGGCAGGCGGCCACACGCATGCACGCCCAGTTCACACTTTTGTGCTGGTACCCAGCGTGGCAGAGGCCGTCAAGATCCCGGTCATCCTGGCAGGAGGCGCACGCGACGGCCGCTCACTGGCGGCGGCGCTGGCAATGGGAGCAGATGCAGTTGCTCTGGGCACTCGTTTCGTGGCCAGCCGGGACAACCCGGATTGGGATCCGGCATACGCCGCGCGCATTCTCGCGACCAAGGAAGGAGAGGACGTCGTTTTCTCAGCGATTTACGGCCCGTCAAGGGCGCTGCCAAGCAACGGCATCCAGGAATTGGCGGCGATGATCGCAGCGGGCACGGACAACGACACTTTGACACGGTTCAAAGATGAAAGACTGATTGCAGGACAACGCGACGGTGACATGGTCGGAGGCATCCTGCCATGCGGGCAGATTGCGGGTGCGCTACAGGATCTCATTGACGTGGCCGAGTTCGTGCCAGGAGTGGTTGAGCAGGCTTGCGACATACTCGCGCGCCTTGGGCAACTCGTTGCGCGCGCGCCTTGACGGGCGCGAAAATATTCGTCGGGCGATCTAATTCACGATCAGGCTGGTGCGAATCAAGTCATCAGGAACTATTTCTCAAGGGAGTTTCAATGAAACGTCGGTTTTTCCTATTGAACTAGATGGCGCTCGTATGACGCGGGCTGCTCTTTCGAAGATAGTCAAGCAATACGCAATGAACGACAAGTATGTAGACAATGCAATGCGTGA
>JAPJNB010000189.1 GCA_026461385.1 Akkermansiaceae bacterium
ACTTGGCGACCTACATGCACCGCCACCACTGCGGCGATTGGGGAGATCTCGAAGAAGAAGACAAACAGACCAACGAAGATGCGATGATTAACGGCGACCAAATCCTGAGCTGCTACCGGGTTGATGGTGGCTAGCGCATCTACATCATCACCGAAGCTGATAGATCCTCAACTTGCATCTTGCTCCCCGAAGAGTATTGAATTGGAGGCAATTTAGGGGATGCTCGACGGGATGATATTCGGTGTGAAACGAGTTCACTCAAAATCGAGAAGCGCATGGGCGATGGTGACAAGATCTTCTTTCAACCGCATCCCTTCACTTCCGGAATCGTTTTGTCCGTAACGAAACAGTGAAGCTTGAATAGGTCCATCCAGATTGGGCTGTGTGAAATGCCATTTTAAGGTTTGAGCGGCAGTTTCGAACGCTGGGTTGTCGCTTGCCGCCTCGGCATGAAAGGCTGCAATCGCCGCCGCAGGTCCTTCCGAGTATGAACTCACTGCCACGAGCAAGTCGTATGCGTCCTTCGCTTTTTTCCCGCCGGGACGTTTCGCGAATGCATTCAGTTTCAGCACGAGCAGCGGACCGATGCCACAGATCGAAACCCGGTAGGTTTTCGGATCACCGTATTTATCGATCCCTTGAATGCTGACATACTTCCTCAAGGCAAGTGCCCGATTGATTCCCGGGCAAACTTCGGCAGAGATGCCACTCACTTCACGTGTGCCGGACTGCCTCGGCGGATGTTCCGTGAGGAAGTCGATGTAGAGCGTCCCGTGTCCCATTTCACGGAACATCCGTCCATTCTCCATCGTTTGATACCCCAGCATCGAGAGATCGAACTGCACGGTCCCTGCCAGCCCGGCTTCCGTTCCCAGGCTGATACCGAAATCCACGTCCAAGGTCGAGGTGGCCGGAAACCGGAAATTTTTCTCGTCTTTCGTGTGATAATGGACTGCCAGACCTCCCACCACGACGAGGTCTTCGTGAAATTTCTCCAGAGCTTCCCATGCGGAGAAAAGCGCCGCTTCCGCCGCCGCGAGACCATGGTGGGAATAATCCCCGAGTTGGAAAGGCTCTTCGCTCATTTCCAACCTCCTGAAAAATTCTTCATGGCTCTGAGTTCAGACGCTGCTTCGTCCCCGCGCAAGCCTGCACGGATGACGTCCAGGTAAAGCTGCACATCACAAACCACCTGCCGCCCCCGGATCTCCTGGAGGTATTGGAACACTCCCTCGTCCTTCGGCTTCACAATCCGCAACCGCCCCCCGGCACCCACACGCCGCGCATGGAGCTTGTCCTTGAAAACATCTTCGTCCGGAAATTCCTCCACATACACCGTTGTCACCACCGGGATCGTGTAGGGTCGCCGTTGGAATGCTCCATACCACTGAGTGAACGCATGCTTCCTACCGCCAAACGCTTCTATCAGTTTCTCGGCTAGCTTGTCCTGATCCTGCTCAAGCAGCGAATACTCCTGCGTTTCCGTCCGCTTGCCCCAACTATCTTCTGCCACCCATTCATCCAGTATTGTGTCAGGCTTGGTGATCCGTAGGCCCTGCCCTTCTTCTTTCGCCCATTCCCGGGCCAAAAGCTGCTGCCGCACCGCGCTAACATGGCCGAGACTCACCTCCGCCGCAGCCGCCAGCTCTTGCACCTTCCATGCCCGCAGTGGTCCTTGCAGCAGCACCCGGAGCACCCGTGCGGCCTTCGGTGAAAATACCGACCTCGCTTCACGTTTCACGGCGGGAGGTTTTTCCTCCTTACGCGTATCAATGAAAATTCGGTCAAACGCCAGCCGCGCATTGCCTACAAAGTCCGCGTAGCCAATCCCCGCTTCGGTGCATATTCCTGCTGATTCCTGCGAAATGAACGGCGCAATCACCAGTCCGTAGCTCGGTTTACCCGGCGGCAGCAGGGACAGGTAATGCTTCAATTGCAGAACCGCCGCACGCACCTCGCGCGGCTGACCGCTCTTTTTTCCTTCCGCCACAAGTGCCCAGGATTGATCCCCAGCCTCTAGCTCAGCCAGCCAGTCCGCTCGTCCGATTCCTCCGTCGCCGAGTTTCACGTCACACTTCAGCGAGGTCAGATTGAGAAACGGCACCCGCGCCACCAAACCGCGCAACGCCACTTCGATTTGTGAGTTCAAATCGCTTTCTTTCAGTTTTATGGCAGGTTTCAGCACGCGGTGAAATTAGCTCATTCAGTGAAATCATCAAGCTTAAATTTCAGTAAAATAGGCCATTTCAGCGTTTGTTGAAACACATTGAAAGTCACAATCCGAAATTGAGGTCGAGCTTTGGATGCCGCTTTGACCTCCACTTACGTTGGCGCAAGACGATTAACCCCTCCGGTGTCATTTATCATTGGCGCAATACGGTAGGGCCGTGAGGGCACTCGGCGTCCCGCGAGTAGAACAGGAAGTCATGGCTGCGGCGTTCGCAGTTTAATGTGAACCGTCCTCGCACATGGGTGCTAGCAGTGGGAGGTGCACCCCTCAGCTTCCCACATTTTCGGGCGCTTTACCTGGAGTCGAAATCGGCCGAAACCATTGATTTTATAGTGTTTTCTGATTGACTACCAATTCCGTCCGGCCCTCCGTTATGTGGGAAATCGCAAAAGTAATATTTCACGTAAATTGGACGAGGGTCGCGATACCCGGGTCATGAAGCGGGTCCGTAAAAGATTCCTTCTAGCAAGTAGTAGTAATGTGTCTTATGTTAGAATGGGTAGATGATTCCTTCGATGATCGGATTAAAGTGGGTTCTGTTGCGGTGTCTTGATTCTAGGCGACCTAGTCTATTTCTCAGCAAGATCCGCATGGGTGACAGCATGAACTGGCTTGGTGTTCTCAGGAAACCTGATGAGGTGTGATGGATGATGGTGTCGATGTCAGGACGGGTGATGCATGAGTTTACAGAGGTATATATGCTGATTTCCTGAGGCATAACGAAGCGGGACACTTGGCCCCCTATAGAAGGGGGGCCGTGTCCCTGTCCCGTTTTCGCGGCCGGACAAATGCTATGTGTCCTGATCTTGTCCCGTTTGTCCCGATGGATTGAGTACCCACTTGCCACGCTCCGTTTTCCTAAGAATGCCAAGGACTTCCGCACGCTGCATCTGTTTCTTGACCGTCTCTTGCTTTGGCGCGCTTTCTGTCCCGTCGATGTCCCGAATGATCTGAAGTGCTTGCTCCGCCGACAAAACAGGACACGGGTCATCTGTCCCGCTTTCAGCCGCTTTGGCAAAGATCGTAGTCCACTTCTCACTGGCGTCTTCAGTCGACTTCTGTTTGCGGGCGTCGATCTTGAGGGAGATCCAGCGGCCATAGTAGGAGTGCATCTTGAGATCCTCATTCCATGCGAAACAGAAACCCTGCTCGCGGGGGATGTCCCGTTTGCGCATGTCCATGCCCCACATCGTGGAGATCGAGTCTTTCGGGTCCTTCTCGATTCGCAGGTTGGCAAAGGCCTTGCGATTGAGCTCGCTGCCAAGGTGGCCGCGTGTCTTACCCTCGACAGACGAGGGATTCTCATGGAGCACGCAGATGATGGCGGCGCGATACTCCTGGGCGAGAGCGTGCAGCCGCGAAATTAATTCAAGCGACTCGGCCTCGTCGTTGGGTGAACTGCACAAGTCGGCAACTCCGTCGATGATCACGATGTCGATGCCACCCTGCCGCTGGAGCTCCTTCTCAAGCGCCAGTTCAAGAATTGCCAGACGCTCACTTCTGGCAAAGCGAACCAGAGGCAAGGAAACGAGCCTTGTCGAAACCGCCGGCATTCCGGAACGTTGCACCGAACGACGGACCAGCGCGTGCCAGTCGCCGCCGCTTTGTTCGGTGTCCAAGTGGATGATGGCACCTCCGTCGCCGCCCTGCCATTTGAAGCAAAGAGTGTCGCCCGAACATGCATAGTTCCCGCGTTGGCATGCACCCAGAATCGCCGCGATGACAGCAGATTTTCCGACCTTCGACTTCCCCTGGATACACGTTAGATTACCGTGGGCAGCAACCGGGTAGTCGCCGAGGCACAGGCATAATTCGTCTTCCGGTGGAGCCTGCTGTGGATCGAATGATAATGCATAGGCTCGGTCCAGTAGTTCCGTGGCCCCCGTGAGTTGAATGTCCTCCGTCCGCCGCACGAACCGTCCGGTCTGGATTGAACAAACCATTTCAGCAATCGATTTGCCATCGGCGATTCCCCACGATTTGAGATGGTTCTCGACGCTGCGCTGGTCCATCGGGACAAGCGTGTCACCGGTATCGAGGTGGAACCGGGCGTTGCCGTCGTAATAGAAACGTTCGACAGCTTCGTTTCTGGATGGCGCGGGACTCAAGGACGAAGAACCAGGGGGTGGATCGGCCTTGGCGTGGTCAGCTACCCATGCATCCCATGATGCTGCGCCAAAGTTGGTGGCTAACAATCGCTGGTGCCGCACTTCTCCATCGACGGTTCGGCGGCCATCCGGGCAGCGAGACAACCGCGATGGGTTGCGGTTCTGCGTGTCGAGGTTCTTGCCCGCGAAATGTTTCCAGATGACTTCGACGCGCCGCTTATATTCGGCCGCGTCGCGAGCATCGACACGGATCCACGCATGAAGGCTTTTGTTGCCTGAGTCGATCAGTGCCGCGACCGGCATTCCACTTTCGAGAATCGTTTGATACTGGTCGGCTTTCGGGATGCGATTCCCGGTTTCGTCGCAATCGAATTCGACCAGCGCATGACGGAATGTGGTTACGTCTTCGTTCTTCGCCCCGTCCTTTGCCATCGGGTTGATCCGCAGAAATAGCCCGAGCTTCGTGCTGAAGACGCGATCAATGCCGCCTTTGGCTTCGATTTTCGATTTCCACTCGGAGGCTGTCAGTGTCACGCCACGGCGCGGCACGATGCCACCTTCGTCGGACTCAGCAGCGGGTGCGATGGCGACGAATTCATCGGGCTGGAAGCACGTTTCAAGGAGTCGCAAGAATCCTCCCTCAATCGCTTCAGGAGGCCCGGTGACATGCCGCGATGGCTGGCGCTTATCCTGACCTCTCGGCGTTGGTGCCAACGGTTCACGGGCAGCTCCGTTGAATGCCGAATGGATTGTGTTCCGCGCCTCGGTGTCGCTCAATCCATCGGCGACAGCACGGGCCAGCAAGCACGACTCGGCATCGGTGATGGATTGGCCGGCATCGCGCAACTGGCAGGTAGCGTCGAACAACTCGGCGTTGCGCGATCCCTCCGGAGCGCCGTTTGCTAGGTAGTCGAGCGTGCGGTTCGGCAGCGGTAAGGCGAACGTCGTTGATTTGTATTTGGGCATCGGTCGGTTTCAGGTCGGGAGTTGTGAGGTGAATTTCGACGAATCATTGACTCCAATCGGTAGGGTTGTGTCCACGGCGGCGGGCCTTCCGTCGTGATCAAACCAAGTCATGGCCGTGGGTGGGGTTGGAGGTTTGGCCGGCGGTGGCGACCGGAGGAATCGGGTTGATGGTCATCCGGTCGATGGCGGCATCAAGGTCGATGACCCGGAACCGAATGGCGCGGCCGATACGGATGAATGGAACGAGTCCGCTCATGCGCCAGTTGAAGAGCTGGCGGGGACGGACCCGGAGGTATTCGCAGGCTTCGTTTTCGGTAAGCAGGCGACCTTCAGTGGTGTTGGCATGTGTTTGCATTTCACCATCCGCGCCGTGTCAACTGAACGTCGGGTTTTACCCAACACGCGTCGTTATGGGAATCTTTGGGTCAGGGAAATGGGTTTACGCAAACCCATTTGGGCCGACTGACTTTGCTTGTCCTGTCGGCAGGACAAATGTTATGACGTAACAACAATTTCTGTGTGCACAGAAATTGTCTGTCCGGACAGACGGATGGTTGAAATCCAATTTTCTTGCCCAACATAAATTTCCAGCGTCGGAGGGCACGGGATGTCCTCACGCAAAGACATCTGCGGCTTGTCGTCCCGGAGCGACAATATCCCAACTACCGGGACGAATTATTCACAAATTGTGCTGCCGGCATGACAATTGCCACCCCGCCAATTGTTCTGACGTAAGAACGAACGCCGTCCCCCGCGAGGAACGGCACGACCGGAGGCTGTAATTGTCTTGCCGGCCAAAAAATCTCAGGCCGCCTTAGGTTTCCTGCGGAATCTAAGCCGCCAATCTGCAGGCGGCCAGACCTCGGGTGGCATGAGCGAGAACCACGCCTTTGCTGCCTCGCCATCCACGATCTCCCGGTAGTGACGGAAGATCATTTTTGGGGAGTTACCAGCCTCCAGAGAGGTCCGAGCGGCGTCGCCGGTCTCAGCTACCCGATAGCTGATGTATGAGTGTCTGAGGGCATTCTGACGCCATCCGCCCGGGATGCGTGCTTTGACAGCGACGTCACCCAGCGCTCCAGCACTATCGGATATCGGGACGATGGGACCAGTCGCCTCGCGCCAAGGTGTCAGCCATGCTTTCAGGTTGTCGGTAAGCGGGACGAGCCGCCGCGCTGCCGTCTTGGCTTTCTTGCCTGCGATCTCGATGTGGCCGCGATCCCATTTGATGTCCTCCCAATGAAGCCGGTGGATTTCTGCCGACCTGATTCCAGCGAACGCTCCGATGGCGAGGAATGGCAGGATGCGGGCGTGTGCGGCCAGGAGGATTCGCCCCATCTCCTCGGGGGTGAAGATTTCGATGTCCGTTTCCGCTTCCTTGAATTTTTCGCTCAACTCGGCGGCGGTCTTCCGGTCGGGATGGATGTAGCTCTGCTTCTTGGCGAAGCTGAACATGGTCACGATATTTCGCCGGATGCCGTTTTTGCTGACCGGACTGAGGTGTTTCAGGCCGGTGAGGTATTGATTGATGTCGGCCACTGTGACATCCGCGATCTTGCCATTCACCTTGGCGGTGAACTTCGCCAGATGACTGCGGGCCGAGGAAACGTAGATCGAACTCACGCCCCTCGACTCAAGGGAGGTGATGAACTCGTTCGCCACCTGGGCTGTCGTCCGGTCGGGGAATCGGTCGGGACCGTTGGTGGCGTAGAACCGCACCGCCTCGGAGAGCGACACCTCGGGAGCGGATCTTCTGGCAGTCGCCCACTCCTCCACCGCCACCAGTGCGATGTTGAACGGCCTCACCAGGTCCTCGCAGTGCTGGAGGATTTCGATGTCGCGGTGAGTCGCCTCCTTGCCAGTCGCCAGTCTGTTCGAGAGGCGAACGCTGATTTGCTGCGCGATCAATTCCGCCTCACTGAAATCAGCAAAGCATCGTGTTCTCCGTCGGCCTCCCTTGTGCCAACACACGTTGTTCTGCTTATAACCGTTTTTGCGGATGAACGGATAGATTTTCACGGTGGCCGCACCTTTGCCGATGATCATGGTGCCCTTCGGTTGCCGACGATTCTTGGTTTCCATCGCCGGGGGTGGCGAAGTCAACTGATTGCATGAGTTGGTGTTGGAAATGGCTTCAACGAGCCCTTTTAGATGTGCTAATATGGCTGGCAATGAATGAGTTAAGATAGGTTGGCCTGACAGACCGACCATTGGTTGATCTTGTTTTCATGGGCATTGGTTCATGTGGGGTTCATTTTGTGTTGTAGGGCGATGTCCAGCGAGACCCTCGGATTTCTGGAATCCTCATGGAATCGCTGCATTCTGTCGCGGATTTCGAGTGGATTTGAACCCCGACAGAATCACGCCGCCGCCCGAAAATCCGGCAGTCGGTATGTCTGGCAAGGTTATCGTCCATCCGTCACACATCATCCAGACCTAAAATTCTGGGTCGTGGACCACACTCCAAAGGACCTCTGGCCCCCAATTCTAGGGACTTACGGCCTCTAACGGACTGTCCGGTTTTGAACAGGCGACAAA
>JAPJNB010000190.1 GCA_026461385.1 Akkermansiaceae bacterium
ACTCATTCGCATCCAGAGTCTCCATCCGACGGGTCGAAAATGCTTCGCAAGTGAAAGATGCTAACATCGATCCATGAATGATCGCCTGGCGCAACGCAGGCGTCTCATACGGTGGATGACCTTGCGACGCCAGATAACCAGCCATCCCACCCAAGAACGTGTCACCGGCACCCGTCGGATCGGCCACAGCATCTAACGGATAGGCAGAGCAGCGGAAGATTTCACCGTTTTTGGAAAATAACATGGCTCCAAATTCGCCCAGCTTGACCACCACATGGCGCGGCCCTTTTTCTAGCAGAATTTTCCCAGCTTTCACTAGATTCGATGTGCCCGCAAGCGTACGAGCTTCCCCTTCATTCAATACAAACAAATCGAGTCGTGGCAAAACCTGATGGAGACGCTCATTGGCAATATCGATCCAGAGATCCATCGTATCAGCGATCACAAATCCATGACTCTGCACAGCATCAGAACCGCCAACCCCACACTGGTCGAGCATTTCAAGCTGGTTGTCCGGAGACATGTTGGCCAAAACCACGATGGGAGCAGCTGCAGAGGCCGCAGGAACCTTGACCTTCCAACTCTCTAACACATTAAGCCCTACATGGTGGGTGGTGCGCTCGTTCATGTTGGCGTGATACTCACCTGCCCAAGTGAACGACTCGCTTTCAGAACGTTCCACCCCATCCAGCGTGACGCCCCTACCCTCCAACATGTCGAGATGCTCTTGTGGGAAATCATGACCGATGATCCCCACCAAGTCGATCGGACGACTGAAAAAGGATGCCGCAAGTGCTGCGTAAGCCGCAGACCCGCCCAAGAGGTTGCTTGCCTCCGCATCCGGAGTTTTGACGTGATCGATTGCGATGGTGCCGCCAATAACGACACGGGGTGAGGACTGAGGACTGGACATGATGATTGAAAGATCCGGCAAGCGGCGATCCGGATTTGATCGCTAAACGCAGTTTCAAGCAAGCAACAATGCATGCAGAAACAGACATCCGTCTCCTTGCCCTACCTCCCGAGCCGTCCACCAAGCGCATCGGATCCACCTTTGTCAAAATCACGGCTTGGCAGAATCGCAAATCCGAGTGATGGATGGAGGTAGACCATGGACTACCCAGACGCATTGGATTGGCTATTTTCCACCCAGATGTTCGGCATCAAGCTGGGCCTCGATGGCTCCCGCCAACTTCTCAAAGAGTTTCTCGCCTACCCATCCCACGGCGTGAAGGTGATCCATGTGGCCGGCACCAATGGCAAAGGCAGTACCTGCGCGATGATCGACAGCATCGCACGCGCCTGTGGCCAACGCTGCGGACTATTCACCTCGCCACACCTCATCGACTACCGCGAACGCATCAAAGTGAGCGGCGAAGAGATCCCGGAAGAACCATGCGCTGCGATGCTAACCGAATTGCGCACCCTGTGCGAATCGATGGAGCACCATCCGACGTTTTTCGAAATCACGATGGTTCTGGCAATGCGTTGGTTCCGCATGCGGGAGTGCGAAATCATCATTTTGGAAACCGGCATGGGCGGCAGGTTGGATGCCACGACCGCCGTGCCCGCCGACGTCTGCGTAATCACACCGATCGGCCTAGACCACATGCAATGGCTGGGAAACTCATTGGAGGCAATCGCCAAGGAAAAGGCAGGTATCTTCGTCTGTGGGAAACCGGTCATTTCAGCACCCCAAGCAAAATCCGTGCAGCGTGTATTGGAACAAGAAGCCAACGAAAGCCGCTCGCCTTTGGAATTCCTAACAGAACCTCTACTCGGCTATCCCATGGCGCTGGCTGGAGATCATCAGATTTGGAATGCCGCACTCGCCGTTGCCGCGCTTCATCGCGCAGGGATTGCTCTCAGCTCAGACAGCGTCCGATACGGTCTCAGCCATGTGCAATGGCCAGGGAGATTTGAAAGAATCCAACCGGGCATCGTGCTCGACGGCGCTCACAATCCGCAATCCGCAGAAGCCCTGCGAGCCACCTGGGAATCGACTTTCCCCCGCGAGAAGGCGACACTCGTTTTCAGCGCGGTGGAGGGCAAGGATATCCCAAGCATCCTGGCGATTCTAGCGCCACTCGCATCCAACCTTTTTCTTTGCCCTGTAAATACTCCGCGAGCTTGCGGAGTCGATGAACTCGCACGCTCCCTGCCGGCGGATGCCCCTCCGCATGAAAAATTCAACTGCCTAAAAGACGCCATCGCCGCCGCAACACTGCAAAGCGATAAGATTCTCGTGGCTGGCTCCCTCTTCCTCGTAGGCGAAGCACGGGCAATTCTCACCTCGGGACGCTTCCAGAGCAGTTCGCAGTGACTTGAAACAAAAAACGACCAGCCTTTGATCACAAAGACTGGTCGCTTGAAATTCAAACGTTTTGGCAGATGGCTGAGGATCAATCCCAACCGCCACCACCGCCGCCGCCTTTGTAGCCGCCGCCACCGCCACCTTTGTAG
>JAPJNB010000017.1 GCA_026461385.1 Akkermansiaceae bacterium
CCAGCCAATTGCATTGCCACAAAACAGAAATCCGGTTTTGTTCCGTCTCCCTGTCCGGTTTTGAACCGTCTCTGTCCGGTTTTGTTCCGGCCCCGACAGAAGAAAAAAATATATTGGTGAAAGATCGTGGAATTTCTTCCATCATCTCATGAAGTCCATTGGCCGACCGACCGTGATGATGAAAAACCCCTGCCAAACCACCCGCTCGATGGCGCTCACCATCTTCGCCTTGGCCACCGCCGCGATTTCCCAATCATCCGGCTTCGAAATCCCCGCCGAATCGACCCAATGCCTCGTGGGCACCTCAGATGGCTGGGACCATTCCACGGTTTCCCTGCATCTCTTCGAGAAACGAGAGGGCGTCTGGAAATCGATGAGCAAGCCATGGCCGGGTCGGCTCGGGAAAAGCGGGCTCGCCTGGGGGCGTGGTCTCCATCCGATTCCTCAAGGTGCCACCTCCAAACAAGAAGGCGACAAACGCTCACCCGCTGGAGTTTTCATGATCGGCGGGGCTTGGGGATACGCTCCCACCATTCAAAAACACCGCGATTTGCCCTACCGCCAAGTGACCACGCGCGACCTCTGGGTCGAGGATTCGCAATCGCCCGACTACAACCGCAATGTGATCCTCGGACACGAGCCCACCACGCCTTGGGAGAAAAAACAACAAATGCGGCAGACCGACCCCGCCCACGCCCTGAAGCTCTTCATCGCCCACAACGCGCCCCCGCACGCCAGCCCGAATGCGGGTTCCTCGATTTTCTTCCACATCTGGCGCGATGACGGCGCACGCGCGACCGCAGGCTGCACTGCGATGGCCAAAACCAAGCTCGAGTGGCTGATCTCGCAGATCGATCCATCCCGCCACCCGCTCTATGTGCTCCTCCCCGAAACGGAGTTTCGCCAACTCCGTTCGACATGGAAACTGCCCTAACCGTGAAACCATCCGCGCACTTTGCAAATCTCCCCTTGAATCATTCGCCATCCCACAAGACACTACAGCCGTCTATGGCCACCGCAACTTCTCCGACTTCCTCGCTCCCCGATGCCACCGGCCACTTCGGCCAGTTCGGAGGAATGTTTGTTCCCGAGACGCTCATGGCTCCCCTCCAGGAACTTGCCACCGCTTACGCTGCTGCAAAAGCCGATCCCGCATTCACCGCGGAACTCGACGACTTGCTCACCAATTACTGCGGCCGCCCGACACCACTTTATTTCGCCGAGCGCTGGACGGAATTCCTTGGCGGCGCGAAAATTTATCTCAAACGCGAGGATCTACTCCACACCGGAGCCCACAAAATCAATAACGCCATCGGCCAGATCCTCCTCGCAAAACGCCTCGGGAAAAAACGCATCATCGCAGAAACGGGTGCCGGCCAACACGGCGTAGCGACCGCCACGGTCTGCGCGCGCTTCGGGATGGAATGCGTCGTCTACATGGGCAAGGTCGACATGGAACGCCAGGCCCTCAACGTCGCTCGCATGCGCCTCATGGGCGCCGAAGTGCGGGCCGTGACCGCGGGGCAAGCCACTCTCAAGGAAGCCGTCAATGAGGCCATGCGCGACTGGGTGACCACCGTGGATCACACGCACTACATCCTTGGCTCCGCGCTGGGATCCCATCCATTCCCGATGATCGTCCGCGACTTTCACCGCATCATCGGCGTGGAAACTCGCAGGCAGATCCTCGAAAAAGAAGGACGCCTCCCCGATTTACTCGTTGCCTGCGTCGGCGGTGGCTCGAATGCCATTGGCATGTTCCATCCATTCATCGAAGATGAAGACGTCCGCATGGTCGGCGTGGAAGCTGGAGGCGATGGGATCATCCCCGAGCGCCACGCCGCCCGCTTCCAAGGCGGAAAACTCGGTGTCCTGCAAGGGACGAAGACGTGGTTGCTGGCAAACAATGACGGACAAATCGAACTCACCCACTCGGTTTCTGCAGGGCTCGACTATGCCGCCGTCGGCCCTGAGCACGCTTACCTGCAAGACATCGGCCGGGTGGAATACACCTATGCCACCGACGATGAAGCACTCGCCGGATTCAAGGAACTGGCTCACTACGAAGGCATCATCCCCGCGCTCGAAAGCGCTCATGCGATGGCCTATGTTTCGAAAATCGCTGGAAGCTTACCGAAATCCACCATCCTCATCGCCAATCTATCAGGACGCGGTGACAAGGATGTAGAACAAGCATCCAAGTACCTCCTCTAACGAAAGAGGCGCGAGCGTGATTTTCTAACCACAATCTATCCAAAATCCAAATCCCATGAAGCCCCTCATCCTTGGGATTTTCATTGCATTGCCTTTCCACACCAGCGAGGCAGTATCGCTCATCACCTTGAACTTTTCGGGCTCGATGAGCGCGATCCAGCAACAGACTTTTGTTGACGCTGCAGCCTATTGGAACTCAGCCATCACCGGTTACGACCTCACTTCGAATTGGGAGGGGCAGCCCGCACCCCACAGCCTCACCATCAACGCGTCGATCCCGTTCATTGATGGAGTCGGCAGCACGCTCGGAAGTGCAGGGCCGCAATTCTTGGAATACTACGATAATAACCCCAAGGGCACTCCCACGCACGCTTTGTACTACACGTCATCAGGCGCGATGCAGTTCGATTCCGCTGATGTCGACTTGCTAGTCGCCAACCATTCATTTTACGGCGTGGTCTTGCATGAAATGGCTCACGTCCTCGGCATTGGTACACTATGGGACTACAATAACGATGTAGAGGGCACGCAATATCAGCTCTACACATCGGGCTCTGGCCAATACGTGGGCCCAAATGCGCTGGCCGAATACCGCCGCGAATTCAACTTACCTTCAGCCACCTATGTCCCCGTCGAACTGGGTGGCGGTAGCGGTACGGCTGAAGGCCACTGGAACGAAGTCGACGATGGTGGCGGCCTTACTGGCATCGTCAGCATCGACAATGGCATGGATTTCCAAAACGAGCTCATGACCGGTTGGGCGTCTAACCCGTTCTTTGTGAGTCGCACCACGCTTGGCGCACTCGACGATCTTGGATACACGGTCGACTATTCCAAAGCAGGCATCGTCGACCACATCGTGACGGTGCCCGAGGCCTCAAGCCTCCTGTTTATTTGCGCAGCATTGCCTTGGTTGGCACGACGCCAGCGCAAGTGAATCACGCGACCTGCACCTGCTTGTCGACGTCTTCGCGCAGATTTTCAATGATGAAATCCTGCCGATCCGGGGTGTTTTTCCCCATGTAGAAGGCTAACAATTCTTTGACGCCTTTGCCCTCTTCGTACTCGACGTGATCGAGTCGCATGTCTGGACCGATCATGAAACTGAACTCGTCGGGTGAAATTTCGCCAAGCCCTTTGAAGCGCGTGATCTCGGCGGCCTTGCCCAGCTTTTCCATCGCTTTCTTGCGCTCGCTGTCATCGTAACAATAGATGGTTTCCTTCTTGTTGCGCACGCGGAAGAGCGGTGTCTGGAGGATCCACAAGTGGCCATCGCGGATCATTTCCGGGAAAAACTGCAAGAAGAAGGTGAGTAGCAACAAGCGAATGTGCATGCCGTCCACATCGGCATCGGTGGCGATGATGACCTTATTGTAGCGCAGGTATTCGATCCCGTCCTCGATGTTGAGGGCCGCTTGTAGCAGGGCAAACTCCTCATTTTCATAAACGATCTTGCGCGGCAGCGCGAAGGTGTTGAGAGGCTTGCCACGTAGGGAAAATACTGCCTGTGTCTCGACATCGCGACTCTTGGTGATGGAACCAGAGGCCGAATCACCCTCGGTGATGAACAGCGTGGATTCTTCACGGCGCTTGTGCTTGCTGTCATAACGCACGCGGCAATCGCGGAGTTTTTTATTGTGTACCTTCGCTTGCTTCGACCGCTCTCTTGCCAGCTTTTGGATGCCCTTCAGATCCTTGCGTTCGCGCTCGGCGGAAAGGATACGCTTCTGGATCGCCTCGGCAACCTGCGGATGCTTGTGCAGGTAATTGTCCAGGTTGGTCTTGAGGAAATTCCCAATGAACGTTCGCAACGATTCACCTTCGGGCGCGATGCCGGCAGAACCCAGCTTGGTCTTGGTTTGCGACTCGAAAACCGGCTCCATGATCCGCACACAGACGGCAGCCTCGATGCCCGCCCGGATGTCGGACGGCTCATATTGTTTCTTGTAGAAGCCCCGCACGACTTGCACCAAGGCCTCGCGAAATGCCGCAAGGTGAGTGCCGCCCTGTGAGGTGTTCTGACCATTGACAAAAGTATAGTATTCCTCGCCACTCTCGGGCGTATGGGTGAAGGCGATCTCGATGTCTTTGCCAACCAAATGAATCGGCGGATAGAGCGCCTCGTGTTCCATCTCCTCACGCAAGAGGTCAAGCAATCCATCCTTGGAACGAAACTTCGCACCATTGAAAACAAGGGTGAGCGCCGGGTTCAAATAGGAATAATACCGACACATCTTTTCGACGAATGCATCTTTGAATTTCGACTTGGCGGGGAAGATCTTGCGGTCGATCTCGAAGGCGAGCCGAGTGCCGTTCGTATCATCGTCGCGGCGCGGGTTTTTCATGTCCACCGTGAGCTGCCCCTTGGAAAACTCGAGCGCCTTGGTCTCGCCATCACGCCACGCCTGAATTTCGAAAAAATCGGAAAGCGCATTCACCGCCTTGATGCCAACACCATTGAGTCCAACCGATTTCTTAAATGCCTCACTGTCGTACTTCGCACCCGTGTTGATTTGCGCGGCGCAGTCAAAAAGTTTTCCTAACGGAATCCCCCGTCCGAAGTCACGAACCTCCACCCGGCCCTGCTCGTCGATGTCAATCCGGATCTCTTTTCCGTGACCCATGATGTGCTCGTCGATCGAATTATCCACGGCTTCCTTAAGCAGGATGTAGAGCCCGTCGTCAGGCGAACTGCCGTCACCCAACTTGCCGATGTACATTCCAGGCCGCATCCGGATGTGCTCCCGCCAATCGAGTGATTTGATGTCGTCTTCGGTGTAGTTGGTTGCCATGGTTGGAAATTTGTTTAGGATTTCTTAAATGATCGGCAGACTGGATGCAAGGCCGGTGACGGCGAGGATTCCAATGATGCAGGGAATTTCCAATTGCTACCTACCGCTTGGACCCGCAGATTCTTGAAAAGTCATGGAATGGTACCACAAAATCTTAGGAATTGATCCCGCAGCCGGCCTGATGGTCATTTTTATCCTGATTTTGATCGAGGGGGTGTTGTCGGTGGACAATGCCGCAGTTCTAGCGACCATGGTCATGCGCCTGCCCAAGGAGCAGCAAGGGAAAGCCCTGAAATACGGCATCCTCGGTGCCTACGTTTTTCGGGGAATCTGTCTGATGCTGGTCGGTTGGCTGATGAGCATCTGGTGGCTGGAGCCCATCGGCGGGCTTTATTTGCTCTGGCTCTCTTGGAAGCACTTCGCCCACCAAGAGTCGGTCGAGCAAGAGGGTGCCGAAGCGGTCGCAACCGAGGGAAATTGGCTGTATCGCCACACGATCGCACGGATCGGACCCTTTTGGGCCACGGTCGTCGCTGTCGAAATCATGGATCTCGCGTTCTCGCTCGACAACGTGTTCGCCGCCGTCGCTTTCACGAAAAACAAAGATCAATTTCCACCGCCGTCGGACCTGATTCTGGTCTGCATTGGGGTGTTTCTCGGCATCCTCGCCATGCGCTTCGCGGCTCAAGGGTTCGTGCGACTGATGCACCGCTACCATTTCCTTGAAACCTGCGCGTTCGTGGTCATCGGGATTCTTGGACTCAAACTGCTCCTCAGCGTGCCCCGACACTTCCTCGCTGCGGGCAACGGCATTCACGATTTCCTCGCGAGCAAGTACTTCGACATGGGGACTTCGGTGCTCACGCTGCTGATTTTCATCGTGCCGGTGCTCGTCCACCGCATGAAAAACCGCTAGGTCAGCCCTTCCAAAGCATCCTGACCCCAAACAGCACCAACACGCATCCGAAGATACGGCTAAGAGTCTGATTGCTCAGCGAGCGCATGAGGTCACTGCCGAACCACGCGGCAAGCGCGGAGGCCATGCCCACCGCGATCACGATTTTCCAATCAATCAACCCCGCGACTCGGACGTTGTTCGCCGTAGCCGCGACCGCAGTGACAATGATCACCGCCATCGAGGTCGCCACCGCCTGCTTGTGCTCGACGCCCAGCGCATAAACGAACGCAGGCACCATCACCAACCCACCACCGACCCCACACAGCGCTCCTAACAGCCCAGCGAGCAGACCAATGAGAATGGCTGAAATGATGAATTTCATCGGCGTGAGGAAGTGGGCGATTTTCGAGCAGCTGCGATCTCCACGACCAACCGATGCAAGATCAACCGGTGATCCAGCCCGGTGGTGACGAGCGCCTGATCGGCCTTGAGGGTGGCTTCCATCACGTGTTGGAGGCCAGCGAGATCGAAGTTCTTTGCATTTTCGGCAGCAAGGAAGACCGGGAAAACATTGACGCCCGAGCCATCTTTTTTTTGCGGAAGCCATGCGCGGTCCGCATCAGAAAGCCGGTTGAGCGCCCCAGAAAATGCAGGGTAACTCCCCGTGGGAACTTTGAATCTTTCCACGATCAACTTGGCCATGAACAAGTTGCGCACCACCGAGATGATCGACGCCCGCATGATGCCGATCGCCGATTCATCCGCTTCTAACTGCTCGTCGATCAACTGAATCGCGCGCGAGACATTGCCTAGTTGAAGCGCCTTGCCCGTTTCAAAAACCACGGCGGCCCGGCTGAGAGGAACCAGCACGCGGACATCCTCCTCGCGGATGACTCGACGATCCTCGCCGAGGTAAAGGTCTAACTTTTCCAACTCGTTGCCAATCTGCTGGGATTGCTCACCCGCAAGCATCACGAACAATGCCAAAGCGTCGGGGTCGAAGCTCAAGCCAAGATCTTTGGCACGGCGGGTCACCAGCGCAGCCACCTGATCCTGCCAACCCTCTCGGCCCGTATCAATGCGGTCATGAACCTGGACGTTCGCCGATTTTTCGATGTACTTCCAAAACGCTCGGCGCTTGTCCACGCCTTGAGCGGTCATGAGAAATTTGACGCCGTTGGGGATGCCTTTCTCAAGCGTCGCACGCAGACTTTCCACGCCCGATTCCGTCCGCTGCGAGCGCCCCGTGACACTGTCTGCTAGAAAATTCGCATTGCGCAGCCAGACCACCTTGTCGCCGCCGAACATGGGGATCGTCAACAACGCCTGGACCGTCGAAGCACAAATTTCGTAAGCTGAATCGGAATTGTCCGCAATGCCATCGATCACCTCATGGGTGAACCCATCGTCAACGCCGCCGGTCAGCTGGTTGTAAAGCTCCAAGGCCTTCTCGCGGACGAGACCCTCGTCACTGCCCACGACGGCGAAAAAATTCCCGGCTTTCTGAGGAGCTGTCTTTGCTTTAGCGGCCACAACGAGGGTTTATCGGGATGCGGGCTGGGGTGCAAGCTCGGCGGCGGGTGAATGTGCCCAAATCATCCCTCGTGGTCGATTCGTTCAATCTTCTTTCGCTCGCGGGCTTCTCGGAAAAAACTCTGAAGAAGGTAAAGACACTCATCATGAAGCACACCCGCCGTGACATCACAACGGTGATTGAGCGGCGGATTGGCCTCGAGCAGGTTGATCCATCCACCCGCCGCGCCCGCCTTGGAATCCGGGCAACCGAAAACCA
This sequence comes from Akkermansiaceae bacterium, assembly GCA_026461385.1. Lineage (GTDB taxonomy): Bacteria > Verrucomicrobiota > Verrucomicrobiia > Verrucomicrobiales > Akkermansiaceae > Luteolibacter. The sequence goes on from JAPJNB010000017.1 coordinate 7,697, forward strand.
CCCGCTCCGGCCGACAATGGACGATCGCCCCCGCACACATCGGGCACGGCTCCTTGGTCACATACAGCGTGCACTTTTCCAACCGCCAGTCCCCCAAGGCCTCCTGCGCAGCCGTGAGTGCCAACATCTCCGCATGGGCGGTGGCGTCCTTGAGCGTCTCAACCTGGTTCCACCCACGCGAAATGATCCGACCCTCACGCACGACGACCGCACCCACGGGAACCTCCTCCGCCGCGTACGCCTTTCGCGCCTCACGGAGCGCCTGACCCATGAAATATACGTCGCTATGCAAATCGATGATCGAACCCTCGTCTTCCATGCCCCGATCCGTAACCGATGCCGCCCAACGATGCACGCGGATTTCTTTTCCACCTCACCCTCCAGCGCACTTCGACCCGCAATTCACGGCAATTCACTCAAGCCAGCAAAAAATTTCCGTGCCTCGACGCGAGATTCATGGTTCGTATCAATCCCGTGATCCCGAAAAACTTCCAAGACCGCGTCATCGCCCCATCGCTGCTCGCAGCCGATTTTTCCTGCATCCGTGATGAAACGAGCCGCGCCATCCGCGCTGGAGCCGACTGGATGCACCTCGACGTGATGGATGGCCACTTCGTGCAAAATATCTCCTTCGGCCCGGCGGTCGTCCAAGCCGTACATGAATCCAACGATATTTTTCTCGATGTTCACCTGATGATTTCGCGGCCTGACCACTACCTCGATGCGTTCATCGCTGCGGGATCCGACCTGATCACCGTGCATGTCGAGTCCGACCATGACGTCGCCGAAACATTAAAGCGCATTCGTGAAGCGGGCTGCCAAGCGGGCCTCGCGCTCAACCCCGCCACGCCGATCGATGCCGTCGAACCATTCTTGGGGGACATCGACCTACTCCTCTGCATGACCGTAGTCCCAGGCTTTGGCGGGCAAGCATTCATGCCCGAAGTGCTAGAGAAAATCACCGCCGCAACCCAACTCCGCAAATCGAGAGGATTGCAATATCACATCGAAGTCGACGGCGGCATCGACGCGACCACAGCGGCGCGCTGCTACACCGCCGGTGCCAACGTCATGGTTGCCGGTTCGTCTACCTTTCGCGCATCCGACATGGCCGCCGCGATCCGCAACATCCGCAACGCGTGAGCGCGCACTGACTGAATTCCGGCAGAGCGACCGGATCGCCTGGCTTCACGCCAAATTCAGGAACCGTAATTCGATCGACGCCCTGCTTCATCGCCCCCCACTCTACGCGCGCCAACCCGCCATTTCACTGGATTGCTTACATTTTGTCTGAGAAAATGTATTGAGCTCTGGAAACTCGAATGGCGTCTTCGCTCCGAGTTCGCGGAGTTGCGCGAGTGTTTGCTCCGCCTTGCCCGCATCTCCGATCAGAGTAGTGAACGCCACCTTGGTCTGCTCGAAGTCAGCGGCGGAAGTGACGGCCTTGATCCCTGCAGCCAATGCCACGCCACCACCTGCTAGGGCCGCCCCGAGACCAATCTTCAACCCCGCAGCACTGAGGCTCGCCATCTTCTTGGCTGACGCAGAAACGAGCTGCGTGGCACTCGCCATGGACTGCTTTAATGCGGAGATGTCGGCTCCAAGGGTGACGGTCAGCGCGCTCATGCGCCGGGGGTGGAGTCAACCGCAGGTGGAACGCCAAGGGCCTGCCACCGCCTACCGGGGAACCTCCTTCGGCGTGGGGGTTGATGGTTGATCTTTCACTGGAGGTTTGTCTGCGGGCTGGTTAGCCGGTTGGTCAGCGCCCGCTGATTCGATTTTCTCTTTTGGATCTTTTGAGAACAGTCGCGAGATGTCCAACTTAACTAGTTCGTGGTGATCCAAATCTAACTCCTCCGACCGCCACTTGCCTATTTTAAACGTTCCCGTGTGGGGACCTTCCAGCTTGAAATCGCTGCCAACAACCACTCCAATCACATCATCAACGCACACGACCTTTTTGGCGGACACACTGAATGCATAGGTAGTGTGATGCCATGGCGAATGTCCCCCTGAGCTTTCCGTCGTAAATACTAGAAATTTGGAGTCTGCAGTCCATTTAACCTTCGCAGGAAGACGGCCTTCTATGTCAAAGGCAAAATCTGCAAATGGGAGTATCATCAGTCGCGAGTTATCGAATGAACTGTCCCAAATGCGTTCATCATTAGAGGGCATGCGGCGTATGACGCAGCGATAGCTTCCGTCTGGCGATTCTGATCTCCAGGCTCCTTCTGATTCCTGCTCCTCGGGTGCAGCATTGGCCTGAGCAAAGGCGATAAGGGGTGCCAAAAGGGCGAGTGTAGTGTATTTCATAATTGTATTGGTTATTGAATCGGGGCGGTATGGACGGATTCAGCCAGGTTCGGTTGGGGTGTTCATTTCGCAGGTGATTAACAAGTGGACTATGCGGCCCACGGCGGCGATCATAAAGTGGTCTCCTTTTCGTTGCCAGTTTTTTGTCAGGTTTATTGATCCTTTTTACGGGTCCTTGGGAGCGGGTTCGTTTTGTTTGGTTTCGTAGTGGG
>JAPJNB010000191.1 GCA_026461385.1 Akkermansiaceae bacterium
TAAAGTGGTCTCCTTTTCGTTGCCAGTTTTTTGTCAGGTTTATTGATCCTTTTTACGGGTCCTTGGGAGCGGGTTCGTTTTGTTTGGTTTCGTAGTGGGTGAGGTGCAATGCAGAGGCTGGAGCGTAGCGGAAGACTCGGAATGGAGCCTCACCCACTACGTCGCAGCCCTGCTCAGGCGGCTTGGCTAACCGGCGTTTGGTAGACGGACCATGGGGTGTTGTAGCCATGCGCTTGATGCTTCCGGCGGTGGTTGTAGAATTCGATCCAATCAGCGGTAAGGGCTCGTAGCTCTGGTATGGTGTGGTAACTCCACAGTCGAAGCTTTTCATACTTTAGACTCCGCCACAGTCGCTCGATGAAGACGTTGTCCATCCAGCGTCCACGCCCATCCATGCTGATTTGAATATCCTGCTTTTGAAGCTCGGAGATCCAATCATTTCCGGTGAACTGGCTGCCTTGGTCTGTGTTGAAGATGTTTGGTTTCCGCCCCGTGCGTCGCAACGCTTCCTTCAAGGCCCTAACGCAAAAGGCACTGTCCATCGTATTACTGATCTCCCAGGCAAGAACCGCTCGGCTGTGCCAATCCATGATGGCCACCAGATAGGCATGCCCTTTCTCCATCGGGATGTAGGTAATGTCGGCGCACCAGACATCGTCGACGGTGTTGATTTCTCGTTTCCGCAACAGATAGGGGAAGACCTCATGGCCTTTGGCCGGGACGCTCGTCGAGGGCTTCGGTACCAAGGCTTCGATATTCATGATGCGCATCAGCCGCCTGATTCGTTTGCGCCCGATGTCGTAGCCGTGATCCTTGAGGTTCTCGCGGAAATTCCGTTGCCCGTAGAACGGACACTCTAGATAAAGTTCGTCCATGATCGTCATGATTTTGCGGTCTTCTTCGGTGGTTTTGCTCTGGCGGGTCGTGAGTCGGTTTCGGTTGATTCCTAACAGTTTGGCCTGCTTGCGGATGGATAGTTTCTGATCGCCAGGATCAATCATGGCCTTTCGCTCAGATCGATTCCCAGCTGATCGCACTTTTTTTCGAGGAATTCTTTCTCGATGATGAGTTGGCCGATCTTGCGTTCCAGGTGTGAAGTGCGGCGTTCTTGCTTCTCGGCCGACTGGTCAGATACGTTTTTGCGCTCGAAGATCGATGGCATGTGATCCTCAAGGTCCTTCTTCCAGGTGCTAACTTGGGTGGGAGCAATGTCATTCTCTTGAGCGATCTGCTGGATGCTCTTTTCTCCCTTGAGTGCTTCGGCGGCAACGCGGGCTTTAAACTCGGCGGTTAGGTGTCTTCTTTTTCGTTTCATCGGTCTGATTTCGGAGTAATTCGCCCCTCTCAGACCAGCAAAAGTTTCAATAAGCTACTGGCTCCGTTTTGCGGGACCACTTCA
>JAPJNB010000192.1 GCA_026461385.1 Akkermansiaceae bacterium
ATCGTAGCTTGGGCTTGCAATTGCGGAAGTCTTTTCTTCATGATCGCTTTGTCACGTCGCTCTTGGGTTGTTTTCTTTTTTATGACAAATACTAAACGCTCTATCCATTGGGTTGCGAACGCAGCGGTGCTTTGTGGCTTGCTACTTGTTGCGGGGTGTCGCAAGCCAAATGTTGCGGTGGCGAAAGAGGTCACGCACCAAGCGGTCATCGCTCCTGAGTTGAGGTTGAATGGGTTGGGTGGTCTGCCGGGTGAGATCTATCAGAGCCAAGCGACGTCAGCGATCCACTGGCAGCCGTGGACTGCGGAATCATTTGAGCGGGCTAATGCGGCAAACCGGCTGGTTTTTGCAGTGATCGCGATGCCGCAGGATTTCAAGTCCAAGGAGGTGATGGAGCGCCTTGCAAGAGATTCCAATGTGCTCTCCATCATCAACGATCAATACGTGCCAATCTTGGTGGACGGTGATGCTTCGCGGGAAATCGGGCTTCTTTGTGCAGATCTTTGCGAGGAGATCCAGCAGCCGCTGCAAACTCCGCTATTCATTTGGTTCACCCCTGAGCGGATGCCGGTGGCGTGGGTGCCGATCGTTTCCTCGCCCGCCGAGGCGGTGTCGCAATTCAACGACTCCAACGAGACGGTGTCGCGCATGTGGTCGGAGGATGCTGCATACATCCGTCGAAACAGCGGCATGGACAACGGTAACCGGAGGCAGAGGATCTCGCAGCGCAAGCTCTTGGCAGAGGTGAGTGCCAAGCCCGCAGAGGATTCCCTGATCGCGGTTGACCGGCTTGCTAGCTTTTATGATATGGTTTCCCGCAGCCTTGATAACTCAGGAGGTTGCTTCCCCTCGGGTGCATTGGATTTGCTTTCGAGCGTTGCCACCCATCCCGGGTTGCCAAAAGAGTTGCGTGCTCGCTGCTTGGGGGTGACGCATGAGCTCATCACGGATTTGCTGCCGAGTGCCATGTTTGATCCGCTGGATGGAGGGATCTTTGCTTCGCGCGGAAGGTTGTCGTGGGCATTGCCCAATTTCCAAAACGACTGTCTTTCGCAAGCGAGGGCGGTGACGGCATTGGCGAATGTCTATCGGGCGACGAACGATGCGCGAGTCTTAGAAAAAATGTTGGCAGCGATCACCTACACCGAGAAGCAATTCATGACAGTGGAAGGATTGTTTTCGGCTGGTATGGGCCTAAGGGCGGATACGTCGCAGTGGCTTTGGAAAGTTGAAGACATTAAAAAGGCACTATCGGCTGAGGATGCGGATTGGTGGATCAAGCTCAATGGCATGACAGAGTTGGGAAACTTGCCGATGGATGCAGATCCTTCCCGCTCGAATTTCCGGCTCAATAGCTTGGGATTCAGCCAAACCACTGCAGAGCTTGCGAAGGAACAATCCCAGTCGATCGAGGAGTTTTCGGGCCGGCTTGAGCGAATCCGAAAGGAGTTGCTGCAGGTTCGGAACCGCCGCTTGGGGAATTCCATCCGGAATGACTGTTCTTATGCGACTTCGAGTTTCCTGATGGTCTCAGCCTACGCATGTGCATTTGGAGTGACAGGGGATGTGAGCTATCGAGACAAGGCGGTGGTGCTGTTAGAAAAGTCGAAGGTGGCTTTTGCTGACGGGCCGAGGCTCAATGTTTTCTCAAAGGATGCGCCTAAATCGATTCGTGCGGGGCGGGCGTTTCTCTACGCGCTAGCCTTGCAGGCGAGCCTGGATGTTTCAGACATCACTTTGGATCGGAGATGGACCCATTGGTCCGAGGATCTGGCGACCACCGCGACCGAATCTTTTGTGGATTCCAGTTTCCTCAAGGAATGCCCCGATGATGCCAAGGTGCTGGATTTGCCGATTACCGATCTTTCGATGCTTTTTGGCGAGTCCACCGCGGGAGTTTTTTCTTCGGTCGAGTGCCGTCTCGCTGCGCAAAAGCGGCCTCTGCTCCAAAGCTTCAGCAACTTGGTCACGCCACTGCCGAAGTTTGCTGTCGAACAGCCGATGGTCCACACCGATCTGTTGTCGGCCATGATCGCTCGTCACTATCCGGTGACTCTGCTCATCGGCGCGAATCTAAAAAGCGAGTTCAAGCTTGCGGTGCAAAGGCTTCCGCTTCGGGTGATTCAGCGGCGTGAAGCCGTGCCCAATGAGGGTGTGCCCGATGGATCGGTTTCTGTCAGTTTTGCGGGGAGAGAGGGTATGGTTGTTTCTACTCCAGAGGCATTGCTGGAAGCATTGCAGGGTGCGAGTTTGCAGCAGCCAAATCCTTGAATTCCAAGTCTCGCTCAGGATTGTTCCCAAATCATTGATTCATGTCTAACACACGCATTGCCAGTCGAAGCCGCAAGACCGCCGAGACCTCCATCGAATTGTCAATCGATCTTGATGGCTCAGGAATTTCCGAAATCGATACCGGGATTCCGTTCTTTGATCACATGTTGACGCTGTTTGCAAAGCATGGCCTGTTTGATTTGAAGGTGAAGACGATTGGAGATATCGAGGTAGATTACCACCACACCATTGAGGACACGGGAATCGTCATTGGGGAATGCCTGCGCGAAGCGCTTGGGACGAAGGAGGGAATTTGCCGGTACGGTTGCGCTTACCTGCCGATGGATGAAACTTTGGCGCGGGTGGTCGTTGATTTAAGCAATCGGCCACACCTCGAGTTCAGGGCACCTGTGGGCACGCCCTCGGCACCGAACATGCCGTTCACGCTCGTGGAAGAGTTTTGCCGCGCCCTTGCCGCCAATCTGCGGGCCAACATTCATGTGGAATTGCTTTATGGGCGCGATGGGCACCACATCGCCGAGGCAATTTTCAAAGGTCTCGCCCGTGCTTTGCGGGATGCTTGCGAGCGTGACCCGCGGGTCGTGGGGATCCCGAGTACCAAGGACGCCTTGTGAAGACGGGCATCATCGATTATGGCGGTGGCAATCTCCGTAGCGTTGCCAACGCCTTGCGTGCGCTCGGGCAGGATCCGGTGATCATTGCCAGCCCAGATCAGGTGGGGGATGCCACCCATTTGCTGCTTCCCGGCCAGGGGGAATTTGGCGACACCATGGCGAGGCTTGAAGCGCGTGGGCTTGCTTCGTTTCTCAAACATTGGATTGCAGCCGATCGGCCTTATTTCGGGATTTGCGTTGGCTATCAGATTCTTTTTGATTCCAGCGAGGAGGCGCCCGGGGTTTCGGGATTGGGCGTGGTGTCTGGCAAGGTCCGACGCTTTCAATTGGAGGATGGCCTAAAAATCCCCCACATGGGATGGAACTCCGCCATGGCGGTGCGCGGTGAAACTGAGGTCTGGCAGGGGCTTGGGGTCGATCCCTATTTTTACTACATCCATTCTTATTTTCCAGAGCCGACCTGCCAAGATGACGTGGTGGCGCAGACGACGTATGGCACGCAGACCTTTGCGGGAGCTGTGGAGCGGGGAAGGCTCTTTGCCTGCCAGTTTCATCCGGAAAAAAGCCAAGACGCGGGTCTTCGGTTGATTGAAAATTTCCTTGGTCGGTGAGCCATTGCGGATCTCGGTTTGAAATCTGCGGAAATCGTGCAAAGATCTGTCATGGAACTCGCCGAAGTCACGTGTCCGACCTGTTTTGAGGTCTTTGAAGTTGCTGTGCCTCATCCGGATGAAATGCCCGCTGAGGTGGATTACGACTGTGAAGTTTGTTGTCGCCCGATGATGATTGTTTTCACCGAGGATGAAGTTTACGCGAAGGGCTTGGGCGACTGATAAAAAATCGGTTAGGCCAGATCAATCCTTGCGCGTGAGTTCCACGAAGACATCTTCGAGGGTCGCCACGTGGCGGAAGAGCGAGCGGAGCGGCCAGCCAGATTGACTGGTGAGTTGCGCGATGGACTCGCGAGTGTCTGAGCTGGAATCTTCCCAAATCGTGTAGCGGACCCAGTCATCTTCTAACAACTCAGGGGTGACTTTTTTCACGTTATCCAGTCGCTTCAGCGCGGCGGTCACCACTTCTGGGTTTGCTTGGATTTCGGCTTGGATTCTGCCCGCTGCCCGCATTTGCCCGACGAGATTGGCGGGGGTGTCGGCGGCTTTGATTTTGCCACCATCGATGATGATCACCCGATTGCAGGTCATTTCGACCTCTGAAAGGATGTGGGTGGAAATGAGAACCGTGTGGGACTGCCCGAGGTGGCGGATCAATTCCCGAATCTGGCGGATTTGGTTCGGATCGAGCCCGTTCGTGGGCTCGTCGAGAATGAGCAGTTCGGGGTCATGAACGAGGGCGTCTGCCAATCCCACGCGCTGGCGGTAGCCTTTCGAGAGGGTCTTGATCATCTTGCGGCGCACGTTGCCAAGCCCACACGTGTCGATCACCTCGTCCACTCGGCGGCGGGTGTTGCTGCCGCTCAGGCCCTTGAGCTCGGCGCGGAATCTCAGGTATTCACGGATGCGCATGTCGTCATAGAGCGGGACATTTTCCGGCATGTAGCCGATTTTTCGTCTCGCTTCGATCGAATCGCGAAAAATATCGTGGTTGGCGATGCTGGCGGTGCCGGAGGTCGGTGGGAGATAGCCGGTCAGCATCCGCAGGGTCGTGGTCTTCCCCGCGCCGTTAGGGCCGAGAAACCCGACGATTTCGCCGCGTGCCACGGAAAAGCTAATGCCTCGGACGGCTTCGTGGCGTGCGTAGCGCTTCGTGAGATGGTGGACTTCGATCATGATGGCCAGATTTTGGATTTGCGGTGAAATTCGTCGTTGAACGGTTGACGTCCTCGTGTGCGCCCTTTAATGAAGTGCCGTGCGTGGCGGGCCAAGCGGGAAATTCGCGGGCTCGCCTGATCTTTTACTTATTTCTCATGAACTCTTCGGTTTCGCCGCGACAGAACGCAGATTTGTTGGAGCTAAAATACGCCCATTGGTGCGAGGATCAAAGTTCGGTTGAGCCGACTTGGGCCGCCTTTTTTGAAGGATTTGAGCTGGGTTCCGCCCAAGTGAAGCGCAAGGAGGATGCCGCAGCCGCCTCCACGGGTTCGTCGGCACCGGCCTCGGATGCGGATCTGGCATTTTTCGGCAAAGTGGTGAGTTTAATTTACAACTACCGCACTCTCGGCCACACGCAAGCGGCCATCAATCCGCTGAGTGCGCCTGAGCGCAATCCACGGTTGAAAATCGAGCAATTCGGCATCAGCGCTGCCGACCTGGATCGCGAGGTGTGGAATGCCTTTTTCCGCCATGGCGACCGCATGAAGCTCCGTGACATGGTGACCGCGCTCGAGGCGACCTACTCCGGGAAAATCGGCTTCGAGTTCATGCACATTCACAACACCACCGTGCGCCACTGGGTGCGCGAGCGGATTGAGAATCACGCTCTGCATCTCGATCAGAGCCCTAGCAAAAAACTCAACTCGCTCCGCTGGGTGCTTGAGGCTGAGTCATTTGAAAATTTCCTCGGTAAGCGATTCCTCGGGGAAAAGCGCTTTTCGAACGAGGGTGGGGAAGGTGCGATGATCCTCCTCAATGCCTTGCTCGAGGCTTGCCCGTCCAGCGGGGTCAAGGAAATCGAAATGGGCATGTCGCACCGCGGGCGCATGAATGTCCTCGCCAATTTTGTCCGTAAATCGCTCACCACGGTCTTGTATGAGTTCACCCCGAACTACGAACCTGACTTGGTTGCGGGTGACGGCGACGTGAAATACCACCTCGGTTACGAGAGTGTCCGTGAACTTACCGATGGCAAGGTGCGCGTCAGCCTTGCGGCCAATCCAAGCCATTTGGAGGCGGTCAATTCGATCGTCGAAGGCAAAGCGCGGGCACGTCAGCGCGTCCTGAGCGAGGAAGCCGGTGAGATCGACCGCGGCCAAGTGCTGCCAATTTTGCTTCATGGGGACGCTGCGTTTGCGGGTCAAGGCTCGGTGGCGGAGGTGCTCAACCTTTCCCAGTTGAAGGGCTATCGTACCGGGGGAACGATCCATCTCATCATCAATAACCAAATCGGTTTCACCACCTCCCCAGCGGATGCGCGGTCAACGGACTACGCGACCGATGTGGCGAAAATGGTCGAGGCACCCATCCTCCATGTGAATGGCGAGGAGCCGATGGAGCTCTACTGGGCTGCGCTCTTTGCTCTGGAATTCCGCCAGAAATTCGGCCGTGACATCGTGATCGACATGTATTGCTACCGCCGACAAGGTCACAACGAGGCGGATCAAGCGGCATTCACTCAACCGATCATCGCCAAAAAAATCGCGGACCGACCGACGTTCGGCGTGATCTACAAACAGCAATTGGTCGACGAGGGCGCCATTTCCCAAGCCGACCTCGAGGCGCTTGAACAATCGATTTGGAATACCTTGGAAGATGGCTATCAAAAAATGGTTGCCCTTCAAGAAGCGGGCGATCGGACGGCATTCAGTGGTTCTACGGGTGTGGTTCAGCCTGTCTATTCCCATGCACCGGTTGCCACGGGCATCGCTGCAGAGCAGTTTCAGAAAATCGGCAAGGTCCTCACCACAATCCCAGCGGGCTTCAATCTGAATCCTACGCTCGAAAAGCGTTTCATCCCGCGGCGTGTCGAAGTGCTCGCCAATGGTGGCCCGATCGACTGGGCCTTCGCGGAGTCGCTCGCCTTCGGATCGCTCCTGTTAGAAGGTAAACCGGTTCGCTTGTCCGGCCAAGATTGCCGGCGCGGAACGTTCTCGCAACGCCACGCGGTCTTCTATGACTACGAGTCGCGGGAAAGGTACATTCCGTTAGAACATCTTGACCCTACGCAGGCAAAGTTCTGTGTGCATAACTCATTTTTGTCGGAATTCGCCGTGCTCGGATTCGACTACGGCTACTCGCTTTCCTACCCAAGCATGCTGACGCTTTGGGAAGCTCAGTTTGGCGACTTTGCAAATGGTGCTCAGGTGATCATCGACCAATTCATTTCCTCGGCGGAATCCAAATGGCAGACGCCCACCGATCTCGTGATGTTGTTGCCTCATGGCTACGAAGGCATGGGTCCAGAGCACTCCAGTGCACGTCTCGAGCGTTTCCTTCAGCTTTGCGCGGACAAGAACATGATCGTCGGAAACTTCACGACCCCCGCTCAGTATTTCCATGCGCTCCGCCGCCAAAAGCACCGCGATTATCGCAAGCCCTTGGTGCTCATGACGCCCAAGAGTTTGCTCAGTCGCCCAGAAGCGGTCTCTCATGAACCTGATTTTACTGAAGGAACCTGCTTCCAAGAAGTGCTTCCCGATCCGAAGGTGTTCGCAAATCCGGCCGAGGTGAACCGAGTCATTTTCTGCAGTGGTAAGGTTTACTACGACCTCGTTGCGGCTCGCGATGAGAAGGGGCTTGGCAACGCTGCAATCGTCCGGATCGAACAACTTTATCCATTCCACGAAGACCTCGTGAAGGCGATCATCGGCGTTTACTCGAACTGCTCGAACTTCATTTGGTGCCAAGAAGAACCTCGAAACATGGGGGCGTGGTCTTACATCGCGCCTCGTCTTGAGGAGGTGGCCGGTTCAAAAATCCGCTACGCTGGCCGAGGAACTGCTTCCAGTCCCGCAGCTGGATCGAAGGCCATGCACTACCGCGAGCAAAAGGCACTGGTCGCCCGAGCTTTCGAAATCTAACATTTCTCATTTTTTCTCAACTCTCAACACGCTTCATCCATGTCCATCGACGTTAAAGTTCCCGCCGCAGGCGAATCGATCACTTCCGCGAATGTTGCCCGCTGGCACAAAAAAAATGGAGATCCCGTCAAGGTGGGTGAAATTCTAGTGACGCTTGAGACCGACAAGGTTTCGAACGAGTTAGAAGCACCCGCCGCGGGCACCTTGGAAATTTTAGTGGTCGAGGGTGAGGAAGTCTCGATCGGCTCGGTGATTGCCCGGATAGCCGGCGAGGCAGGTGCGGTCGCTCCAACCGCGGTCGCAGCACCGGTAGCTCCGATTTCTTCGCCAGCGATGGTTGCGAATGGTGTCATCGAACTCAAGGTGCCTGCTGCAGGTGAGTCGATCACCTCCGCGAATGTGGCCAAGTGGCGCAAGAACGATGGCGACATGGTCGTGAAGGGCGAGGTGCTGGTGACTCTGGAAACCGATAAAGTTTCGAATGAACTTGAAGCCCCCGTTTCTGGACGCTTGAAAATTCTAACACCCGAAGGTGAAGAAGTTTCGATCGGCGCGATCATCGCGACCATCGATGCAAGCGCAACGGCCACGGTTGCCCCGGCCTCTGCGCCTCTCGTGACTCCCCCACCTCAAGCGGTGGTCGCGCCCGCACCTGCAGCTAAGGCAGTGGCGACTCCAGCACCCGCACCCGCCCCAAGCGCAGATGCGGTGAAACCAGATTTTTCGGCACCCGTGAGCCCCGTTGAACGGGTGGTTCCATCGGTGGTCAGTGAGGGCCGGACGACGCGCAAGAAGATGTCGATGCTGCGCCGCAAGATCGCCACGCATTTGGTGAACGCCCAACAAACTGCTGCGATTCTAACCACCTTCAACGAGGTGGACATGAGTTCCGTGATGGATCTCCGCAAGCAAGTGCAAGACGACTTCATGAAAAAACACGGGGTGAAGCTCGGGTTCATGTCGTTCTTCGTCAAGGCGGTGGCCCAAGCACTCAAGGACGTGCCTTCCGTCAATGGACGCATCGATGGAACGGACATCATTGAAAATCATTTCTATGACATCGGCGTGGCGATCGGCACGGAAAAGGGCTTGATCGTTCCTGTCCTCCGCGACGTGGATCAGAAGTCGTTCGCACAGATCGAAAAGGAGATTCTGGACTACGCGAAGAAGGCGAAGGATGGCAAGATCACTCTTGAGGATCTAACAGGCGGTGTGTTCACGATCTCGAACGGTGGCACCTACGGGTCGCTTCTCAGCACGCCGATCCTCAATCCTCCACAAAGCGGCATTCTTGGGATGCACACGATCCAGCAGCGCCCGGTTGCGGTGAATGGCCAAGTGGTGATCCGCCCGATGATGTACCTCGCGCTCAGCTATGATCACCGGTTGGTGGATGGCAAAGAGGCGGTGACTTTCCTGATTCGCATCAAGGATTGCCTGGAGTCGCCGACGCGTCTCTTGCTGGAGATGTGAACGGGCAAGGCGCGTGGTAGCCGTGCAGTGCGTGTGTTAGGCAAGCACTTGTTTGGACTGGACTGATGGGTCTTGTCGGTGTGGATCTGACTTGCTTGGTTGGTTTCCCGCATTTTTTGGGTGAATCTTTGAAATTCAAAGAGTTTTTGCATCCTTTTCGCTCCGATGATTGACGGTTGGCATTGATCGTGCACAATCCCGCCGCCGGGCGGAAGAGCTGCCTTGGTACCTTCAAATACTGACATGACCAACATTGCTATCAACGGATTCGGCCGCATCGGCCGCCTCGTCTTTCGTGCCCTCGTCGAACAAGGCCACCTGGGAACCACTTTCAACGTCGTCGCCGTGGGCGATATTGTACCTGCCGACAACCTTGCCTACTTGCTGAAGTACGACTCCACTCAGGGCCGCTTCGCTGGCACGGTTTCTTCGAAGAAATCCTCCCCTGAGCTTGAAGAAGACGACGTCATCATCGTCAACGGCCACGAGATCAAGGTGGTGAGCGCTCGCTCGCCAGAAGGTCTGCCATGGAAAGACCTTGGTGTGGATGTCGTCATCGAGTCGACGGGTCTCTTCACCGAAGCGGAAAAGGCCAAGGGCCACATCACCGCCGGTGCGAAAAAAGTCATCATCTCCGCACCTGCGAAGGGTGAGGATGCAACCTTCGTGGTCGGCGTGAATGATCACAAGTATGATCCTGCGATCCACCACATCATCTCGAATGCAAGCTGCACCACCAACTGCCTTGCGCCGCTGGTTCACGTGCTGCTCAAGGAAGGATTTGGCATCGCCGAGGGTCTCATGACCACGGTTCACTCCTACACCGCCACGCAAAAGACGGTGGACGGTCCATCCAAGAAGGATTGGAAAGGTGGCCGCAGCGCTGCGATCAACATCATTCCATCGACCACGGGTGCCGCTAAGGCAGTCGCTTTGGTCTGCCCAGAAGTGGCTGGAAAGCTCACTGGCATGGCCTTCCGCGTGCCAACTCCTACGGTTTCGGCTGTCGACCTCACCGTGAAGACCACCAAGGAAACTTCGCTCGCCGAGATCAAGGCGGCTCTCAAGAATGCTTCGGAAACCTACCTCAAAGGCATCCTCGCCTACACGGATGACGAGGTGGTCTCGAGCGACTTCATCCACGACAAGAGCTCGTCGATTTTCGATGCGGGTTCCTCCATCGAACTCAACTCGACGTTCTTCAAGCTGATCAGCTGGTATGACAACGAGTGGGGCTACTCGAACCGCGTGATCGATCTCCTCACCGACGTGGTGAAGAAGGGGATTTGATTCTCAGCACACGGATCTCTGATCTCATCAAAACGGCAGCCCTTGCGGGTTGCCGTTTTTTTCTAATGGGGATGAGTATTTGAAACTTGCCTTGCAGAGCGTGCGCGTTTTGGGCGACTCTCGGGGATGGAAATTGAGGACTTGGCGCTGGATCTGCGATTGCGGCAGGAAATCTTGCTGGCCCGTGAGCGGGTGTATCGTTTCGCCCAAGCCACACCGTTGGAGCGCCTCGACTTGCCCGGCCCGGGACCTGAAATCTGGGTGAAACGCGAGGACTTGTCGCCGGTAAAAGCCTACAAGTGGCGTGGCGCATGCAATCGGATGGCGGTCATGAGTCGCCCCGAGGCCGCCCGGGGGGTGGTCACTGCATCCGCCGGAAACCATGCACAAGGGGTGGCCTTGGCTGCGCGGCAACTCGGGATCCGTGCGAAAATTTACATGCCGCGCTCGACGCCGAAGGTGAAGCAAGAAGCGGTGCGCCACCACGGGCGCGAGTGGGTCGAGGTGCACCTCGCGGGCGACAGTTACGACGAGGCGGTTTTCGCGGCTCGCGCGGAAGAGGCAGCCACTGGCGCGGTTTACATTCATGCCTACGATGACCTCCGGGTGATCGCGGGGCAGGGAACCTTGGCCGATGAGGTGGTTCTATCCGGTCAGGGGCCGTTCGATGTCGCTTACCTACAAATCGGCGGAGGCGGCATGGCGGCGGGCGTTTCGACTTGGCTCAAGACCTACTGGCCGGACATCGAGATTGTTGGGGTTGAGGGCGAGGGGCAGGCGTCGATGCTGGCTGCCTTGAACGCGGGCCATCCGGTCACACTCGAAAATTTGGATTTATTTTGCGATGGCACTGCGGTTCGGAAGGCGGGTGAATTGCCATTTGAAATTTGCCGCCAAACGCTCAACCGAATCGAGACCGTCAGCAATGCCGAGGTCAGTGATGCCATCCGCACGATGTGGGGTGGATTGCGTTGCATTTCTGAGCCGTCGGGTGCGATGGGCTTGGATGCTGCGTTGAAAAATCGTGCGGCACTCGTGGGCAAGCGCGTGCTCGTGATTCTCTGCGGGGCCAACATCGATTTTCTCCAACTGGGATTGATTGCTCAGTCGTTAGGTTCTGAGTCCAAGAGTCGCCGAACGCTGCGCGTCTGCATTCCCGAGCGCTCCGGCACCATGTTAGAACTGCTGAGTCAGTGTTTTGAGGGACTCGACATCGCAGATTTCCAGTATGGGAAAACCGATGAGCAGGACGCGTGGCCGGTTTTCACCTTAAATTCGGACACTCCAGAGATGTTGGACTCACTGCCGGCAAAGCTCGCGGCCCACGGATTCGCGTGGGAAGATCTAACAGGTGCGCTGGATGTTGCCTTCCGGGTGATCCCACTTCGCGTGGATTTGCTCAAAAATGTGATCTTCCTTCGACTCGATTTTTACGAGCGTCCCGGAGCGCTCCGCGAATTCCTCGACCAGCGCATCAATGGCAATGCCAGCCTTTGCTACTTCAACTACCGGCAGTCCGGCGAGCGGATCGGTAGGGCGCTCATCGGCGTGGAATTTCCATCCCCTTACGAGCGGGATGCGTTGATGATGACGATCCCAAGACAGGGTGAGGGCTACCGCCTCTGCGAGGTGGTCGATGAAGCGACGTGCGAGCGTCTGGTGGGTGGCCATGCGGTCTAGCTGCGGTTCGCTGGCCTGCGCTGAAATCGCGTATTTGCCTCGGATCGTTGCATCGAGAATGGCGATAGCTCCTTGGCTCGGGTGGCAAATCAGTGGGCGGATGCCTGTTTCGTCCCCGATTTTACCAGTTTCGTCAATTAGTCAGGCGAGCCTTCCAAATTGTTTTGACCGCGGGTGGACACCCTGTGGAAAATTCTCACAACATGATATATATGCGACTAACCTCTCGTCTTCGTTTGGCAGTGGCATGGCTTGTTTTTCTTGTTACGACCTCGGTGCACGCCTTCCCGCCAGCGCCGTATTACACGCTTTTCGGGATCGTGCGGGACCAAGTCGGCCAGACGATCACCGCCGAGGGCGCCGAAGTGGTCTTGCTGAAGGGCACCAAGGAAATGGCCCGCACGCCG
>JAPJNB010000193.1 GCA_026461385.1 Akkermansiaceae bacterium
GGTCTCGCCTTCCACGCATCGATCGCGGCCGCCAAAGCCGCCGTCGAGGGACTCAGCCGATCGCTCGCCGCAGAACTCGCCCCAAAAATCCGTGTCAACGCCATCGCACCATCTCTCACCGAGACCCCACTGGCTTCGACCCTCTTGAACTCGGACGCAAAGAAGGAAGCCTCTGCCAAACGCCACCCGCTCCAACAAGTCGGCGACCCCGCAGACATCGCCCAACTCGTCGCCTATCTCCTCTCCGACGCCTCGAAATTCCTCACCGGTCAAGTCCTGCGCCCCGATGGCGGTCTCTCATCAATCCGCACATTCTAACAGCACCGATCAAGACCTCAGCTGATTTCCCCTGCAACCTTTACAGGATCGAACCCGGCCCGTAAGCCGCCGCCGCTGGACTAGCAATCTCCAATGCCCTCACCGCACTGGCGAACGATGCGATCTGCGACTGAGCCGCACCGCATTCGCGGTCACCCTTTGCCAAAATGGCATCGAGAAACTCTCGGGAAAGCCCTAACCGCTCATCACCCACGAGACGCTCGACCAGATTGTTGCGATCGATTTCCCCCTTCCGCAGGTCGTGGACGGTCGCCACCGCATGCTCCTTGATCGCATGGTGAGCCGTCTCACGGCCAACCCCAGATTTGACGGCTTCCATCATGATGGTCGTGGTCATGAGAAATGGCAGGTAGTGCGCGGTCTCCGCTGCGATCACCGCCTCGTAGGCGTCCATTTGATCCAACACAGTCAGTAAGGTCTCAAACATCCCATCGATCGTATAAAATGCATCCGGCAGCATCACGCGCCGCACCACCGAACAAGACACATCGCCCTCATTCCACTGGTCGCCAGCGAGACCCGCTGCCATCGCAAGATAGCCCTTGAGAATGATGTGAAATCCATTCACCCGCTCGCAGGAACGTGAATTCATCTTATGCGGCATCGCACTTGATCCGGTCTGACCAGGGGCAAATCCCTCACTGGCAGTCTCATGACCCGCCATGAGACGCAGCGTCTTGCAGAATGATGATGGAGCCGAGCAAAGATCGGTTAGAGCGGAAACCACGCGGAAATCGAGCGACCTTGGATAGACCTGGCCGACATTCGTCCAAACCGCAGGCATGCCGAGGTGGGCCACCACGCGCTTCTCAAGCTCGGAGACCTTGCTTGCATCTCCTTCAAAGAGCGACAACTGATCCATCTGAGTGCCAACCGCCCCTTTCAACCCGCGCACCGCATAAGCCGCTATGACCGAGTCCAGCGCTTGAAGACTGCCAAACAACTCCTCGCCAAACATCGCAATGCGCTTGCCCAAGGTGGTCGGCTGCGCCGCAACATTGTGAGTGCGAGCGGTTAAAATCAATTCACTCCATTGCTCAGCGCGCTCACGAAAACGGCGGAGCGTCGCCACCGTCTTATCCCGCACGACCCGCAAGGAACGGTAAACCTGCAATTGCTCAACGTTTTCAGTTAGATCTCGCGAGGTCATCCCCTTGTGAACCTGCTCATGGCCCGCCAGATCATTGAACTCTTCGATCCGAGCCTTGACGTCGTGCCGCGTGATTTTTTCCCGCGCCATGATCGATCCGGTGTCCACTTGATCTTTGACCGCCTCGTAAGCCGCAATCGCATCAGCCGGCACCTCAAGGCCCAGGTCACGCTGCGCCTTCATCACAGCGATCCAAAATTCACGTTCCAGCACGATCCGCCCCTCGGCGGACCAAATGGCTTGAAGAGCAGGCGAGGCGTAGCGTTCGGCGATTACGTTTGGGATCACCCAACTAGCCTGACTTGCAGAAAATCAACTATCAAGAGGCACTTGCCAAAATTTTGAAATCACCCTTGAGTTTCAGCGGGGGACCAAAGGGTCCATACGAGAAATGAGGTGGGCGGGGCGGCCAGATTCGAACTGACGACATCCGCGTCCCAAACGCGGCGCTCTACCAGGCTGAGCTACGCCCCGTGCACGGGCAGACCCTTGTGGATTCCAAGAACCGAATCAAGGATTTCCTTCACAAAAATTTCAACCTGCCCGACTTCCGTTGGAAATTCAACGGATTGCCAGCCGCACCCCCAAACATCTGAAACAATTTTCGCATCCCATCCCACGCACCATCCACTCGACTTCACCTCACTGACTCATCGCAACCCGCGATCCGACTCGCGGCCCTCAGCACACTCAAAAAACGGCCATATCCCTCATCCGATTCGCGTCAGCCCCAGAAACAAATTCTGGGGCCGACGCATGATCTCCGGGGACCCATCGGTTGGGAAAATTA
>JAPJNB010000194.1 GCA_026461385.1 Akkermansiaceae bacterium
CCCTCACGCTCCTCATCGCCCTGCTCTTCGCGGCCATCTCCCACGCTGCTAACAAACCGGTCATCGACGGCAAGAGCTTCACCGGATGGGAGGGTGACACGAAGAACACCAGGCTCACCGAAGACAGCGTGCTCGTAGCGGGCACGCTTGAGAAGCCGCAGGATAAACGCCCAACCAACGACAACAGTAACGCACCGCCGCCCGCATCGGATCAAATCCGCCGCGCGCCGATGAGCTCGCCGGCGGGCGAAGGACTCGTGCTGGCTGAAAGCGGCAGGAGCAACTATGTCGTGGTGCTGAGTACCAATGCGACCCCGGCGGAGAAATTCGCCGCCGAGACGATGTCCAAATACCTTAAGCGGGTCACCGGGGCGGAATTCCCAGTCGTCGGAGAGGATATGGCCGGCACGAAGACCATCTCGATCGGCAACACGCGCTTCGCTGCGCAGAGCGGCATCACCGGGCTCGGTGCGGAGGAATGGGTACAGCGCGCGCTGGGAGACCGCTTGGTGATCGCCGGAGGGACCCCACGTGCGACGGCCTACGGGGTTTTTGATTTCCTGGAGCGTTACGCTGGCGTTTACCAGCTCGCGGTGGATACCGAGATTGTACCATCGCATCCCACCCTCCGGATTCCGTCACTCGACAAGCGCACAAAGCCAGCGTTCAGCTCACGTCACGTCTACGATCCCGCCGGGGCACGTGGACTGTCCTCCCCTGCGCCGGAGGACGCCCTGTTTTCCATTTGGAACATGAACAATGTGCGGGTCCCCTACGTCTTCCCATTCAAGGAATTTAGCGACCGCTGGGTGCCGCCTCAGGTGCACACGTTTGGGCAATATTTCATCACCTCCAAAGACTTCGCGGCGACGCATCCGGAGTATTTCTCGATGGATGAGAAAGGCCAGCGCCTGACGGACGACAAAGGGTCTCCGGGCAGATGGACTCAGCTCTGCGCAACAAATCCCGACGTGCGACGGATCACTCTCGAACGGGCGCTGCATTTCATCGCGGTCGAACGAGCGGCAGCAGCGAAGTCCGGCCTAGTCCCAGCGAAAGTCATCGAAATTAGCCAGAATGACAATACCGCGCATCTCTGCCTGTGCGGGCCGTGCAAGGCGGTATCCGAGCGGGAGGGCTCGGAGAGCGGCCTGCTCCTGGATTTCATCAACGAAATCGCACGTGGCATCGCAAAGGAATACCCGGACATGCTCGTCCAGACCTACGCCTACAACTTCACGCTTCTCCCGCCGAAACACATCCGGCCGGAGCCTAACGTCCTCATTAAATGGTGCGACAACTACGGCCGAAGCGAGTTTGGCCATGCGCTCACCGACCCGGAGAACGCCCACATGCGCAAAGGGCTGGAGGATTGGAGCGCGATCGCCCGCCAGCTTGCGATCTGGGACTACGGGCGGCGGTACGTCCTGCACGCACCCGGGTTCTATACGCCGCAGGTTAATATTTCCACCATCCAGCCCGACCTCGCCTTCATGCGCGACCAGCACGTGGTAGCATATATGAGCGAAAGTGAAGGTTACGCTCCGAGTGAGCATCCGTATGGCGACGATTTTCACAGCTTCCATACGCTTCAGGCCTGGCTCTACTACAAGATGTTGCGGGATCCAAACCGCCCGCTTGAGCCGCTGCTGGACACGTATTTCGCGGGCTACTATGGAGCGGCTGCCAAGCCGATGCGCGAGCTCCTGCGCTACATGGAACGCCGCCAGTCAGAAACCAAAGGCCAGATCCAAAACGTCCCCCGTCACGGGCTCGCCAACCTGTGGCTCGATGCGCCCTTTTTCGCCGAAGCCGACCGCCTGCTCGATGCCGCCGAAAAGGCCGCCGCCAACGACCCCCGGAGTCTCGAACACGTGAAGTATGAACGCATCCCCGTGGACTCGGCATTCCTGTGGTTGGAAGGAATCGTCCGCCGGAAAGCGGGTGATGCCGCCAAGTCCGATTTGAGCCGCTACGAGCGGCATGCGGTGCTCAAGCGGTTCCATGAGAACTGGCAGGCGTGGCTGGATCGCTACCTGCAGCCCAACTTGGCTGAGAAGGGCAAGGGTCTCATGGAAAAAAACCAGGCGCTCATCGCCTCCATGTCGCCCGCCCAGCTCGACCCGATCGCCAGCGCCCCTCATGTCGTCGCGCCGGGCTGGAAGCCGGATGGAAATGCGGATGAGTCATTCTGGTCGCAAGCTGGCGCCCTGCACTGGCTACCGCAGGATATGGCCAAACTGCCACGGAACTTGCCGCCGGTGCGGATCGCATGGACGGATGAGGCCCTCCTTCTCTCCTGCAGACGCACGAATGAACCGACCGCGGACGGGAAACCCGCCGCACGATCCCAGATCCGTTTCTTCTTCGGCCTACCGAATTCTAAAGGAGGAGAGAACATGCTGACCGACGGCACGCAGATTCGCGGTTCGGGTCCCGTCTTCACCGTGACTGTCTATTCCGATGGCAAAACCAGCGACTGGGTCACCAATGTTCCTGCCGACGCGCCCGCATCCATCGCCAAGTGGAAAAGCCATGCTGTTGTCGCCGTCCAGTGTGACGCCCTCGGTTGGCAGGCCGAGATAGCAATCCCTTGGTCGTCGCTCACGCCGCCCGAGCCGGGGCTAGCGTTTGCTTTTCAAGGGACGGCGGCGTCCATCCCAGATGACGGCCAGACGGATGTTTTGAGTCCGTGGATGCGCGGCAAGGGCGCTCCACTGTTATGGTCCACCTTCTTTGGAACGCTCGAATTGCGATCCACAGAGGCCAGTCCGACAAAGGCTTCGGCAAAGTAGAATTCCGTCAGATACGCTCTTATGAAGCACACCCTAACACTCCTCACCGCCCTGCTGCTCGCGTCGCTGACCGCGCTTCACGCTGCTGAACCCGAACGTGTCGGACCACCGACCTTGTTTATGCAGGATTCGCTGCGCTACACGCAGCGTGTGCCGGATGAGTATCACCGGCAGTTCTATCCCATCCCCGTCACGCCGGTGACACGCGAGACATACATGGCGTGGATCGAAGATTCGGGAATGCTCGATTATTTAGACGCTCCGAAGCGCGGACTAAGTGGGCCAGAGGAGATGGTTCCCGTGCTCGCGAAGTTCGCGCAAACGGGCGAAGCGAAATGGGGCGAGGCGTGCGTCACGATGCTGAAGGACTTCCATCAGGCCCTGAAGGCGGAGGTGGTGAAGAAGGGCTGGAACGAGTTGTTCATGGAAGCGCCGGCTACACTGCCGTTGTATCGGAGAATCCTTACCGAGCATGGATTACTGCACGAGCCGGAGGACACCTGGTTCCGTGAGATGATGCTGTATTTCACGCGCACACTCCACGTCTGGAATTCGCCGGATACAATGTGGCGGGGGGCGGCCCAACGCTCCCAGCCCGACGGCGTGATTCACGGTGTGGTCGCGAACTGGTATCCTGATATCCCTGAGGCCGCGGAGTGGCGGCGCTATTCGGAATTGGTGTTCGGAGATTTCTGGGCGCACAAGGAACTCGCCCTGAACGACACCGGCTACACCTTTCATCCCACCTTCGCCAACATGCTCGCCGGACGCGACGCACGCGGGTCTGATGAGTTCATCACCAACCCGGGAATGCAGAAAATCTGGGAGCGGCACCTCGCAGAGGTTACGCCCGATGGAAGCATCAATCCCTATGGCCCCAGTGGCGGATGGAACCACACGGCGGCCCATCGCCTGTGGATGTTCGAACTCATCGCAGCCAAGACGCGAGACGGTCGCTACCGCTTTGCCGCGCACCGGCTCATGAACTATCTGCTGTATCAAAAGGAGCCGTTGCGCCGCGATTATAAGGAATCGTTCGCCCGCTGGACGACAGAGAAAATCGCGCTTGCGTGGTTGTTGACCGACGAGTCGGTAAAGCCAGTGATGCCTTCCGAGGGGTCGCAACTGTTGTATCGAAAGCAGTCAATGCGCATCAGTGGCAAAGAAAACGTCGCGCATTTCCTCAAAGACCTCGATCCCGCGCCGGACAAGGGCAGGCTCTGCAACAACGTGGTCGTGCTAGACGAGATTGTCCCAAGCAAGCTCGTCTTCCGCAGTGGGTGGGAGCCCGGTGATATGTATGCGCTGGTCGAGCTTTTCACCGGCGTGGAGCCATTGAATCCGGGTAGCATCACTGGCCTGACGCGTTGGGGTGCGCCTTTCACGCAGGCGATCTCGGCAAAGGGACACTCGGAACACAATCGCATGGTCATCGAGGATCTGAGCGGCAAGGCCGAACGCCGCTACCGCCAGGTGCCCTACGGAGTCATCGGCCCGGATTGGGGCAACTGGCCCAAACAAGAGTCGGCTAGTGCGCGAGTGAGCGTGCCCGTGTTTGAAGACCAGAAGCACGCCACCTTCGCCGTGGTCGAAACGAGCGATTGGGAGGCGCTGCCCGTCAAGGTCACGCGCGAGTTTGCGTTCATCAAGAACCGCTTCCTCGTCGTGCGCGACGTCGCCACCTTCGAAGCCGCTTTTCGGACCCGCCTCGGCCCGATTTGGAATACCCAGAACATTGGCCCGCAAGTTGGCGCCCACTTTGCCAACACGTTTTTCAGCCAGCCTCGGGGGGGCGGCAATCCGGACAATCCGCTGAACACGCCGCCCTATGATCTGCTTGTGTGGCATGCGCCAAAGTCGGGGGCAAAACTGCAGATAATTGATCGCACCGCGTTCGACCCGCGCACCGGCCCAGTGCCCGCGCAACTACGCTACGTGTGGGAAGGCGACGCGAAGGCCGGCGACCGCCAGCACTTCACGCAACTCTTCTGGCCGCACGCTCCCTATCGCTCGCGAACGGCCTCTACCCTGACCGGTGCGAAGCTCGAATGGCTTGGCGGAGAATACGCTGCAACCGCCGGGGCCGGGGGCATTGAAGCCCTGCTCGACACGCCGTCCGCTTCCGTTCTGCGCTGCAAGTTGGACAAAGACCGCGTCGAGTGGGTCGTCTGCAATCCCAGCGGCAGCCAGATCAACGTCGCCGGGCTCACCACCGACGCGCACTTCGCCTACCTTGATTCGCGCAATGGCAAACTCCACGCCGTCAGCGTGAATCAAGCAACCCGCATGAAGCTCGACGGGGATGAAATTCTTCCGGCGGGAGAACGACGGGATTTCGAAAACTGAACCATCATGAAACCCATCTTCATCCTCACCGCCCTGCTGCTCGGCTCATTTTCCCCAGCCCACGCGGACCTCGTCGCGCATTTCCGCTTCGATGACGACCTGAAGGA
>JAPJNB010000195.1 GCA_026461385.1 Akkermansiaceae bacterium
ATTCCCAGCCGCTGTCAGAGACTCCCCAAGTCCTGTCGGTCCCAGACCCGTCGCTGTCAGACATTTTCCCGTCCCTGTCCATCGAGCGTTTCCCCGGCACCGTGCGCCGCGTACCTGAAAAATGATCTGACTTCAGATTTCGGGATTATCGGGGCGGATTCGCTGCAGCTGCTCGCTCCAGCATCTTGCGCAGATCCTTGTCAGCTTCACGAAATGCTGCGTTGAGGAGGTTATCATTTCGAATATAATCCTGTTGAAGATACGCTTGGGTGAGTTCGAAGCGCCTAGTGATGATCTGGAGGTCTTCGGGAGTCGGGGCTTTTCTATTACTGATACCATCCTGATTCAGGTCTTCCACCAGATTCCGCTTCTGGTCAGGAAGGAGGGCTGGGTCCAGCACTGCAGTGTGGAACAAATCGACTGCTTGCGGATTCACTCCGACAAAGGAGAGTGCTACACGGGCGAGCGGCTCCTTGCTTCCAGGCTCAACCAAGCGCGGGTTCTGATACATCCGGGCCGCGAGGACTAGGCTTTGCGGACCCATGACGTGCTGAAGATAGCGCATGGCTTCGCGATCCACCTGACCGTCAGGCTGAATGATCTGGCTCTGGGCCGTGGCTACATACGAAGTGTCACCCAGACTCTTCATGACTTCGAAAAGAATGCTGCGGTCAGAGTTGTCGCCGTTGGTTAGAAGTTTGGTGGCTGCGGCAACCGTTGCATTTCGATATTTTCCAGGAGCCATTCGCTCGAGTAATTCGGAAATATAGGCAACTTCGATTCCGCGGCGGGTGAGATCGAGATTTTCAGCAAGGATTGCCTCGGCGTCCTCGCCGCCGGACTGCGCGATGACATCGAACAAGGCGGTCCGCAATGAGAGCGGCACCACGGCGTTCATGAGGGATTCCACATCTCGCAGCCGCTTACCACCAAGTGCTGCATAAGTGACATCCGTGCCGGATTCAAGAAACTGGCGTATGGCTGGCAGTGCCTTGGTTCCCATTTGTGAGAGTTGTTCTAACAGCACCAGCACGGGACGCACCGATCTTGCTGAGCCCTCCGTTACCGACAGGCCGGCCAAGTGATTGAGTAGCGCGTATGCGGTTTCAGCGGAAGAAATGACAGGCCGGGCGTTGTTAGCGATCACCCCCGTGCTTTCCTGGCTGCGGCTGGGTGTGGCGGATGAAATTCGGGCCGCGGTGGTTCTTACAACGACGGGTGCAGCGTCGGGGCTTGTGAACCGCCCAGCGACGAAAGCGATGGTTGCCAAAACGACGGCTCC
Source organism: Akkermansiaceae bacterium (assembly GCA_026461385.1). Classification (GTDB taxonomy): domain Bacteria; phylum Verrucomicrobiota; class Verrucomicrobiia; order Verrucomicrobiales; family Akkermansiaceae; genus Luteolibacter. The sequence goes on from JAPJNB010000195.1 coordinate 1,283, forward strand.
GCTGGGAATGGCAATGGATCGGTTCATGGGATGGATGTTGAATTTAATTTCGCAGAAGGAGCATGATCGCAAGATGACGTGCTGGGAAAAACTCCTGATCTCCGGCTGCCTAGCGTGAACGTTAATCGCTGGGAATCATCAAGCGACGCCTCCAGTTTCCAGTCGAGCGATTTGGCATAGCAGCGCGCCAAAGCAAGACCGATGCCGGCGTGTTCGTCGTCCGAGCGCGAGGCTTCCTTGCGCCAGAAGCGGTCAAACATTTTCTCCACATCTGCAGCGTCGAGACCTTGGACGGTGTTGCTCACGCTTAGGCTAAAAGTGCCGGAAGTGAGATTTGCCGCGACATTCACTTCGCCACTTGCGGGAGTGTGGTCCACAACGTTGGAGAATAGGTTGGCGAGGATTTCACGCAGCAGCGCGGGATCGCATTCGACGGCCAGATCGAGCGGCAGGTCGAATGCAACGCGCAGTCCTTTGGCGGCGGCGCGTCCGGCGAAAGGACGCCACGCGGTTTGCACGGCGACTCCGATTTCCACCCGTTCGCTGACCACGTCGGCGTGGCCACCCTCGGCGCGGGCGATGGCTAATAGCCGTGTCACGAGATGCTCCATGCGGAGCGTAATGGCGAGCGTGTCGGCATCGGCGGTGGCGGCGCGAGCATCGGGCCATTTAAGGGCGAGTTCAGCCTGACTGCGCAGTTCGGCGAGCGGAGTGCGTAATTCGTGGGCGAGATCTGCGCTGAAACGGCGTTCGCGTTCGAAGGAAGCGCCGATCCGTTCGAACAAATCGTTCAGCCGACGGGCGATGGGTGCGATCTCGGCAGGTACTCCGGTTTCGGGAAAACGGGTGGCGAGCGAATCAGCGTCAATACCAGTTACACGATCAGCCAACGCGTCGAGTGGCCGAAATCCGCGGCGCAAAATCCGTGGCACCATCAACCAAGCGCCGACCACCAGCACAGCCGTACTCAGTCCCAGCGCGGTGAGCATGAGGCGGAGGGTGCTGTTCAGCGATTGCCGCGAAGAAGCCACGATGATTTCGGCGGGAATCGGCACGGGCTGGGAATGCTTTTCCTCGTCATCCTCGTCCTCGGCGCGCGGAAGGAAAGTGAACGCTACCGCTCGCCCGACCGCCCCGCCTGGCAGCGTGATGTCGCGGAACTCGGGCGTACTAACGGAATTCCCCAGCGAAGAAAGTTCCCCGCCAAGAACCGACGGCGAGCGGGCGATGCTTGTTCCATTGAGGAGCCGGAGTTGGAAAAAATGGTCGCTCCCGTCATCGGTAAATCCCAATGACCGTACATCCTCCACTTCGAGGTGCGGGCGTCCGTTGCGACCCTGCGTGGTTAGGGCGCACACGGCACTCGCCTTTCCCAACAATGCCTCGTCGAACTGGCGAACCACCGCCGCGCGCATGGTAAGGTAGGCCGCCGTGCCGCCGCACCCGGCGATCAGGAGCGTGCCGAGCACGAGCTGTTGGGTGAGCTGGCGGCGGATGGATTTCATGGTGCGGACGGAGTCATGACGTAGCCGAGTCCGCGCCGGGTGTGGATGAGCGGCGCGGGGTTGGCGGCGTTGAGCTTGCGGCGCAGCGCGCAGATCGCGGAATCGACGACATTGCTCATCAGCCCGGCATCGCCATCGTAGATGTGCGCTTCGATTTCCGTGCGGGAAACCACCTGACCGGCGCGCCGTGCTAGATATTCGGTCAGCGCATACTGACGCGCCTGCAGGATGAGCGGACGGCCAGCACGGGTGACCATGCGCGTGGCGGTATCGACTTCCAGATCGCCGACGATGATCCGGCTCTGCTTGCTGTCGTAAGCGCGGCGGCATAGCGCGTGCACTCGGGCGAGAAGTTCCTCCAGCGCGAAGGGTTTCACCAGATAGTCGTCTGCTCCGGCACTCAGTCCTTGCACACGATCCGCCACGGTATCGCGTGCCGTCACGAGAAGAACATGGGTGTTGCTCCCGCGTTCGCGCAGGCGGCGGAGTAGCGCGAGGCCGTCGATGCCCGGCAGCATGATGTCGAGCACGATGGCGTCGTATTCGTTGGATTCTGCCAGCCACAGACCTTCCGTTCCATCGCCGCTGACATCAACCGCGAAACCCGCGCGGCGCAATGCGGTTCCCACGGTCTGTTGCAACCGTTTCGAGTCTTCGACAAAAAGCAAACGCATGGGAAATGAGATAATTTGGCAAGTGGCCCACGACCTGGCTGGCATCTGCCATACTTCGGTCATGGGCCCAGGGGCGTCAAGCGAACGGTTTAGACCATTTACTTTTCCTCCTCGTCGTCGTCCTTCTCTTCATCCTTTTCTTGTTTCTCCTCCTTTTCATCATCGTCAGCCTTGACCTTGGCGAGTGTGCCGTCTCCGGCCACCTCGACCTCGAACTTTTTCCCGTCCTTTTGAATGATCTCGGCTTCGTAGGAAAGATTTCCGTCTTCTGTTTCTTTTTCGACGTCGCCGACCGTAGCACCCTTCGCGTCAGCCTGGGCCAGGATGGTATTCTGGACGGCTGCTGGCAGCGTGGCGAAGGCGACATTCTCGTCCTTGTCCTCTTCCGCAAAGACGGCGCCGGCACTGAGTGCGAGCGTGAGGGCAAAGGTTCTGATGGCTTGTATATTTTTCATGATTCTGTGTTTTGATTAGTGGTTCTGAATTTGTCGCGGCTGAGCGAATCCCAACCTTCGACGTCTGTGACTTTAGAGGTTAAAGATGAGTGTAGCATTATCGATTCAAAGAAAGTGCATAGACATTGCCAGATCAAAGCGTTGAACGGGTCTCGTGTGAGGGTTTAGTTTGGCGGTAAGGGATGAATAAACGAAATGAGGTTCGGGATGCCCTTTGAATGATCTAAAAATTAACCTCCTCCCAGCCTTGCAGGAAGCCCTTTATCCACCCAGTCTGTGCAAAACCATACGACTACTGCTTGGACGAGTCTCCGCCATCCGGCAGCGCGAGCAGGATTTCATCCGCCATGCGGCGCACGAACTGCGCACACCCATCGCAGGTTTGCAGGCGACAACCGAACTCGCTCTCTCCAAACCGCGCGAAGTAGCCGACTATTGCAAGCATTTAGAGTCTTGCCGGCAGACAGCTACCGAACTCGGTGATCTGGTGAAACGGCTTTCCGCACTCTCACGCATTGGACAGAAAAACTACAAACCGCAGATTATTTCGTTCGATTGCGGAAAAATCATCAATCAATGCGTCGAGGCATTCCAACCCCTTTTTGTACAACGCAGTCTGTGGTTGAAGCTCCAGTTACCGAGTGTTCCGATGACGGTCACTGGAGATTTCACGTTTCTAAAAATTATTTTTAACAACCTGCTCGACAATGCACTTTCCTACACGCCCGCCGACAGCGACGTTCGTATTCGCTGCGAGGTATTCGACGGATAAGCTGAAATTCGGATTGCAAACCCATGCCTTGATATGCCCGAAAATCTTGAGCGCCTCTTTGAACCATTGTTCCGCAAGGAGGATCAAGCACACAGAGATGCAGGAACTCATTTGGGCATCGGGCTGACGCTCAGCCTAGAGGCCGCCAAGGCCATGGACGCCACGCTATTGGCACGCCGGACAGATGACGGATGGATCGAGTTCGTCTTAAAACTGGCAAGCGCAAATCCTCCCGCTTAAATGATCGCAGAATCAATTCCGCTGTCCTGTTCTACGGCATTCTCGAACCTCAGAACCAGCGGAGTTGGTATTGACCGCGACGAACAGCGATCCGATCCACATTCAAGGTTTCAAATGCAGAGTTGGTACCAACCGCTGCAAAAAGGCTTGCTTGGTATCTGCATAGACGATCCAGACAGCGTGTGTCTTCGGATCGACCGCGACGGAATGACAACCTTTCGCGATGGCAACCTCACCTGCGGATTCCACCCCCGCTTCAGTTTCCCGGTAGACGGTCAGTGTGCCTTGTTTGGAACTTGGACAATAGATGAGCTTGAGTTCGGGGTCGATGGCGATCTGATCGACTCCAGGTGGGAGACCGATATCAGCCACCAACTTGCCGTTCGATGAATCAAGGACGACAAGCCTCCCATTCGCACCTGCCACGAAAAGGCGGTGAGTGGCGCCATCAAGCGCTAGGCCGTGCGGCCCAGTGGCAGGTGAGACGGCCCAATCGTGCTCGACCTTGTTCGTCGCTGGATTGACGACCGAAACGACTGAAGAGGACTTAATATTCTGATAGATACGATCGGCTCCGGCGTCGTAAACGAGGACTTCTGGTGCCTCGCCGATTTCGACGCTCGCAACGATCTTCCCGGCGGAGGGGTCGATCACCCAAAGATCCTTCCCATCATCGTGGCAGACATAGACAAGCCCGTTCGTCGGATTGAAGAGCGCATCATCAGCTGGACCAGGTAGCGTCACCTCTCCAGTTTTCTCCAAAGTCTTCGCATCGATGGTTACCAGTTTCTTCTCCTTGCTGACGCCGACGTAGTATTTCCCCCCCTTTTCATCTACCGCCACCCCCTGCGCCGCACCCACCGGGCAGAGCTTGATAAGCGCACCTGAATCGAGATCGAAGACATCGAACGTTCCGTTGCGGGTGTGGTTGGCTAGCAACCGCCGCGCGAGAGTATCCACCTGAATGAAATCAAAGCCAGCCTTGGCGTCTTTGATGACGATAGGTTTCTCGGGGTTCAAGACGATCGCTTCAGCTCGGCAAGGCCAAGGTGCTATTAAAACCAAGATAAGTGCGGCAATGGATGGGGTATTGGGTTTCATGATGTTATGTGTTTTCAATCAAGCAGCGAAGCTTCCGGATTCGTGCCAATGGCTGGAACATTTGGACCTTCACTTTGCAGTGTATTATTCCCAAATTGCCCAAACCTAAGAGCCAGTGCGGGAAGCAGCAGTAAATTTAAAAGGGTCGAGCTAATCAATCCACCGAGGATGACGATCGCCATCGGTCCTTCGATCTCCTGACCAGCGGCTTCTGGCTTTAGGGCGATCGGAAGTAGCGCCAGTGCAGTGACCATAGCCGTCATCATCACGGGGATCATCCTTTCGCCCGCACCGCGAACGGCGGTTTCTAGGTTCCACGGAGCACCGTCCACGGTGACAAGGTGTTCGTAGTGGGAGAGCATCATGATCGCGTTGCGAGTACTAACACCAAACAAAGTGACCATGCCCACGAGCGCACCTAACGAAATGGGTAGCTGACTGAGGTACAGCGCGAGAATGCCGCCGACCAGTGCGAAGGGAAGATTCACCATCACCAATGCGACATTCCTTCCCGATTTGAACACAATCCATAACAGAAGGATGACTATCACGACGGCGAGTGTAGAGGAAGCAGCTAGATTGCGATGTGCCTCCGCTTCCGATTCGGCGGCTCCAGTGAAAACGAGCAGCATCCCAGCGGGGAGATTCACTTCGGCGGCGATCTTTTTCTTCGCGTCCGCGACCACCTCGTTGACGCTGCGACCTTGGGAATTGCATGTGACCACTTGCCGGCGCCGGCCACCATCATGTTGAATGGAGGCCCGACCCGACGCTGGGAAGACAGCGGCCACGTCGCGCAGTCGGATAATGCCGCCGTTAGAAGTAACCAAAGGCATTTCCCCGAGAAGCCCCACGTCCGATGTGTCACCGCCACCGGTGACGACTAGCGGGATCACCCTGCTGCCTTCGTAAAGCTGCGCAACCTCCGTGCCTTGATATGCCGCCTGTAGTGCGTCGAGCACTTCCGCCGGTCGCAATCCGAGCTGGTCTAACACCCCCGGTTTTAAGTGGACGCCGAGACGTGGGGATTTGGATCCAGACTGGACGATGACATCGGAGGCTCCAGCGACCTTCTCCAGAACCGTGGCAATGTCCCCTGCGCTTTTTTCTAATGCGTCGAGGTCGTCGCCATATAAACTAAGGACGATCTCAGCGGTTTCACCACTGATCGTTTCACCGATGCGATCACCAAGGAACGTGAGTACCTCCGTTTGAATTCCGGGATATCGGCCGACCAAGGTGCGGATGTCTTCCTGCGCCTGCTCCTCATCCGTTCCGATCCCGGGCTTCAACTCGATGTGGAATTCCGAACGCTCCGGCCCCCATGTATCGACGCCGGCTTCCGAGCGTCCGGACTGTTGTTCCACGCTTAGGATCCGAGGGTCTGCTAACAGCTCATTTGACACCAAGGTTCCCAAGCGGGACATCTCCTTAAGCGAGGTTCCGGGCACAGCGGAAAGTTGGAGCACGAAATGGCCTTCCCGAAAATCCGGTAGAAACGCGGTTTTCAGAGTTGGTACCAGCGCCACCACGCCACCAAGGATGAGCAGTGCTAGCAGGAAAGTCAGCTTAGGAAAACGGGCGACCACCTGAAGCCCATGGGAGTGAAGCCACTTCATCCATCGCAGATAAAATGGCTCGTGATCCTCCTTCAGCTTGCCCAGCAACAAGGAACACAGTGCGGGAGTGACTGTGATGGCGACCAAAAGCGACGCGATCGTCGCCATCACGAACGCAAGGCCCAGGGGCAGAAAAAATTTGCCTTGGATTCCTCCCAACATGAACACCGGCAGGAACGCCGCGATGACAATCAATGTGGCATACACGATCGCGCTGCGGACTTCCAACGAGGCTTCGAGAATCACCCGGGCATGAGACAGCGGCAAAGGCGACGCTGCGTTTTCCCGTAAGCGGCGGACAATATTTTCTACGTCGATGATCGCGTCATCCACCACCACACCGATAGCCACCGCGAAGCCGCCAAGCGTCATCGTATTCAACGTCACTCCAAAGGCACGGAAGACGATCACTGCGGATAAAAGGGATAGCGGAATCGAAAGGAAGGAAATGAGAGCAGTCTTCGGGCTGCGAAGAAAAAACAACAATACCAATACCACGAGCACTGCGCCGACGGCCAGCGAGTGACCGATGTGCCCGAGCGCGATCTCAATGAAGTTTGCAGGCCGGTGCAGACTTCCATGCAGCGTGATTTTCCGCTTTTCCAAGGTCGGCTTGAAATCCTGCAGCGCCGCCTCGACACGCCGCGTCACGTCGAGCGTATTGGTGCCGAATTGACTTGTCATCGCTAACAGCACGCCAGGCTTTCCCTGAATCAACGCATCTCCGAACCGAGGTGATGCTGCCTTGCTGATTTCCGCCACATCTTTCAGCCTAACTGCTTCCCCGCCACTACCCTTGATCACCGTCGCGCCGAGGATGGCTGGATCAGAAAATTGCCCTTCCGCTGCCACCAGCAGGCGTTGATTTGCTGTCTCGATGTAGCCGGCACCACGGATTCCGGTTGCTTCCCCAGCGGCCTTGATTACCTCTGCGAGGGTAATTTGCAACTCCTGCAAACGCTGTGGATCTACTTTGATCTGCATTTGCTCGACCTCGCCGCCTACCACGCTCACATCAGCCACGCCTGGCACCGCAAGGAGGAGCGGTTTGAGTTGCCAGTCGGCAAGCGTGCGCATTTCCATGGGAGTAGCACTTTCCGAGGTCAGCCCGATTTTCAACAAATCCATCGTCGAGGAAACCAGTGGCGAGAGCGTGGGAGCTTTGGCTTCCTTGGGAAGATGTCCGGCGACCTCAGTCATGCGCTCGGCGAGCAATTGCCTGTCCACGAGGATGTCTGAGGATTCGTCGAAAACCACCGTTACCACCGAGAGTCCTTGGATCGATTCGGAACGGACCGTATCCAACCCCGCGATGCCGCTGACCGCAGACTCGACCGGATAAGTGACAAGACTTTCCACCTGCTCCGGCGTCAGACCAGGGACCTCGGTCTGAATCGTCACCTGCGGCGGAACAAAATCAGGAAACACATCGAGCGATGATTTCGATGTTTGATAGATTCCAAGCGCCATGACCAGCAGCGCGCCGATGACAACCACGCCGCGGAAGCGTAAGGATTGCTGGATGATCGATCTTAGCATGGGATATTTACTTCTCTTCAGCAGGGCCGAGTGTTTCCTGCGAAAGTAGAGACTGAACACCTTTGATCACGACGTCGTCTGGCTTGATGGCATCGCCCACCAGAAACCATCCACCGTCCACCGGAGATTCGATTGAAATTTCAAGCCTCTCGAATTCCTCATCACCCGACTTTTGATAGATCCATGCCTTACCGAGATAAAAAACTACAGCTGCCTGCGGGACAACCATTCCCTCGCGGGGCTTGCCCTCGAACTCCATGGCACCGGTGAGCGAAAGTCCGACAGCCAAAGACGCATCCTTGTTTTCGATCACACCGACGTAGGACTGTGCCTGATAGGCGGCGTCCACGGAAAGCGCCGGAAAAATCTCAGTCAGACGCATGCTTGATTTTTTCTGGCCGAAAGAATGCAACCTCGCCGCGACAGGCTTGGCCACGGAAGCCTCACCGCGCGGGATGGAAAGCCGGATGATAGACTGGCGGCCCGCTAACAAATCACCTACCAACTTGTCCCGCTCATCCCTTGATTTCACCGAGAACCAAGGTCCCCACTCTAGCACGAGTCGGTCCTCTAGGGCCTGCAATGCTGCCTTATCCAGCTCCTGTTGCGCCCGCGCGGCCTGCACTTCCTTACCCGCAACCAGGTTGCCGGATACAAAAAGTTTTTCTACTCGTTCCAGTGCAACTTGGGAAACATCCACGGTCGCTCGTGCGGTGCTGATTTGCCGGATTAAATCGATGACGGGCGCAGGCGACAAGACACTGCCAAACACGACAATCTCGGGCGGAAGCGATCTCGCGGCAAGATCAATGGTTTCGATTCCCAGCAATTTCTGTACTTCTCCTTTCACCTCAATGGCGCGGACTTGACCGAGGCCGCTCATCACGGCAAAAACTGAAACTAACGATTTAATGTTCATCGATGGAGATGCGTGCGCTGTCCTGCAATCGGCCAAGCGACTGCTGGGCTTGAGTCAAAGCGTCAATACGGGCGAGTCTGGCCTGAAGGACAAGAGATTCCGCGGTATTTACTGCAAGGCGATCACCTTCCCCCGCCTTGGAGAGTCGCTCTGCATCGGCGAGTTGTCGCGTCAAGGATCCGACAAGTGATTCAACCTCGGCCAGCCTCTGGCGGTCGGCCTGATAGCTGGCCAGAGACTGGTCGAGTTCTCCACGGATGCCGATTTGCAAACGATCGAAAACAGCGGCGGCTTCATCGCGTTTGGCGATGGCCTCACGGATCGGCCCAGCGTTACGGTCTATGGGAAGCGTTAGGCCAAGACCGATCGCCCATTTCAACTGACCTTGGTCGAAGGTATAGCCCGGATTCAGATGGAGATCGGGAACCTGTTTGGCGACTTCCAATCGCAACGCCGCGTCCGCCGCCGCGTAGTCCTCCAGCGCACCAAGGACGTCGCTGCGACGGATCAGCGCCGTTTTGCGAAGCGAACGCTCCGAGGGAATCTCAGGCAAATGGTCCAAGGGCCCGAAACTCACCGCCGTGCCACGGATCGAAACGGCGGAAACCCCTACGGCATCGGCCAGCTTCGCACGTGTTGCGTCAAGCTTGCTCCGGCCATCGGCGAGATCCAGTAGATCATGGCACTGCTGGGTCTGATAGACTGCAAGGTCGGTGCGCGGCGCCTCTCCGGCTTTGATCCGCTCGGCGACCATTGAAACGGTGGCATCGTCGTTCTTACGCTGAGCTTCGAGGACTTCCAAACGCTGAGTGGCGGATTCTAGTTCGAGCAACGCGGCACGGACGCCTGATGAAACGGTCCAGGCGGTGTCAGCGATGGAAAGCGCGGCAGCGTTCGCCTGAGCTTGTGCCTGAGCGGTGCGGTCACCGCGCTTGTTGGCAGTCTCGACTTGATAGTCCAGCGAGAATCCCAGCACCCACGGATTGACTCCGTCGCCGGGATTTCCGCGCTCAGGACCGAATGAAAAAGTGGGATTGGGAGTGGTGTCCGCGGTGACAATCGCCGCGCGGGCGGTGGCGGCCTTCGCCTTTGCTACCGCGATTTCGGGGTGGTAGAATAAAGCAGCACCTTGTAGCTCGCGCAGTTTCCATGGTGAGGGCGGCCACCCGCGCTCGTTGCTCCATGAGCCGGACGCCGCCAGTGATGAACGCACCTGCGGGTCATCCAACCGGCGTTTCCCGAAGTGGATGGCGTTTGCCTGCGGATCGAGGGGCTTCGGCTCGTAGGCCTGGCAACCAACAATCAGCAGGGTGGCGGCGACAACCCACGCCCGCCTCGGGGCGGCGGCCGAGACTTTCTTGAGTGTTTTTAAATTCGCAATCAATGATGTAAGGAATGTCTATGCTCGATAATCACTGGGTTACAATGAACGTTGATTCCGGCATGGCCAACGTTTATCGTCAGCGAGGGAAAATCTCCGACCGTCTCTCCGAGATTGGTGGAACCGATTTTCATGACCCAGAAAATCAGAGCTCGATGTTAAAGCCCGACCGAAGGGTGATCACATGGTCGCTGGCGTAGCCGAGGCTGGTGGGCTGCGCAAATTTTTTTCTGTAAAAGTGGCTGATGACTTTTTCTGAAGGTGGTTGGTTTTGCCGGTTTTCCATGTCGCGGAGATCTCGATGAGGACGCCAGTAACAAGCCTCAAGGGCGATTCCTCGCTCGGGAAGAGGCCGACGACGCGGGTGCGCTTCTTGACAGAGTTGAATACGATGCAGGGGATTTTTTGTCCGCCAGTAATCTCGCTGCTTTTCCGCACACCACGTGAATAAAGGCAACTCTTCATGAGGAGAACATGACGAATTTGATTTATTCGGAGTTTATTTGAAGAATTAGAAGATACTTGCCGGCCCGAAAATGGGGGGTGACCCCTGAGAAATATTTAAAAAGATTTGACGACGGGAATCGTGTTTTTCACTGTGCAGCCTCTCTTAACTGTACCGAAAAGCTTCCAATCGCCCAAAAATGTTCCAGCGTTTCTTCCGCCGCAATCCCATTGCTCCCAGGGCAGTCGGAGGATTCGCGCCTAGAACGGGGAGTGCAAGCGACTGGTTTGCTGTCGAAGTGATGGAGCCACGCATCCTTCTTTCCGCCGCCCCCATCGCGCCGCCACTGATCCTTTCCGACGTCTCGGCGCTACCTGAAAACGCGACCACCCGCGACTCGATGGTGCAACATTCTCCCGCCTCGACGAGCGACATCGTGGCACCCGTCACGGTCGATACCCACCACATTTTTGGCAAGACGACGGAGCTTCCCACGGCTCCTGAAGTGGCCCCCATCTCGCCTTCGGGAGTTGATGTGTTCGTGGCCCAGGCGACCACCGCTGACTTTGAAATCGATGCGATCGCGCACGATTCAGCAGTCCTTCCCGCAACCGAATCCACTGCGATTTTAGTGACAGCGGAGACCGTCACGCAGCCGTCGGCGGGCAGCGATTTTACGGCTCACGTGGCCGAGGATTCCAGTGCGCCAGTCGCACCGGTTACCGACACGATGGCTGCCGAGTTGGTGGCGACCTTGCGTGCTGCCAACGGCCCCCCGGCGGGTGATCAACCTACCACTCCTGTCGTAACTCCTTCTTTTGATTCAACATTCAACTCGGCCCTGCAGACCGCAGGGGCCGATCCTAGCCAGGCGATTGTTCTGGATGGGGAACCTTTGTCTGCGGCCAGCGATGCAACTGCACGCATTTCCGCCCAATCCGCAGTTCCGACTGCAGCGCCCACGTCTGGCGCACTTGATTTTTCTCTCGATGCTAGCCTGCTGAATTCTTCGGGTGGCGGTGATGTTCGGTTAACGGGACCGGTATCCCAAAACGCGAATGGCATCACCATCGGGGTCACCGGCAAACTGGCCGGCAATGGCACGGTCAGCGGCGACCTGACCAACTTGGGCTTGATCAGTCCGGGGAACTCGCCGGGCATTTTAAGCGAGTCCGGAAACTTGGTTTTCGGCCGTGCCGGGACGGTCCTGATCGAGGTCGGTGGCACCCGTGCTGGACCGGGCAGCGCACCGGGAAGTACCCTTGACGGCTACGATCAAATCCAAGTCGCGGGCAAGGCGACGTTCGGCGGAACTTTGGACGTCCAATTGATCAACGGGTTTGTACCCACCGTCGGCCAGTCGTTCGACATCGTCACCTATTCCAGTTATTCAGGAAACTTTGATCATTACGATGGCTTGATCTTCTCCAATGGATTTTTTTTCCAGCCGGTTTTCAGCGCGACGAAGCTGACGCTGCAGGTTGTATCCGTCGATGACTCGCAGGCACGGCTCTCGCTTTTGAACCTTGGAATCGTCCACCCCGTCGATTACGTGAGGGAGGTCGTGCGTCGAGCTGGCGACTTGGATGGATCGGGGGCGCAGTTCCTTTGGCAAAGTGCCACCGAGTTGCTCGGAAATCACACGAGCATCAGCTACTCGATGTCCACCATGGGCGCGGACTTGACCATGGTCATCACCGCTCATCAGATGATCCTGGGCGTGGTGGGGGCAAGTGCCTTCATTGGGAGTCAGGACGTTGGGGTGAAATTAAACAGGCTGCGGCTTGGTTTTGTCCTTAACGATGATTTTACTTACGCGATCGATGCTTCCGGTGCGGCCGCGATCGAGGGCGTGCCTCAACTCGACTTGAGTGGCACATTGCGCATTCGTGGGAACACGACCGGCGCTGGGGTGAACCAAGCCATTGACTTCCCGCTCGCCGCTGGAGGCACCGAACGCATTTCCATGGCAGTCGGTGAGAACGAGGGACTGCAAATCGGGGGTGATTTGAACTTGGGGGTTGCCGACTTCACTCATCTTGTTGGGAGTTTCAGTTTCGAGCAAAGCACCAAGAGCACGGTGACGGTCGATGCGGATGGCAATGTGGTCGTGACGGAAGAGCGGCAAATGGTGATGGGTATTACCGCCGCGTCGTCGGTCCTGAAGGCTGGGGATGATTCGCTCATGACCTTGACGGAGGGGCAGGGGGCGTTTCTGCTGACGGCTGCGGGGATGGCCGGCGAGATGTCGGTCAAGGTGGCGGTGAACGCCTCAAGTGATATCTTCTTTACGGGGGCATTCACCTTGGCGATCAACACGCTGGGAGTTGAGGTCAACGAGAGCGTGTCGGTG
>JAPJNB010000196.1 GCA_026461385.1 Akkermansiaceae bacterium
ACTTCTGATGAAGGTCGCAGTCGAAAAATACCGCAAACCCGATGGCTACGCCACGCGCTACTGGTCGGTGTGGGTGAATGGCGAACTGCTCGCCGTCACACTCTACCGCAAGGGCGCGGAGGCCGTTGCCACTGCCATCACAAACTCCAACACAGATCCCAATGTCACGACCCTTCAAGATTCTCCCACGCCCGTCACTACGCCCCACAAGTCCACCGCTGGCGTGGCGACCTACCGGACCCGATGACCTCTGCGGCCCAGCCGCCACGGTCGCCGCTCGTCTCGTCGCCAAAGCCCGCAACCACAACGTCCATTGCTGGCCCATAGCCGAGTTGAACGTGGCTCTGTAGCTAATGGAAATCGGCTGAATTCCCCACCAACCATACTTTTGTCTGACGAAGAGGGCAGAGAAAAACCATCAGGACCGGAAGTCGGATAGGCGGCAGGATTCATGGGGCTGCTACCCAAATCCCCACCTCAAGCTGAAGCAGCTCCACTGCTTTCTACAGCCTGAAATTCCAGAGGAAACTCTTTCCCTATCCTAGAAGTGCCAGGGAATAAATCACCCACAGGACCTCTCCACCCATTACAGCAAGTGGGGAGTTTTAATTTTCGATGATCCGAATTTTTCAGAATTCAATATTGTCCTTATTTTCGTCAAAATGTGCCATTGGTCTTCCAAAAAACATTCTCACCGTCCGTGGGAATTTCTATCGGAGTACGAGCTTCAATGTGTCCATCCACGAAGAGAACATTTACTTTTCCAGCATGAACAAAATCGTTTTTCTTGTCACTTTTCGTCGGTCGGCGAGATCCTCCAGGGCCAGCTACGAAATACCAGTAGGCGAAATGTTCACCCGTTGTGCGTCCAAACCAAGCATTCGCGCCATCCATCATGATCATTGTCTTCGAGGGGTTGGGAATATTGATTTTTTTCATATTTTGAATTTTGTCGCTGCCGGATGCCTGAAATTCGATGTCTCCGTTGAATCCATAAGTGGGAGTCATCGTATTGGCTCCGAATTGACGTCGTGCCGCGGGGCATGAAAAGGCGGATCCGCCGCTTTCGGGAGTGATGGTGCCCTTCGAATTGCGAGTGGCATTCTCGCCATAGACATATTCCGGCAGGACGATGCGATACATCTCTAGCGGAGGCTTGGCGTCGGCGGGACCTGAGTTTCCGGAGGGCAGGATGCCATTGTGATCCTGACTGTAGAGCTCCATCGCATTGCTAATGCCGCGGAGATTATTGAGGCAGCCGACGTTGTCAGCAGACCGACGCGCTGTTGTGCTTATTCCCATAAAAAGTGCGGCAAGAACAGCGATGATCAGGATTACCACCAAGAGCTCTGTAAGTGTAAATCCCGTGGATCGATGCGATATTCCTGAACTGGAGGTTGATTTTGTTTCCATGGTGGTGTGGTTTTGGTTTCTCTCATTCAGCAAGTAGAATTCCAGCTTGGTCGTGGGTTTTGTTTTAATGAATTTGAGGGTACAATTCCCGATCTTTTTAGTTAGACTAATTTTGGTTCTTTTGGGTTGATTGATCGAATGGATAACTAAGCCAGTGTGCCCAAATCCAGCTTCAAAGGCGGAAAGTATCCCATCGCGGCACTTTTCGATGTGACTTACATGATCGCCGGGGTGGTGACGGTTCTTGTCCATTCGCGTTTTTTGATTTGGATCATGTTGGGAAGCAAGTGGCGCGAGCAACAAGGCATTGATGAATTCTGTGGTATGCTTCATCGGATTGTTTCCTTAATCGCGTTATTTTTTAACACCACGGAGTCGGTGTTCTTGAGTGTGATAGGAGTGATGCTTGGCGCATCGATAGGAGCGGGCGATATGATATTATCTCGCACGACCGCGTTGTCCACGTCGCGTAGCAAGATGGCGGGACCGGAAAAACCGATGATCTCGTTGTTGGTGATAAGCAGGTTGCGGTGCAGTCGGTCGGTGCCACTTTTGAAAAGGGTTGCCCAGATGGCGGCGTCCTCGCGAGTGATCAGACCGCAGTCGTGGATGCGGTTGTTACGGACGATATAATCCATCGCGCCAAGGCCTTCAGCAGGCGCGTTCCAAAACTCCACTGCACCGCCTCCGAGGCCTTCGAATGTATTGTTCTCAATCAGACCGCCGCGGCCTTTCGCTAGCACGCCGATGCGGCGACCATTGCGAACGGTGTTGTTGCGGAAAACAAACTGGTTGCAGGTGCGGCTTGCGTTAAAGACTTGCGTAGCCGCATCATCGACCGGACTTTTCTTCATGTTCTCCCGTTTGGCACCATATCGGTCAGGAACGATTTCCCCCACATCGCCATCGAGCGTCACGTCAAGGGACTTCGCCAGTTTTGCGGTGCTGACGACCTTGCGTTCACTCACGAGTCGGCCATCGGCGCGGTTAAAGAACTGAAGGATATCACCGGATAGGATGTCGAGCGCCACCTCCGCTCCGGCGGCATCATAAGGATTGCGCAGAGGCAGGCGTACGCGGTCAGGTGCTAATTTCTCTTCGACGCCCATGGCCAAGCAGTTAACATGGCAGACATCGTCGCCGGTGTTTTCCCAGATGCAGCCCTCGATCCATGGCCCGAGCCGAGCATTGTGGTGATTCTGTCCGCCGTTGTTGGCCGCGAGGAAGCGCCCTGGCTTTAACTGAATGCCGCAATGCAGGATGCATAGGCGGTTGCAGTAGAGAGAGCTGAACCCTACGTTCGCAATCGCTTGCGTGGTGACTTTAAAAAAGACGACCGAGTCACTCGTATTCAAGCCGAAACCCGTGGCAATTCGAGGGGCGAGCACATACACATCGCCCGTTGCCAACTCGCGCAACTGACGCGGATTGGCTGCGGTGAAACGGTAATGACGCTCGGCGATTTTGCTCCAACCGGCATGCTTAAAGACCAGATTCACACCACTTTTCATGCGAGGAAATTTAGGATCGACGATCATCCCTAACCGATCCCGATCGAAGTGCGAATTCGACTCCGGCAGCGGGTGGCCCGGAACGATTTCCACATCGAAAGTCCCGCCTTTGGGATTCACCGCAAGAACTCGCCCCGCCGTGTACGGCAGCGGGTCGAAGTCAAACGTGAAGTTCTTCACCAGCACGCGCTGACAACGCTCTAGGTCGACGAACTTGAGGAACCCCGTGAAGGTGATGTTTGCCCCACCGCCATCCACGATGAGGTCGTTGACGTTGTCAAAGTTGATGAATGACGCCGCCTTGCCGGGATCGAGGCGATAGTCCCCTTTCTCAAACTTCACCATTGCCGGCGTCTGTTTAGCGGCCTTTGCAAAGACGGCTTGAATCTCATCGAAGGTGGCGTTTTTTGGAATTTCCAAAACTCGTTCGGGTTGCTTCACGGCGAAATGCCGGATCACCGACCACGGCCCACGCGATCCCCGTACATCGACCCCTGCGACACGCCACCAGTAATCGCCCGGATCGAGTTCCTTGTCCGGCGCATACCAGTCGATGACAGCAGCGATACGATCCTCGTCCACGATTTGCGAGAACCCCCTATCCGCAGCAATCTGAATTTCATACGATGGCATTTCAACGGGCGTGGGGTCGAACACGCGTTGCCACTCAAATTGCGGAATGCTAGTCATTAGAACCGCATCATCCGTGGGTTTGAAAAGTGCAGGTGTGTCCACCGCGTGCAGTGCGGTCGGCAGAGATAAGAACAGCGCCGTGAGGAGATGGAGGTTAGGCTTCATGGTTAAAGGATTGAACAAGGACGGTCACTTCATCGGAAAACGAAACGGCTGAGCGGGCAGGCCGGCGCTGTTCACGAGATTGCACTTCGGGTTGTTCGACCAAGCGTAGCGTACAGCCACGGGCTTGCTCACCTCCGGCGACGACACCAGCACCGTCGTTCCTTTGATGATCGCCTGCGCCTCTTGGAAACGACCGTCCTTGCCTGCGATGACGAAACCTGTGAGCGCGCCCGCTTTGGCTGCGATGCCCTCGGCGTGCGTGAAGGAAAGGAAGGCTTTGTCGCCCTCGATTTTCATCCCGGTGCAGACGGGACCGGAACACTCCACGTTTCTAACATATTCCTTCGCAAGCGCGATGAACGCGAGACGTCGTCCCACGTCCTGTTTGTTTTTGGGGTGGATCTGTTTTGCGTCGCCAATGTCGATGGTCACGGCGAGGCCGGATTTGGGCAGGCTTGAAGCTGCGAGTGCCTGACTTTCCCGCAGCACCGACCACAGGCTGACTCGCCACGGATCACTCGCGGGCGAGTCACCGCGCCGTGCGAAGTTGGCCAATTGCACGATATAAAACGGAAACTCCTGATCGAAAGCGCGACGCCAGTCGTTCACCATCAGGGGCAGCAAGCGCCGATAAGCCTCTGCGCGAACAGCATCGTTTGCATTATTCTCACCTTGATACCAAATCGCGCCCCGGATGGCGAAGGGAGTCAGCGGCGCAATCATGCCGTTGTAAAGCGAGGCCGATAGGTTCTTGTCACCGTCGGTTTGCGTCCACGCGTCGCCTTTGTTGGCGGCCTTAGCTTTGCGCAATTCGATGGGTTTACCGCTCAACGTCTTGAACTCCGCAGTGGAGGACAGAGCGCTCTCACTCGTCCACGCCTCTCCAGCCGTACTCCCTACAGCAGCCTGAATAAGGCCGATCGGCACATTCAACGTCTGGTGAATCTCACGGCCAAAATAATAACCCGCTGCGCTAAATGTTCCGGCAGTCTCTGGCGAACAAACCTGCCATTCACCGCCACACTGGGTTTGCGGTTTTGTCTTCGCCACTCCCGGCACGAGGAAGAAACGAAGCTGCGGGTGCTTGGCATCTGCGACCTCCGCATCGCCGTTGTTCGCATTCCGCACCGGCACGCTCATGTTCGACTGGCCGGAGCATAACCACACATCGCCCACGAGCACATCCGCTATCACAAGGCCGTTTACTTTTAGAGTTCGCGGTTCCGCGTTGGCCGCAAGCGGGTCGAGTTTAACGATCCACTTGCCACCCTCATCCGCGGTCGTGGTCTTGGTTTTTCCAGCGAACTCAACCGTTACTTTCTCACCGATGTTTGCCCAGCCCCAGATGGGCACTGGCTTGTCGCGCTGCAAAACCATGTGGTCGGAAAAGACGGCAGCGAGTTTTAGCTCACCAGCGTTCACCGCGGCCAGCGGCGCGAGCAGCAGGCAGGTGAGGACGAGTGCGAGGGTGTTGGAGGTCATTGGATTTTACGTTTGCGTTTGTTGGGTGGAGCGCTGTTTGATTCACTGGCGGCAGTTGGCTCGGCGTCTTTGGCAAAATGGGCGGGGTTTAATTCGGGGTTGGTGGCGTTCCACGCGGCGAACAGCTCTGCGAGTTTTTTCAGTTCCTCCGGATGACTGGCGGCGCAGTTGGCTTTCTCATAAGGATCCGTGGCTAGGTTATAGAGTTCTTCAGGATCGTTTTTGACCCGAACCCATTTCCAATCGCCCTGGCGGACGGCGCACTTGTCCTGCCAGCGCCAGTAAAGCACATCGTGCGGCGCGTCCTCGGTCTTGCCGGTGAGATAGGGCAGCAGGTTGACACCCTCAAGCGATATGTCAGGCAAAGGCTTGGAATCGGCAGCAGCCAGCGCCGTCGGCAACAGATCGAGCGAACTGACCGGGGCATCAATCGTCTTGCCGGCGGGTAAATGGCTCTTCCATTGGATCACAAACGGTTCGCGAATGCCGCCCTCATACACATCGCCCTTCACGCCACGATAAGGCACGTTGAGCGAACCGTTCTTAATCATGTTGTCAGGCAGGGCCGTGCCGCCGTTGTCGCTGGTGAACACGATTAATGTGCGGTCTTCCTGGCCTGTGGTGCGCAAGGCGTCGAGGATTTCGCCGACGGCATCGTCCATGTTCATTGTCATGGCGACACATCGGGCACGGATGGGCTGTTTGATGTCTTTGACTTTGTCCTCGTAGCCGGGCGGCATCGCTTGCGGAATGTGCGGCGAATTGAAGGCAACATAGAGAAACCACGGCTGGTCGGTGTGGCGGCGGATGAAACTGGCGGACTCCCTCCCAAAGGTAGTGGTTAGAAACGTGGTGCCGTCGAGCGGAAGCGCGTTGGTGCCGCGCATCACCGGATTATCCGCATCTTGCGGGCGCTCCGTGAGGTAGGCATGGCCGCCGCCCTGAAATCCAAAAAATTCATCGAATCCATGCTGCTGGGGATGATCGGAGGGTGCCGGGCCGAGATGCCATTTGCCCACCATGCCGGTCACATAACCCATCGCTTTGAGGTATTCCGGAAAAATCCGCTGGCCAGTGTGAAAGCAGGCCAGATTGTAGTTATTATTGTCGTGCCCGAACCGCTGCTGGTAGCGCCCCGTGAGCAGACCGGCGCGCGTGGGCGAGCATTGCGGAGCGGTCACGTAGCCTGCGCTGAAGCGGATGCCGTTGGTGGCCAGCGAATCCAGATGCGGCGTGGCGACTTCTTTGCTGCCATTGAAGCCGGTGTCCGCCCAGCCCAAGTCGTCAGCGAGGATGATGAGGATGTTAGGCTTCTTTGTTGGAGCATCGGCGGCGTGCAGCAAGGCTAATGGCGCAAGCAGCAGGGTGGTCAGGAGCGTAAGCGTGTGCTTCATAATATCATCACTTTTTGGCCTTCGCTTCATTGTCATCGCCTTCCGTCGTGTCTTTGAAATTTGGACCGACAGGTGGCATTGCTTTCGCCCATTCGCCAAAACGTGCGAGGAGCTCCTTGGCCTTCTCAGGATGCTGTGTCGTGAGGTCATGTGCTTCTTTCACATCGTGACTTAGGTCGATGAGTCGCCATTGCTTCTGCTCTTTGCCACAAACGAGCTTCCAGTCGCCCATCCGGATGGCTTGCTCAGCACGCCAGCGCCAGAACAGGGCTGCATGTGGGTCGCTGGTGTCTTCGCCAAGAAGGAATGGTAGAAGATTCACGCCGTCCAACGTGGCTCCGGCTTTGGCAGAATTCTCTTGAGCTGAAGCGCCAGCCACCTTCAGCGCAGTCGGCAATACATCGAGCGAGCTCACCGGGCGGTCGTAGGTTTTGCTGGCGGGCAGATGGCCTGACCATTGCACGATGAAGGGGATACGGATACCACCTTCAAGCGCGGTGCCTTTATCGCCGCTGAAGGGCGTGTTGAGCGAACCGGTAAAGTGCTTGGTCTCGCCTTCGCTGCGGCGCGTGCCGCCGTTGTCACTGAGGTAAAAAATGAGCGTGTTCTCTTCCTGCTTCAGCTCGCGCAACTTCGCGAGCACGGCGCCCACGGCTTCATCCTGCTGCGCCATCACGGACAAGACATTGAGGCGCTCTTTGGAGATAC
Source organism: Akkermansiaceae bacterium (assembly GCA_026461385.1). GTDB lineage: Bacteria > Verrucomicrobiota > Verrucomicrobiia > Verrucomicrobiales > Akkermansiaceae > Luteolibacter. The sequence goes on from JAPJNB010000196.1 coordinate 7,307, forward strand.
CAGGGAAGCGGTCGCGGTAACCACCGAAGTCTACCTGCTGCGTATGCGGCGCGTGGAGTGCGAGGTAGATGAAAAACGGCTGCTCTTGATGCCGCTGGATGAAATCCACCGCCTTGCGTGCGAAGACGCGATCATCGTGCGCATGTGGCGAAGGAGCGATGTCGCTGCCTTTCTGCGCCACCTTCTCGTAGTCGGGATAGCCGAAGCTCTCATCGAAGCCGTGTTGCGTGGGTAGCATCTGATCATTGCTCTCGCGAATCTCTTTCGGGGGGCTGCCGAGATCGGAAAAGCCGAGATGCCATTTGCCGAAATGTCCCGTGGCATAACCCGCACCCTTCAGGTGATCGGCGATCGTCTTGCCACCGCCCATGAGCATGAGCGGAAAGTTCGGGTTCCCCTCGTGTCCGAAGCGCTGTTGATAGCGGCCGCTCATTAGCCCCGCACGCGATGGCGAGCATTGCGGCGCGGTGACATAGCCTGCGGTGCAACGCACCCCATTTGTCGCGATGGAGTCAATGTTCGGCGTCTTCACATCCGGTGATCCCTGGCAGCCAAGATCAGCGTATCCGAGGTCATCCGCAAGGATGACAACGATGTTGGGCTTCTTTGACGGCGCGGCGGCGGCGTGCAGCGATACCAGGGGCGCAAGCAGCAGGGTGGTCAGGAGTGTGATCGTATGTTTCATGGATAAGTTATTAGGGGTTTATGGCATTCTGACTCTGACACGGATGAACTGCCTGTCTTTATCTCCTGCAGTAACGCGAACCGTGACCGAATCGATTCCTGTTGCGAACCCGTTCGCTACGGTTTTGACATGCTCAACACCCGTAGCCGTCCAACTGCCATTGGTCAGCGATGATGTCACCTCGGGAATATACTCAATCCCGCTGATCGGATCAGAACGGCGCGGATAGGATATATTGAACCACGGGTTGCCGAGTGTTTTCGTAATGCTACAGGAAACTTGGTAGCCAGTGTCACCGGAATCCTTGGGATCGCCGCCAAAAGCGAATTCCCCGAGGTTGCTAAGGCCGTCTCTATCGTCATCGCCATCCGGCCCATGGACGAGTCCATTGATGTTAGACCACGCTTGATATCCGCTGGCGTAATTATAATTTAGTAGGATGACATTGTTTGTGGTGGCATCAACCACGGTTCGGTTAGTCGAAGCGAGCCGTGTGTCGCTCACCTCATTGTCCCGGATCAATACGTCACCTGAGTTCAGAACATGAATCCCCATTGCCATCGCTGGATCAGCCACATCCGAAAACGGAATGCCGGTGGTGAGAATACGGTTGTTCAACAGCTCCACACGCTGCCCATAGTTGACGCGTATGGCTTCGTTTTCTAATACATCCTGAATGATATTCCCCTCGATTCGGATGTCGGTGTGGTAAGGCGAGCCAGACTCATCGAACGCTAAGGACAGATCGCTTCCCATGATGATTCCGCCGAGTCGGGGCTGAATCAAAATATTGTTTTTAATCAAGCCTACGTTCACGACACGGCACTCCGGCACGTCCAACCCTCCTGGATCCAAACTCAACCCTTTGGTCCCTGCAAAGAAAACCGTGTTACCCTCGATCCACTGGCGATTGTAGTGCAGCCAGATGGCATTGCGAAATGGCCCACGAAGCACGTTGTTACGAAAGACACACTGGTCGGTATTTCCGTTATACATGTCGTCGGCGTTATACTCGAGGGTGTTGCCTTCCCACCAAGGCTCATAGCCCGCCGCCGGCGGAGCTAAGGAGTGATCGTTGATCCCGCCGCTGGTCATGCCTAATACCCTCCCGCCAGTGCAGAGAAACTGGTTATTGACCACTCTCAGACGATCACACTTGCTGCGAGGAATCACCGCACGGCCGCGGCAGGCTCTGGAAACCACGTTGTTGATCACGAGGTCGGGACAATCGTTGTAGGCGTAAAATAGATCTCCACCGCGGTATGAACCCACCCACCAGTCATCAAGTTCAAGATGATTGAAAAATGCGCTTTTATTACTTTTGGGCGTGAATCGATAAGTGTTCGCGATATAGTTGAGACCCTGTGCGGCCATTGCGGCCTGCTTTGCCTGCGCCCAAGTCTCGTTCACGGCTAGCCGAGGATCCGCTTGCAAGGCGTGCCAGCGCTGGCGATGGCGCGTGTCGGCCTCAAGGACCAATCCGTCGAGTGTATTGTTAAGTAATGTATCATCCAGCGATGGATACACCGCCGGGTCCACCTGAATCGTGAAGGCGCAGTCCGGATAGGTATATTTCTCTATATTAGTCACCTTGCCAGCGACATGCGCCAGCGAATCGCCAGTGTAATCCACGGTGAAGCTTTTGAACTGAATGGGTCCTATCGAGTTTCGACCATAGAAAAGAGGAGTCGTTTGCCCCGACGTGTCGCTGATAAGGAATGTACAACCTTGCCCATTGATCAGAATGTTGCCGCTGTTTTGAATGTAAAATAGCGCGGTATCGGCCGGATCAGTTGTAATGTTGTAGATTCCTGGCTGGAACCTCAGTTCGGCCGGCGAATGAGCCAGTGCGTAATCCAGCTTGCTTTGAATCAGATTCCAGTCCGCTCCAAGCGGCACGGTGACGACTTCTGTCATGTTCTGGATGGAGAAAGTCCAAGCATTGGACCAATTCATTGCAGCGCCAACTGCATCTCGATATCGGACGCGCCAGTAGTAGGTGTTCTCGAGCAATTCCTTTGCAGGGACGTAGTGATTGATCATCGCCGGCACCATGTCCTCGTCCACCACTCCCGAAAAATCACTATTGGTTGAAATTTGAATTTCATAAAAACCCGCATAGGGGGAGTTGACGACGTCGGCCCATTTGAGATAGGGAATGGTCTGGTAACTCGTCGAATGATTACTGGGATAGACGAGACCAACCGGGGGGATATTGGTGATATTCAAGTTGAGCGTCCTGCCATCGCTGCTCAGGCTCAAGTTGCCAGTCCATGGCGGCGGCAGTATGACACTCGTGGGTATGTTCGCCGGGTTTGCCGCGCCCGTCCAGGTCATCAGGGGGTAGCTTGTCAGCAAGATGGGAATGGCAGTCCCTGTTACTGTCACCATTGGAGTGCCGGTGAAGGACACATCGCCATTTACCTTGAGGGGTGCCAATAAACTGCTGGGAATGACGTTCCCAAAGTCCACCGCAAGAGCCGAATTGACACCTTTAAATGTTAGATTCTGGCAGACCCACGGCTGGCTATTCTGGGTCACCGAGACGCCGAGAGTGCTACCTGTAGTGTTATCGATGTTCATCGCGCTGTTAGAGCACGAGCCGCCCGTCACGCCGACCAGTTTGCCGCCGTTGATCGTCGTGGCACCGGAGAAAATGTTTACGCCGGTGAGAGTCAGCGTACCGGTGCCAAGCTTGTTCAGGCCATATCCGCTGCCCCCGTCAATGATGTTCCCGCCGACGGTCAAATGATGGAGTTCGCCCGTGGTGATCGTGCGATTCGCACTCAGGAGCATCGCGAAATTGATGGCATCACTGATGCCCGTGCCGATACTGGCGGAAGTGCTGATGTCTCCTCCCAGAGTGATCCGATTTCCAGCCGTAACAAAAGTGAAGCTTTGGCCAGCGGTGGCATTCGTGAAACGGATGCCCGCAAAGCTAGTATCTGCTAGAAGGTTATTGGTAGAGCTAGGTCTTGTGGTACCGGAGAACGTGAGAGTGTCGCCCGCCATGGGAGCCGCTCCGCCACCCCAATTAGAGGGTTGCGACCAGTTGCCATTAGCGCCACCACCATTCCAAGTCCTTGTCGCGGCGAAGGCCGAGGGGTTGGCAAGCGTGGTGATGGCAACGAATCGGGCGACATGGCGGGCGACAGCAGCGTGAAACGCAGCGAGCGACACAAGAAACTGGCACATCATGAATCTCATGACTTGTTTGGCATGCGTTTCTTGTTTCATTCCGAGGTCTTGTAGTTCAACGGATCGGACTTGTTCCAGCTGCGGCACTGGAGCGTTTGGGTTGAGGCGATGCTTGCCGTCTTTCTTCAACCACCCTGCGAATGGCATCGAGTTTAGCCGTGCCCTGACCCTTGTCCGGCACGAGCCAGCCACCTTCATCCACCTCGTTCCACGCATAGAACAACATCGTCTTTGCTTCGGCAGCCTCGGCGTTCGCGTCGATCCAGTTGAAGGCCGAGCGCACATGTGTGGCCAGTTCGGTGGGCGTGGGTTGCTTCGTGTCGCCCTTGCCATCACGTGGCCCGCCCCATCCGGCGACCAAGTTAGGAATGACTTTTTTCCCGGTGGCCTTCATGCCATTCCAATTTTTGACGCAGCTATCGCAGATCCCTGCATATTCAGGGCCACCCCAACTGGTGTAGGCACTGATTGCATCCAGTCCAACGCCTTCTGCGGCGGCGGCTCCGATCTCTGGCTTCTGCGAGAGCGCGACGAAATAGGGATTTTTCTGTCCCGTCTCCATGATGCGTTTCCGCAGCTTGTCCATATAGGCGCGGCCTTTTTCTACAGATCCGAATAGGCGTTCGGCGGTGGAGTTTGGATTCCAAAACATGAAGTAAAGAAGCGGTCGGTCCCCAGCAACCTTCTGATAGCTAGGCTCCTGCATCATCGCTATCCACTCATTGATTTCGGTGTCCATGATGTGTGGATCAGTCGTGCGCCTTGGATTAACGATGAGGCAGAAATTGACATCGCTCTTGTGCTGACTCGTTAGATAGAGTCGACGAGCACGGTTCATGTAGCCGTGATTGAATCTGTCATTCCGGATACCTTCTCGGTAATAGAGAAACGCCCAGTAATCAATACCACCAGCCTTGGCGTAGGCGATCTCCTGATCCACCGCCGCCTGTGTGTCGCCACGCACTTCAACTTGGTTATCCGAGATGATCTTGGCATAGAACGGCAGTCGCCCGTGCCACTGCTTGTCCGCGAGATTTTTTTCGTATGGATTCACCGCATCGGCGAACCAAGCATCCCAGCGAATCGCGCCAATCGCTACCCGTTCAGATGCCTCAGCCAGCGAAAGGGACCCACACATCACCGCGGCAGCAAATAATGCTTTCACCCAGTCGTTTGTCAGCATTTTGACCTCATGCTCTTGGTTGAGAATCTGACACTGCACCAACCTACTAGGTGCCATTGAAGGAGCATCGGAGGTGCTACATTTCATGGCGCATCCTTGGGTTGACTTCCCGGCGATTTATTCGCGCGCAGCTCCTTCAGCTTCGCTGCAAAACGCTTACCGATTTCATTCTGTGCGGCCGTGTCGTAGTGCAGCCTGTCCCCGATGTGCGTGTGGAGATCGCGGGCGTCGACGCATGCGGTGGATGCCCTTTTTGAAGATAACGCAAGGAGGATTTGATTCATCGCTTGGGCGTCGGCGAGATTGTTTTCGTCGCGGATATCGCCCATCTCTCCGATGGTGCACGCGATGAACGGCAGGTCTGGCTGAGCGAGATCGGCACGAAGGTCATCGACGAGCTTGAGGAGTTTGGCCTCGTGAACTGCTAGGCCTGCGGCGTTCGCATTCGCTTCGCCTTGAACCCAAAGGACGCCACGAATGCGTGCTTTGACTGGCGCGGTGGTCTGAAGTGCAACCATGGCGCGGCGAAGAGCTTCTTCGTAGAGCTTGCCACCCTTTTGCCAGAGGTTGATCGGCGAGCCACCGAGAGCACAAGGGACGAGGCCAATGGCGATCTTTGGGTTCTGCGAAATGAGAGCTTCGGCAAAGGTCAGGCCGGGCCCGACGCCCTCGTTGCCATGGCCCGCGAACGTTTTGGCATCACCAGCCAGATGCAGCGGGTGACGCGCGAGATACCATGAGTCGTCTTTGAGATGCATCATCACCATGCGCGGGTCGCGCTTCGACTCCTCGGGCATGATACCGCGGCCCTTCATGTTCGACTGGCCCATTAGCAGGTAAAGGTCGAGTTGCTCGGTGCCCTCGGGCAGCTTCGTGATATCTACAGGCTGAAGCGGTGGATGGGTAGGGGCGGGCGTTTCGACTCTGCCGACTTTGGCTTTAGCTTTGGCCTCCGGCGAGAGTTCCTGCGCGCCGAGAATGGCTGCGGATGAGATGAAGATGGCAATGAGGAGCTGGCACATGTTTTTCATTGGGTGCTTTGTGATTGGAGGGTTTTCCGCAGTTCGTCGCAGCGTGCACTCAGGTGCACTAGGGTCGCGGCGTGTGCCGCGTCCTTGGCGAGGTCTTGTTCTTCGAGCGGATCTTTTTGCAGGTCGAACAGTTCTTCCTGTACTGGGTTTGTGTCCTTGTAGCGGATATATTTCCAATGCTCGGATCGGACACCTTCGCAGCGAGGGAGAGGACGACCTTTCGAGTTATCAAGGCCGACGGTGTCGTGTTCATAATACCAGTCTTCACGGCCCTTCGCGCTGGGGTCTTGTAGAATCACTTGGAGGTCGCTCCCCTGCATCGTAGGGGGAACGGGCACACCGGCCAGTGCCAGCATGGTAGGCGCAAGGTCGATGTTCAGGGCCATCTGCGAGCGGCGACCGTGCAGCGCTGCTGGCAGGCGTGGATCCCGGATGATCAGAGGGACCGCGATGCTTTCCTCATACATGTTCCATTTACCCACGAGCCGATGCGCGCCGTCCATGCTGCCGTTGTCGGAGCTGAAAATCACGATCGTGTTTTGGTCGAAACCTTGCTCCTTCAACGCCGCCATGATCCGCCCCACGGTGATGTCTGCGCGATGAATGTAACGGTAGGTGGTGGCAATCTCCTTCTGATACTTGTCGTCATTCTTTAAAAATTCCGGCCCGGGCGTGACGGAATTTCTGCTGTCACGAATGGCGACGGGCAAGTTTCCGAAGGCTTCCGCCTTGAGAGTCGCTGGGCGTGGGATAGGGCCTTGAGCCAGAGTCGCAGCCATTTCCGGGTCTTCCATGTCGAACGGCGTGTGCGGTTCTTTCAGCGCGAGAATCAGGAGAAAGGGCTTATCCTTTGGCTGTTCGCGCAGGAAATTTACGGCTTTTTCCTCCATGATGGTCGTCACATACCGACCACTCTGGTTGAAGTTAAACTGTTGGGGAAAGCCATACCAAAGATCAAATTTATCGGAGGGAAGGCAAAGTTCCTTGGGTGCAGTCTTCGGGCTGCCCACGGCCAGCTTGCCGAGGAAGGCGGTGCGATACCCCGCCGCGCGCAATAGCACGGGATAGGTCTGCTGCCACTGTTCGGCGGTCAGTGGCTTCTCAAAACTGTTGATGCCGTGCCGCGCCATGTGCTGACCCGTGAGCAGGCTGGCCCGACTGACCGCACAAATCGAGGTGGTAACAAACATATGATCGAACAACACGCCGTCCGCCGCGAGTTGATCCATGTTGGGAGTGGAAATGGCATTGTTCCCCATGCAACCCATGGCGTTTTTCGGCTGATCATCACAAAAAATGAAGACGATGTTGGGCTTCTTTGCAGGTGCGGGTGAGGCGGCGGCCTGGAGTGCAGCAAGCGACGTGAGCAGCAGGGCGGTGAGGATGATTCGTTTCATGGTTGGGTGTCTTCTGGTGTTGTCTGGGTGGCTTGGGTTCTGCGGTCTTTCTTGAGCGCTTTTCCCTATCCATTCATTGCGACTTGGCTGAACCCGGCAGGAGTTTTTCCCATTGTTTCATGTTATAGTTTTGCGGTGGTTTTTGGTTCGTCATCCAGGCGGCGTATTCGTGACGCAGTCGCTCCACCACCTCAGGATGTTGCTTGGAGACATCCGTGTGTTCATAGGGGTCGGCGGCCATGTCGATCAGCGCCGGCTCAATTCGATCCCACCCTACAAGCTTCCATTGCGGCGTGCGCACATACCATGCCGCCGGATAGCCGTCCGCACGCGCAGTTTTTTTGCCGCCCCGTGCCAATTTCGCATAATCCGGACTCCACTCGGGACTCGGATAAGGGGCTTGGGCATCACTGGCCCAAATGAGCATGCGCTGGTCGTCGCCATTGGATTTGCCTTGGAGAATCGGCAAGAAACTCTTGCCATCCAATTTGTATTCAGAGGGCACTTGGATGCCTGCATGATCCAGCGCGGTCGGAAGCACGTCCATGATGGAGACGAGCGCCGGACTGGTCTTGGCCACCCCACCAGGCAGACAGGCGATGAACGGCACGCGCACCCCGCCTTCCCAAGGCGTCCACTTGCAACCACGGAAGGGGCCGTTTCCTGGAACGCCGACGCTGTATCTCTCGCCCCCAGACCGGAATCCACCCTGGTACTCACCCTGTCCCAGGCCATTGTCAGAACCATAGAGAATCAAGGTGTTTTCAAGTTGTCCGTTTTTCTTTAGCTCGGCCAGAATGCGGCCAATGCCCTGATCCATGCCGTAGATGGTGGCGAAATGCACGTCCACCACATCCGAGCCGCTCTTGAAATGATCGATATAAGTTTGCGGTGGCCGTGGCGATGGACCGTGCGGTTCATTGTAGGCAACATATAGAAAGAATGGCTTCTCTTCTTTGTGCGCTCGGCCTACAAAAGCGACCGCCTCATCGGAAATCTGATCCGCCAGCCAGCCGACAGCCGGTACTTTCTCCCGGTTCCGCTGCAAGTTCTTGGAGTGATACTTCTCGGTGTGCGCCCGATCGAAACCGAAGAAATAATCGAAACCGCGGTCGTTCGGATGTTGACCGGGCTTTTCGCTACCTAGGTGCCATTTACCGACCAGACCAGTTGAATATCCTGCTCCTTGGAATAGCTTTACCGGAAACTTCACCTCAGCGGGGATGCCTTCCGCGCCACCCTCGATGACATCGTCGTTGGTATAGACGCCGAAGCCCTGGGGATAGCGAGCGGTCATCAGCGCCGCACGTGATGGCGAACAAGTTGGCGCGGCATGGAAATCAGTGAAGCGCACGCCCTGCTTTGCCAAGCCATCGATATTCGGCATGCAATGGCGTGCGGCCTCGAAGCAAACTTCGATCGGAGCCTCTTTGTCCGTGCAAGTCTTGATGGCCCGATACTTCTCGGCGAGATGCGATCCTAGGTTGGTTGCGGACGCAAATTCCATGAATGACCCCAGTTCGCAATAGCCCTGATCGTCGGACAAAATGATGAGAACATTGGGTTTTCCTCCGTTTGTCTTCGCTTCGCTAAGGCTCGTCGCGGGTGATGCAGCTAGACACGCTGTCGCGTGCATCAGGAAGAACATACCTACGATTTCAGGTTTCAATTTCATTAGTATCCGTAGAGTTTGATGGTTATTACTTGGGCGAGATGACATCTCATTTTCCTTCCTTCGCCCATTGTTTCATCAGCGCGATGTTCCTCACGACTTCGGGGTTAGGATGGCGGCCTAGATACTCGGCCATGTCGGCGTCGTAGCGCGACTCAGGCTCAGGCGTGCGGCCTTGGTCATTGGTCTGCTCCATCCACTGGTTCAGTTTTGCGCGAAGCTCTTGCAGCATCTTGATGTGCGCGGGATTGTTTGCAAGGTTGTGTACTTCCCATGGGTCGGATTCAAGGTCGTAGAGCTCTTCCGGCTCCCGCGTTTTGGCGAAGATGAGTCGTTGCACGCCATCGAGTTGCCCAGCAGCTTCCGCAGCCCGCAGGGCGATCAGGCAGGGCTTGGCGTCCTTGTAGGCATTCGGTTGGAGATAAGGGCGCTGCGGCAAGAAGTTGTGGATGTATTTCCAACGCTCCGTGCGGACGCTGCGGATGTGGTCAACGGTCTCGTCGGCCCGGTCGCGCGCGGAGAAGACCGCATCCCGATGCGGGTAATCCGGTGCAAGAACGTTGCGGGCCTGCATGCCTTTCGGTATCGGAATGCCTGCAAGCGCAAGTGACATGGCGGCCATGTCGATGTGCTCGATGAGATCCTTGCGCCGTTGTCCCTGCGGGAGGCCGGGCCCACAAACCACAAAGGGAATGTGCGTGCCCTCATTGTATAGAAATTGTTTGCCTCGGGCATGGCTCACGCCGTGGTCGCTGATGAAAAAAATCACCGTCTGATCGAGGATACCCTCCGCCTGCAGCCGATCCAGAATTTCACCGACCTGCCTATCCGTGATGCGAATGGCGTCAAGTGTAGCAGCCCAGTCATCAAGCATGGCCGCCGTTCGCGGGTAGTAGGGCGGAAGCTCGAGTTTGTCCACCGGCGTGGCATTGCCGAGCTTCTGCCGGGCCTTGGCAATCTCCTCGGTTTCATCGCGAGTCTTGCCGCCAAGCAGCTGGATTTGCGCAAAGAACGGTTGACCCGGTTTGCGCTCGGTCCAATCCGCGCCGTCATAAACGCCTGGTTCGAACTGGAAATTGTAATCGGTTTTTCCTTTGAGCAGGGTCGGATAATAGCCGCCGTTGCACGTGTAGTAGCCGGCCCGCTGGCAGAGGCGGGGCACGAGTTCCACGCTTGGCGGGAGGTGTATTTTTTCCGCGCCGACGCCACTCCGGTGGTTTTGGGCGCCGATACTTGTCTGATACATCCCCGTGATGAGCGCAGATCGCGATGGCGAGCAGATCGGCCCTGTGGTAAATGCCCTCTCAAAGAGCACGCCACGCGCCGCCATCTTATCCACGTTAGGCGTCTGAATTGCCTTCTCACCGTAGCATCCGAAATGCGGCGACATGTCCTCGGCGATCAGCCAGAGGATGTTGAGACGCTCCGGTTCTGCCGCCTGGAGAACGCAGGATGATAGACCCACAAGGATCATGGAAAGGGCCACACATCGTGTTTCGAAAGCTTTCATATTTTTTAGTCAGCGAGGATAGTGTAATATCCTGCTGGAATTTCTAACTTGTAAAATTGAGCTTCGTCAGCAAGGTGGCTTACTGAGGTTCCTACAGGATGAGTCTCCTGCTTTGCATCCCAAACGACGATATCATTGACTTGGATTCGGCGCCATTCACCACCCGCAGGTTTGGGCACATAAACCGTGGGGAGCGTACCGACAGGCGCATCCAGCTCGAGACGAAATTGTTTTTCCGCCCGCCGAATCACGACACGGATCTCACCTGTCTGGGTGGAGACTCCCGCATCGATGGCATGAAGCGTCCCCGGCTGCGGCCGGACGGAAAACGTCTTCCAACCGGGAGTCGTCGGCGCGAGCCCAGCCGCGTATTGACTGAGAATCGTAAGCGGGCCACCAGACCATGCGTGATTGCAACTGCCCATGTCGGCGCGGTCTTTGCCTCCGCCGAAATTTTCCCACAGCGTGCTGAAGTTGTCATTGAGCATGGTGTGATAACGCGACCTCATCCGATCTAACCCCTGCTCTGGAGCTCCCATTAGGAAAAGCGCCTCAAGCACGAATTTCTCCATGTAGGGACTCGCGTAAGTCTTGTCGGCGAGAACGCGGCGGATTTCGGGGAATTGCTCCGGCTGCGCCAGTCCCGCCACCACAGCCATTGCGTTTGCTCTGTCATCCGTATCACCGGCATGAGCCGATGAGTGGTAGTGGTCACCCTTCCAAAAATTACGATTGAAGGCTGCGGCGATCGACTCCATTTTTTGATGATAGTCCGGCAGATCCTCGGCGTGGCCGGTGAGCCGAGCCATTTCAACGGCGGCTTTGAGCGCGAGATAAAACCAGGTGTTGTCGAGTACGGCCGCGTCCGCGTTCGTTCCCCAGTCCGGCCAGTCCCATTCCCCGGCGCGATGAACGACCAGCCCGTCTGGACCTAACTTCCAAAGTGCTAGATAAGAACGAACGGCGGGATACACTTCCGAAATCGCCTGCTGGTCGCCAGTGTGCTGGTAGTAAGTCCAAAAACCATACCAGCCAACACTGGCAAGCATCTGCAGTGGCAGTTCGCGATTCCACGAACCATCCTCAACTTTTTTACCACCGATTTCTTGAGTGCGCTCACTGGTCACCCCAGCGGGTATGGGAGAATAAACTGAGCCGTCTTTCCGCTGCCAACTGGCGAGTTCGAGAATGCCCTTTCTGGCCAACAACGGCCCGTGGGCATGATCAAACACATAGAATGATTGGCCCATTTCAGTGACCATATCACCCCACCACTGTGCGCGCTCCCGATCCGGACAATCCATATAGGAATCGCGCATGTTCACATACAACGTGCGACGAGCTTCCTCCCACAAGAGGTTCAGTGCGGGATCGTCACAGGAGAAATGCCCAGCGAAGTCAGAGTCGTATCCAGTCTCACGATATTTCAATGCAAGCACCTTCACCCCTTCCGGAATGCTGTAGCGCACCTGGTGGCCATTCATCCAGCCGAGTGATTCATATTCCTGCACACCTTTGCGCGTGATGTAAACCGCACGGACACAGGGCTTGTTGCCCACGACGTCATTATCCGTGCGGATATCGATCTTCAGGCCAGCGGGTGCATCAATCTTGAGATAGGGCGTGATCTGAGCGTTGTAGGGCAATTTTGTCACTACGACTCCATTTTTTCCCTGCATCTCCGATGTGCTCACGTAGTCACGCAAGCCGGAATTCTTCCACTGCGGGATCGGGCGGATGACCAATTTGCCCCATGGAGCGACGGGGGGCTCGCCGAACTCACGCGCTTGAAGCCATGCCCGGTCATCGAAGTCCGCCGACATCCACGAGCCAATGTCCTTGCGAGCGTCGAATTGGATGTTTGGCTCTGGTAGACGAAAGTTTGGATACGGTTTGCCGGTGTTGCCGAAGGCTGGGTGACGAATCACTTTCCACGAGCGGTCGCTCGGCAGCGGTTTGTCATCGAGAGCAGCATCGAACAAGAGACCGGCTTGCCCGCTACTGTTATGCGAAAAGCCGGATTTCCCCCAATACCAAAGCAGAACGGCGATCGTATTTTCGCCTCGGCGCAAATACGGTGCGAGGTTGACCTCATCACAGTAAGTATCCACTGGAGTGGGGCCACGTTTGAGTTGACCTTCGAAGACCACCCGCTCGCCATTGACCCACAACCAATACTTGCTGTCACACGCGATTCGAACTGGCGCGGACTTTGGGACCTTGTCGAGCGCCACTTGCTTCCGAAAACAAAACCAGGCATTGCTGGCACTCGTTTCCGGCAGTCCGATCCATTGCGCAGCACCGGACAAACTGCTGCTGATAGAGCCCAGTAAGGCAATAATCGAGATGAGAGATTTCATGATGGTTCGAAGATGAGAGTTACCGGGCGACCACGCGGCACATCCACGCGCAGCGCGTGGGTTTCTTTGTCAAAGCCGAAGTCTAACTTCCGACCGTTCGCGAGAACCGCCTGCGGTGAATTCCTCGACCATGCTAGAAATTCACCACCATCGCGCAGATCCACTTCCACGTGCCCGGGTTTCACCTGCCGGAGTGCGCTCACGCAGCCTCCGCTGTTTAGCTTGTCTGCTAGACCGATGGCGGCAAATCCTTCGCGGATCGGTACCAGCGTGAGGATTTCAAACTCCAGTTCGCGCAAAGCCAGCGGCAGATGGTCCGCCCGCGTGACACGGCGCAGCGAGTTTTCACCATGACTGAAAACGGCGAATTCCTCGCCTGCCAGACCGGGCACATCGTCGACGCACGCCCGACCACTCACAAGTCGCTTGGTGGCGGGATCGTAGCCGCAGTTGAAAATCCCGAGCACGCCGCCGCCCGCTGGGTTGAGATTGAACACTTTGAACAAGGCCGGTTCGCGGGCGGGATCGATGAATAGGCTATCAGCCGTTGGTCGTGCCGGTCCGAGGCACTGTGGCACGGTTCGGTCGCTCAGCACCAGTTGGCGCAGCATCGCGAAGTCGGTCTTTCCCAACTCATCCGAGACGTAGACCGGTCCACCGGAGATGGCGCGGGCGGCTGCATGAAACTTGCCTGCTAGATGATGCGTCTGAAACATGTCCCAGTCGGGGATGATGAATTCGCCCATCCAGAGCGAGTTGAGGGCGTTGTTAATCACGTGGCGGCCGTGGGATTCCTTTTTGTCAGGAAAAAAATCGGTGGATGTGCGCATGACCGCAGAGCGTGGAGACTGCAGGACGCAATCGTTAGAACACGAGCTGCACCAGATGACATTGTGGTCAAAAATTTCGCGCTCGGAACGCACGGTAGCGTCCACCAGTTCCCGCGTAGCACGCACCCGTCCGCCACGGTCTTCCCCCAAGGTCTCAACCCAGCTCATCGCGTCGATTTTCACCCCGTCCACACCCTGTTTGCGCAAGAATCCATGATAGGCGGCGAAAAACTTGCTCAGATCCGGCTCACCGATGGAATTTCGGTAAACCGTAGGATAAAATGCGCGCGGTAGAGCCCCTTCCTTCTCGGTGCTTTGAACGACTGGGGCGCTCATAAGTCTAGCTGGTAAGAACGGTTTGACCATCTGGATTCCAAGGGCGGGTAGACTCCGCGGATCACTGCCGCGCCAGTAGCCGTTGTAGGCATGCCAAGCAAGCACGCGCGAAACGTGGTGCGCCTGCTTTAGCTCGCGGACCGTGGCAGCCAGCCCGTCTGGAAATCTTTCCGGATTGGCCTCGTAGCCGGTGAGCATCTTGTCCGCGGCCGATTGCCAACCGTCGTCGAGTACGACAAATCCCGGACTCACACCACCTTCCTCGAACTTACGCATGGCCTGCATCACCCCGGCATGAGTCACTTTGTCGTAAAAGGCATTCCAAGAACACCAGCCGAAGTAGCGTACGAAATCAGGCACTTGCGGAACAGCATCCGCTACGACGGGTTGCTGCCGGGCGCGCACCCGCGCCGTGGCGGAACGCACCAAGGCGAATGGCTCGGGACCCACCTCCACATAAAGACCGGTGATCCGTTTGGTGGTCGCATTGGTATCTCCGCTTTCCACAAGCAGGTGCAGGCGTCCGTCCGCGCCGCCGGAAATACTGGAGCGGAACGCGCCGTCTAGCAAAGGAACCATCGCCAGGTAGTTTCCATCCGCGAGGCGAGCCAGCAAAAACTGAGTCTCAGCCGGCACTTCCGCGACCGAAGCACCAACGCGTGACTCCATCCAACAAGAGGAGGTCCCCCGAAAACAACTCACGAACTTTTCCAGCGCTGGCAAGCGTCCGAGCACGAAGTCCTTCTCACTGAAAGGAATTTCAGAGCTCAACTCTACCCACTGGCCTGTTTGCTCTTGCCGGATTACCACCGTGCCATCACCGGGTAGTTCCACCAGCGCTGATGAAATATTTTCACCATGCAAAATGGAAATCGCCATTACGGCTGCAAGTATACTAACAGGCAAGTTGAATGGCTTACTAAGTTTAGTTTTGAGATGTTTTCCGTACTCCAATTTGTTGGAATCATTCATTATAATTGAAATCGACACGATTGGTTCGCTGAATAACTGAAAGATGAATTTATAAGGTAATTGATGACAGATTAAGATAGCCCACCGAGGCCGAAATGATTCGGCCTAATCTCAAAACCAAAAAATCCATCAATTAGTTCAAGCTCGGCGGCGACACAGTAAAAATGCACCCAAACCGCCAAGGAGTACTGCTATATTTGGTTCGGGGACCGCCATGATCGCGATATCGTTGCCACCCGTGAAGGTGTTGCTTGTGGAGTCAGCCGTGTAACTGATTTTCCAATCGATGCCGCCATAGTTGCTGATAATGTCACCTTGTGCATAGCCTGAGAACGTGCCTGTAATCGAGTCGCTTCCGTCGTTTAGCAAAATGAAAAGGAGGTTTCCATTAACAGGGGTGAACGTGTTGAACTGCGCGATAAGGCTACCACCCGTGATGTTTACAGCTCCGGTGACGTCTATCTGATCGTATCCACTCACCCCTGGGGTAGTTGCTGTAATTTCTGCAGTATAAGTTCCCGCCTGAGTGTAATTTCCGTTCACCGTGAGTATGCCTGGGCTGTTACCGGGGGTGACGAAGCCGCCTGATAGTACGGTGAGTGCCCCTACAGTCCCCGATCCTCCAATCGTAGCCGCAGAGGATACGGTTGTTAGTATACTTGTAGAGATACTGCCATTAACTACCAGATTGCCGCTGCTAATCGTCGTGGCACCAGTGTAAGTATTCACGCCAGAAAGGGTGAGTGCGCCACTGCCTGCTTTGGTGATTCCACCGTTAGAAATCGCACCGGTGAGAAATGTTGCGGCGTTGTCCACCGTGATGGTCCGAGTGGCCGCGCCGAGATTCATCGTGCCAGATAGTGTTAAATTGCCGGTACCGCCGGTGGCTTGGCCTAGTGTTAAGTTGCTACCAACGGCGAGATTGTTAGATATGGCGCGAGGATTACTATTATTGGAGGCAAGAACACCTCCATTAAGGTTCACCG